>CAYOGM010000082.1:0-11902 GCA_964403595.1 uncultured Acetatifactor sp. | reverse complement strand
TTCTCTTTTTCTAGCCCAACTTGTTGGGTTTATACTGCATCATTATTACACACTCAACGTGCACCGTCTGACTAAAGCAATCTACTCCCCTAACTCTTTTCACTTCATATCCACCCTCACACAGCACCTTCAAATCCCTTGCCAGGGTTGCGGAATCACAGCTAACATAGACAATTCTTTCCGGTTGCATCTTAAGCATAGTTTCCAGACAGGCAGTGTCACAGCCCTTTCGGGGCGGATCTACAACAATGACATCGGGATGGAGCATGTCTGCATCTTCTGATGTTTGTGTTGCTGACGTGCCGGTGGTAACTGCCGCATTTTTGCCTACATCTGCTGCTGCAACACCGGACATTGCCTCCCTGCTTGCCTTCTCATAGAACTCCGGCAAAACCTCTTCGGCCTTGCCCACATAGAATTCCGCATTGGTGATGCCATTTCGAACAGCATTCTCCTTAGCATTCTCAATAGCCTGTGGAATAATCTCCACACCACAGACCTTACCTGCATTGCCAGCCATAAATAGAGAAATCGTACCGATGCCACAGTAGAGATCCCAAACCGTTTCTTTTCCGGTAAGCCCTGCATACTCCAATGCCAAACTGTAAAGCTTCTCCGTTTGGATAGGATTTACCTGATAAAAGGACAAAGGAGATATCTTGAAGGTCAGTTCCTGACTTGTCAAAGGATAGCCCTCTTTGGTCATATCCCGCACATGAATGGTATCGGAAATAGTAGGCTCTCCCCAAATGTTGTGAATTTCTTTACCCATAATAACGTTGGTACGTTCGGTATTGATACTGACAGAGATACTGGTCATACCGGGAACCCCTGCCAATGCATCAACAAGCTTGTCCTGAGCAGGCAGGAAGCGCATAGCTTGAGCTTTACCTTCGGCACGAGGTTTCATACCCGCAGTTGCTGACATCTCTTGTGCCTTAGGCACAACGCCACCCTTTTTCCCCTTATAATTCACCACCAGACATACCATCACTTCCCCGCTGGTAAAGCCCTTGCGAATCAGCACATGGCGAATCAGTCCCTGCCCGGTAGTCTCATCATAGGCAGAAACCTTGTTTTCTTTCATATAGTCCAAAATAATCTGCAAGATAGTCTCATTTTCCGTAACACCCAGCTCACAACTAATATTAGGAATAATGCTGTGGGTGCGGCCTGCATAAAACCCGGCAATGGGGTTTCCTTCCTTGTCCATGCCTATGGGATATTGAGCTTTATTGCGGTAGCGAAAAGGCTCGTCCATGCCCACGATGGGCTCCATAATTTTATCAATAAAGCTTTCCTCAAAACCACCGATACGAATGAGGTTATTGCGAATTTTGCGATGTTTAAAAGCAAGCTGCTGTTCATAGGAAAGGACCTGAAGCTGGCAGCCCCCACACTGTCTGTAGGTAGGACAAACCGGTTCCACACGATGGGGAGAAGGGGTAATAAGCTTCTCCAATCGGGCATAAGCATAGGATTTTTTGGCTTTCATAATCTTAACTTCTGCCACATCGCCGATAATGGTGTCTTTAACAAACAAGGTGAAGCCATCCACCTTGCCGATTCCTTCACCTTCACTACTTATATCTTCAATTGTAACTGTCAGATAGTCGTTTTTCTTAAATTCCATTGAGTTTACCTTTCTTTGTCAGATGTCAGCTACTTCATAATCCATCTTATTGACACTTAAAATGTCTTCTATATCCTCGTCCGGATGGAACTTTCATTATGATGCAATGCGATTTTCTCATGTGTATTCATTGCATTATCCTTAGTAGTAAGGTATTTCCGGTAATTCCTCTGTCACAATTTCCTTTAATCTTGCAAAATTCTCTGCATTGTTGGCTCCCAAAATAGCAAAGGGCTTATCCAAAGGAAATTTCTCCTGATATAAAATCTCCACAATACCGCCCGCCTCTCTGATAATGGGAATGGCGCCTGCCGCATCCCAAGGGAATACTCGGATTTCAAAATAAAGCTCCACTCTGCCACAGGCCAGATAAGCCAGCTCCATGGCAGCAGTACCCAGGCGACGCAAATCATCCGCCTCCTGATATACTCTGTCTATAATGCGAAAACAGGGAGGCGCATAACGCTTATCATAAAGACTCATGGCAGAGCACAGATGAGAATGTGCAAAATCTCTGTCTGAAACATAAATGCGTTCACCGTTTAAATAAGCCCCCTGACCTGTCTGAGCATAAAACATTTCATTTCGATAAGGCTGATACACCACACCCAGATAGGGTTCGCCATCCTTCACAAGCCCCACGGAAATCACACTTAAGCCGATATCCCGGATAAAATTAGAGGTTCCGTCAATGGGGTCAATAACCCATAGAAGGTTTCCATCCGTAGGATTATCCTCGCTCTCCTCACCAATAATCAGACTACCGGGCAAAATCTCCCGCAATCTGCCTGAGAGAAATTCCTCCACTGCAATATCACAGGAGGTTACAAAATTGGAATTGTTACCCTTTTGAGAAACTTCCATTCGACGCTCCAAAAGAATTTTGCCGGCCTCCCGCACCAAATCTGTTACTTTTAATACATCAATTGTAATCTGTGTCATAATCTTCCTTTTCCAAATTAAATCCTATAATAATCAAATCCGATAGAAGAAAACTAATTAGCTCCTCTGGTAGCTCTCAAATTGGACTCAAATAATCTGTTATAACCAAACCAGTCCTTATTATCACTATTGTTCTCCAAAATTTCTTTAAAGGTCTCCATCTTGGCATCGGTATCGTCTGCATAATTTAGTGCCACTGCCTCAATCAATGCAGGAATCTTGGGGGAACCATACTCATATTTGCCATGATGAGCCAGAATGCAGTGCTGTAACTGGGTCAGCTGTACATGAGGAAATTCCGGAATGGCTGCTGCCCTTTCCGCCACCATCTGGGAACCCATAACAATATGACCCAGAAGCTGTCCGTCATCCGTGTAATCATTCTCCGGAAAAGCGGAAATTTCTTTTGTTTTGGCTATATCATGACAAATTGCTGCCGTGAGAAGCAAGTCTCTGTTCAAAATAGGATAAGCAGTACAATAGTAGTCACACAGCTTGGTAACGCTTAAGGTATGCTCCAAGAGACCTCCCACAAATCCATGGTGAACTGCTTTGGCAGCAGAAGACATGCGGAATGCCTTGGCAAAAGCTTCATCCTTCACAAACATATTTTCCAAAAGCTGCTTATAGCAATCCGTTTTGATAGTCTTAATCAACCCTAGAAGCTCCTGATACATCTCGTTAATATCCTTGGAACTTACAGGAAGATAATCAGCAGGATTATATTCACCCTCACGACATACGCGGATACGCTTAATGCTGACCTGTAGCATACCATTAAAGCTGGTTACGTCACCATACACATCTATGTAATCCAAAGCATCGTAGTCATCAATTCCCTGACTGTTAGGGTCCCATACCTTAGCATCGATGGTGCCCGTTTTATCCTGCAAAATTACATTTTCATAAGGTTTGCCATTCTTGGTTACAGCAGCCTGTTTGTGCTTACACAGATAAATTCCGGAGAGTGTTTCTCCCTCTCTCAAATCTTTAATGTACTTCATAGAATCCTCCATTTTTTATTGAGTTGTCAAAATAATTTCAACTTCCATTTCTTTGTATTCACCCTGAGCAGACCGCATAATAGTTAATTTAACCGTACTGTCAGGATTTTCCTGCATCAGGCAATCAATATAATCATTATAGGACAGAATTTCTTTACCGTTAAAAACAGTCAATACGTCCCCCTGCTGAATTCCTGCAAGCATGGCAGGAGAGTTCATTTCCACCGCTCTGATAAAAGCACCATAGGGCACTCTCTGGTTATCATGAGCTTCTTTGGTGACATCTACGGCACTGATGCCCATATATGCCAATCTTTTACCATTAGACATTTTTTCAATGCGTGCTTTTAATTCAGAGATACCATATGCTTTAATCATATTTTTCATGTCAGTTCCGTTATTCTGCGTGGTAATCACTCCAATTACTTTGCCCTGTAAATCAAATAATACACCGCCGGCGTTCTGACTTCCATAAATATCTGTCTGTAAAATTTTATAATTACTGTCAGCTTTCTGATTCTGTGCAGTAAATGCCGTGATTACACCATATCCTACGGAGCCGCATACACCCATGGGACTTCCCATGGCTATTACAGGTACTCCCACCGGATTTTTAATATTGGAAGAACCCAAAGAAGCAATAGTAATACCGTTTTCTCCCAGTACCTCTTCAGGGATATTTTTTAAATCAGCTGTCAAAACAGCCAGATTTGTGCTCTCATCCTGCCGTTTCAAAGTTACGGGAATCTGATATTGGGAACGTGAATCCAATGACATATCCAGATAAGAAAAAGTCATTGTCATACTCTGTGCATTACGCAAGGGCGCATAATCCACTAATATCAAAAGCTCTTTGCCGTTGTTGGCGATAATTACACCGGAAGCCTGGTTTTTACTTTCAGCCACATTATTAAACCAATCGAGATTAGAGCTCACACTGGTTACAGTAACCATGGAATGATTCAACTCTTCCACATATGAAGCCATTGCATCATAAACTTGAGAGTAATTTTCTTTGTCCAACACAATTTCAGACAAAATATCCTGAATTTTCTCCTGTTCTAAAGAAGTATAAGATAGATTTCCGGAACTGTCAGAAGGTATTTTTTCTGACAGCATGTCCTCCGGTGCCATTTCTTCCATATCTTCGGGAAAAACCACCTGTGCCGGTTCCTCATCGGGATAAAGCCATTTATTGATAACAGGCTCTATCAACAGAAAGGTCAGACAGGCAATCGAACCAAAAATTACTGCCATAGCAGCTGTAATCACAGTTTTGCGAATAAGCTTTTTTCGGCTTATTGGTCGTTCCTTAATCTTTTCTATCATAAAATCGCTGGTCTGACTGAATTCAGAATATTGATCGGGCTTATTCTCCTGCATTGCATTGCCTCTTTCTTCTTCGTTTATCCATAGCCATTTTATCACACTATATCCACAAATTCTATACTGTTTCTTGCGGTTATCCACCTTTTCATATATAATGATACTATTCAGAGTCAGATACTTTTATAAATTCATCTGGCGAGAAGCCTTCATGAGCAAAAGGAAAGTCCCGCAGGGTCGATTTTGCGAATGAGGCTATGAATAGTATCTAATAGGTTATCATTTGGAGTATCATTATGAATCAAAAGGTTTTAAAAACTTTAGAATATGACAAAATCATTCAGATTTTAACAGATAAAGCAGATTCCGAGCCCGGCAAAAAACTGTGTCGGGAGCTTGTACCTTCCACGGATTTGAACGAAATCCGTCAGGCACAAAAGGAGACCAAGGATGCCTTGGAACGCCTTTTCAAAAAAGGCAGTACCTCCTTTGGCAGCAACAGGGATTTAAGCTTTTCCATCCGTTCTTTGGAAGTGGGCAGTACTTTATCCGTGTCCGAATTACTAAAGCTGGCAGCAATGCTTGACAATGTAAGCCGCATCAAAACTTACGGCAAAAAAGACCGTGAGGATGCCCCGGAAGATAGTCTGAACGGCTATTTTGAGCAACTGACACCCCTGACTCAGCTGGCAAACGAAATCAATCGCTGTATTCTCTCCGAGGAGGAGATTGCAGATGATGCCAGCTCTAAGCTGAAAAGTATCCGCAGAGCCAAGGTTTCCACCAATGACAAGATTCATGCCCAGCTCAATTCCATGTTAAACGGCGCCTACCGCACTTACTTGCAGGACGCTGTCATTACCATGCGCAATAATCGCTATTGTATTCCTGTAAAGGCAGAATACAAAGGCCAGGTAAATGGTATGGTACACGACCAATCCTCCACCGGTTCCACCTTTTTCATTGAACCGGCAGCAGTAGTAAGTCTGAACAATCAGCTGAAGGAGCTGGATTTGCAGGAGCAGGAGGAGATAGAAGTCATTTTGGCAACCCTCAGTGCTCAGGCGGCAGAACATACAGAGGAGCTTACTGCCAATCAAAAGGTCATGACCCTTTTGGACTTTATTTTTGCAAAAGCTAAGCTTGCCATGGAGCAGAATGCTACAGAGCCCATGTTTAACCGCAAGCGTTATATTAATATCCGCAAGGGCAGACATCCACTTTTGGATAAGAAAAAGGTAGTGCCAATTGACATTCATCTGGGCAGAGATTTTGACCTGCTTATTATCACAGGACCTAACACCGGCGGTAAAACCGTATCCCTCAAAACAGTAGGACTATTTACCCTGATGGGTCAGTCCGGTCTGCATATTCCGGCTCTGGACCGTTCGGAGTTGTCTATTTTTACAGAGGTTTATGCAGATATCGGAGACGAGCAAAGTATTGAGCAGAGCTTATCCACTTTCTCCTCCCATATGACCAGCATTGTCCACATTCTGGAGCACGCCGATGAGAATTCCCTGTGTTTATTCGATGAGCTGGGTGCCGGTACAGACCCTACTGAGGGCGCAGCCTTGGCCATTGCAATTTTGAATCATTTGCATATGCGCGGTATCCGTACCATGGCTACTACACATTACAGTGAGTTGAAGATTTATGCACTTTCTACAGAAAATGTAGAGAATGCATGCTGTGAGTTCAGTGTGGAAACTTTGCGGCCCACCTATCGTCTGCTTATTGGTATTCCCGGCAAGAGTAATGCCTTTGCAATCTCTTCCAAGCTGGGACTTTCCGATAAAATTATTGATGCTGCTAAGGAACAGATTAGCAAGGAAGATGAGAGCTTCGAGGACGTTATTGCTGATTTGGAACAAAGCCGCGTAACTATTGAGAATGAGCGAAAGGAAATTTCCGAGTACAAAGAGCGCATCCGCACTTTGGAGGACCAGCTTCGCAAGAAAAACGAGAAGATTGACCAGGCTAAGGAGCGTATCTTAAGAGAGGCCAATGAAGAAGCCCGGGCTATTTTACAGGAAGCCAAGGATGTAGCAGACGAGACCATCCGCGACTTCAACAAGGCTGCTGCCTCCGGCATGGATATCAAAGAACTGGAGCGTAAGCGTCAAAAAGTCCGTGACCAGATTAACCGCAAGAATGAGAATCTGAGCAAGAAAGAGGCTGACAAGGCGAAAAAGACAGGACAAAACAAGGCTCTTGACCCCAAAAAGCTCAAAAAAGGTGACAGCGTCAAGATTCTTTCCATGGGACTTAAAGGTATCGTAAATACCTTACCTGATGCCAAAGGCAATCTGTTCGTGCAGTGTGGAATCATGCGTACTCAAACCAATATTAATGACTTAGCTCTGGTGCAGGAGGACACTATAACCGCTCCCGGTTATACCCCCAAAAAGAGCAGTACCTCCGGCATCAAAATGTCCAAATCCCTGTCTGTATCCACAGAGATTAATCTTTTGGGACGCACTGTAGATGAGGCACTGGCAGAGCTTGACAAATATCTGGACGACGCTTATCTGGCCCATCTTCCCAGTGTGCGGGTAGTACACGGCAAGGGAACAGGAGCTTTGAGAAATGCTGTTCATGGACATTTAAAACGTCTGAAATATGTAAAAGAATATCGTCTGGGTGAATATGGCGAGGGCGATGCAGGCGTGACGATTGTTACTTTCAAGTAATCACATTTAATAATCAATAAGAAAAGAGACTTTTATGGCAAATAAACAGAAAATTTTAATTGTCGATGACGACAACAACATTGCAGAACTGATAGCACTCTATATGACTAAGGAGTGCTATGAGACCCTGATAGTAAATGATGGTGAGTCCGCTTTGGAAAATTATGAAAGCTTTGCTCCCAATCTGGTACTGCTGGATTTGATGCTTCCGGGTATTGACGGTTATCAGGTATGTCGGGAAATTCGTGCCAAATCCTCCACTCCCATTATTATGCTTTCTGCCAAAGGTGAGGTTTTTGATAAGGTGCTGGGATTGGAGCTGGGAGCAGATGACTACATTGAGAAGCCATTTGATTCCAAAGAACTGGTAGCTCGGGTAAAGGCAGTTCTCCGCCGATATAAGCCTGCTGCACCTGTGGTAGAAAAGAGTGATGATAAGTGTGTGGAATATCAGGAGCTTTCCATTAATCTTACCAATTACTCCGTAACCTACATGGGAGAAAATGTAGATATGCCTCCTAAGGAACTGGAACTTTTGTATTTTCTTGCAGCTTCTCCCAATCATGTTTTTACCAGAGAACAGCTTCTGGACCAGATTTGGGGATATGAATACATTGGTGATACACGAACCGTGGATGTACATATCAAGCGTATACGTGAGAAAATTAAGGATTATGCTAACTGGAAAATTGCCACTATATGGGGCATAGGCTACAAATTTGAGGTTCGCAACTAATGAAGAAAACGCTCTATTTGAAATTTGTATTGGCATATTTCATATTTGGTGTATTTGCATTTATCACTGTGGCTACCTTTGTGCCTAGTATGCTTAGAGAGCAGTTGATTCGCGAAAAAGCGGAAAGTCTGTACAAAGAAGCAGTTTTGATTTCGGAGCAGTATGCTTCCGGATTATATACCAGTGAGACCAGTCTGGAAACAGTAAAATACCAATTAGATGCGCTGGCAACCTATCTGGACAGTACGATTCGGATTATCAATCCTTCCGGTCGTCTGGTTCTGGATACTGACACTGACCTTAATCTGGATGAACCTATTGTAATCGAGGCCTTTGACCCAACCATCACTAATGGTTCTTACTATGCAGTGGATACTTTTTTTGATACCTATGAATCCGATGTACTCAGTGTTTTTGCACCTATTACTTCGGACTTCATGGTGAAGGGATATGTGGTAATTATCTGCAATATGTCTTCTTTTCAGACATCCAGTGACAACTTGCTGAACATCTCATACATTACAGCAGCAATTATCTTTTTGTTGTCCATTATCATTTTAATCTTTTTCACAGAGATGGTATATCAGCCCCTGGCTAAGATTACTTATGCAACAGAACAATATGCTTCCGGCAATATGCACTATGAATTTACTGTGGACAGCGAGGATGAGATTGGATATCTGGCAGCCTGTCTGAATTACATGGCAAGTGAAATTGCCCGGGCCGAGGATGACCAAAAGCGATTTGTGGCAAATATATCCCACGACTTTCGCTCTCCACTGACCTCCATTCACGGCTATCTGGAGGCTATGTTGGACGGTACGATTCCTCCTGAAATGTATGAAAAATATTTACAGATTGTACTTAATGAGACTGACCGTCTGACCAATCTGACTAATGGACTGTTGACCCTGAACAATCTGAATACCAAGGGTATGTTGCTGGATAAAACTAATTTTGATATCAATCAGATAATTCGTAACACAGCAGCTACCTTTGAAGGACTTTGCCGCCAGAAGAATCTCACTATCGAACTGGTACTGACCGGCAATACAATGTACGTTCGTGCCGATATGGAGAAAATTCAGCGAATTCTTTATAACCTGACAGACAACGCCATCAAATTCAGCCATCAGAATTCTATTATTAAGATAGAAACTTCTGAGAAGAAAAATAAAGTATTCGTCTCTGTGAAGGACAGCGGTATTGGTATTCCCAAGGACGATTTGAAATACATCTGGGACCGATTCTACAAATCCGATTTGTCCCGTGGTAAAGATAAGAAAGGTACTGGTCTGGGCCTTTCTATTGTAAAAGAAATTATCAATGCCCATGGCGAAAATATTAATGTAATCAGTACAGAAGGGGAGGGAACCGAGTTTATTTTCTCTCTGCAACCGGTAGAAATGGAAGATGATGAGGACTAGATTTATATAAATCCGGTCCTTTTTTCTGATTTTTGAAACCTGACATTTTATTTGTCGTCTATATATAAAAGAGAAGATTGAGGAGGAAATCTTATGCGTAAATCTAAAGAAGAATTAACTCGTCTACATAAAGAAAAATGCAGGGAGCTCAAGAAAATCCGCGCACAAATTGCAGAAGATTTGGGTATTGATTTGAAACAATCCGAATGCACCTATGAGGGATATTGTAGCGGCACCTGTCCTAAATGTAAGAGTGAAGAGATGATGCTGAATCTGGCCATTATGAAAAAGCAGATGGAATCTGCAGATGTAAAACGCAAAGTGGCTACAGCAGGTATTACCACGGCAGCAGCATTAAGTTTATCCGGCTGTAATGCCTTAGATTCTTCTATTTGGAAGACAACAGAAGGTGTTGCTCCATATCCGGAAACAATTCAGTCAGAAGGGATAGAAGATATCAAAGGTCGATTAGATGTCTCAGGAGCGGAAATAGAAGGTAAAATAGTAGTTCCCGAAAGTACAGAATGGGAGCTGGCGGGAGATATTGCAATACTCGAAGAGAATATAGAGGAAAATACAAATGAGCAATGATTTTTCAATGCTTACCATAAGCAGACATCGCATGAAAACAGACGGAAAAGGTATCACTTCACTGATAGCACTGGCGGGATGTCCTCTTTCCTGCCCCTATTGCATCAACGGAGAATTGCTTAAGGATTCTTCCATTCTAAAAAGGATTTCTCCCAAACAACTGGTGGATGAATTAGCTATTGACCATTGCTATTTTCTCTATACCGGAGGCGGGGCTACCTTCGGTGGCGGAGAACCCCTTTTACAGACAGATGCCATCCTTGAATTTGCCAAGCTATGTCCTTCGGAATGGAACATCAATATCGAAACTTCCTTGAATGTACCTTTCAAACAGTTGGAACCACTTTTGACCGGCAGATTCTCCTTTATTATCGATATTAAAGCCATGCAAGCGGATATCTACAAACAATATACCGGACGTGATAACACTCAAGTAATTCACAATCTGACAGAAGTTTCCAAACGTGTAGACAAAGAAAAATATATAGTAAAAGTACCTCTAATTCCTGAATACTCTGACGAAAAATCTGTTGAGGAATCTGTTGAAAAGCTGAAACAGATAGGAGTAGAGCCCACCAACATTCTGACCTTTACATACCAAAAAATTATTTCGCCCAATTCATTTTAAAAGTATTACCAACCTCCGTAGATTTCACTAAAATTAGCGTCCAAAATAGAAACTTTTACCCTTTACAAGCTGTATTTGTCATACATTTGCTGTAAAAAGTCTTCATCATAAAGTTTATCAACAAGATGCATTTCATTATGGTCTTGCATATACTGAATAAGTAAAAGCATTCTGTTTTGACCTTCAATACGTCCCTCAGTGAGTCCATCCTCCCAGCTCTCTTCCTTCACCACCTGCATATACATTTCCTGGTCATATTCATAAATACTCATGGCAATCACCTCCGCACGCTGCTCTCGCAAAAAATCTTCCAGAATCCCTTCCTTGATACAATCATTTACAGTCTTACTGACTGCAATCTTTAACTCCATGGTCTTGCTGTTTTCACGGATTTTCTCCGTAAACTGCACATATTCTTTCAGAAGCTTGCAGGCTTCCATCAGCTCCTTATTCATGCCCGGATTGATGTTGTACACCGTTACCACCAGCTCTAAATCCGGCTTCTCCACGGGCTTTTCATACAAATCAGATAAACGGCACTCCTTTCGTTCCGGGATGGGAGTTGTTCCATTATAGAACACTACAAATTTTGGCACAAGAATCTTAACAGGCTTGCTTCGATATAAATTGTCCTGTGGCACCAGCTTCTGCAACTGTTGGGCTACATACATCAAATCCCGCAAAGGCATGTTGGGATTCACCGTGGACTGATGCTCATAAATGCAGAGTTCAAAAGAAAAAACACAGGAGACATCATTTTTCATACCCAGATAAACCGCATTTTCCAAAGTAGTAATTTCCATATCCTCCACGTTAGTGAAATTCGTTTTATTCACTGCATTGTATAGGCTTAGAAGAGCTGTTTTTTTGCGGAAAAGCATTCGGAAAACAGTGTCATTAAAATTGCGCCGAGCATTAGGCA
>CAYOGM010000081.1:11619-12046 GCA_964403595.1 uncultured Acetatifactor sp. | reverse complement strand
TTTGGCAGGCATCACAATACAGGGAGATTATAAGGATTTTTATGAACTGGTAGAAAGTATATACAGGATAACGGGATTAGACGACGACTAGACTGAGATTTATTATGGAGTTAAGAATCGATTGCTCGGAATATGCTATGATATACGACACGCTTTTATGGGCGATAGAGATATTGTTTTGGAAGATAATGGAATGCGAGAGGACATTATGAAATGGCATGAACAAATTACGCCTACTCAGAATGTGTATTACAGTGTAGAGGTATTATTTCCGGAGGCAATTTTTGTGGCGGCATCGGTTCCAAAGATGTACATTTTCTCGTCTGTATATTACGGAGCGAAAGGCAAACGTACAGATATGGACGATCAATTGCCACCGATTCCATATTCAGATTATATTAGAGATAAAGCAAATTTGGATGTTTTG
>CAYOGM010000081.1:0-11609 GCA_964403595.1 uncultured Acetatifactor sp. | reverse complement strand
CCGGAGTACACCAAGCCTAAAAATGTGGGTTTGATGTTTTTTAGCATGGAACCGGATAAGTTTTTTCCCTATACACAGATTGATGTAGTTCAGTTCCCTAGTGGGCTTGGCGGTAATGATATCATTGAGAAAACCTTCAAGGGTCCGATACAACAACAGCTACGGGATGCATTGCAGTATATTCGTAATGTAGTTATTACCGAGAAGGTTGTAAAGTATCCCGACAGAGCGGAAGCAGACCGTTTCTTCAATTTCCCATATGCAGCAATAGAAGAAGCTTTGTCTAATGCTGTTTATCACCGTGCATATGACGAGCGTGAGCCAATCGAGGTGCGCGTGGAAAATGACAGAATTGAAATCGTAAGCTTTCCTGGCCCTGACCGTTCTGTAACGATTGAAGGTTTAAAAAGCTATCGCGTATCAAACCGTCGCTACAGGAACCGTCGAATCGGAGACTTCTTAAAGGAGTTGCATTTGACGGAAGGTAGAAATACCGGTTTAAGAAAATTTTGGATGCGCTGGAGGCAAATGGCTCTCCAAAGCCGGAATTTGAGACAGATGAGGATAGAAGTTACTTTATAACCAGGCTGTTCGTGCATGAAGGGTTTGCAACGGAAACGGATGAGCTAATTCTGAACGAAGTTTTTGAAAAAAATGAGCGAAGTTTGAGCGAAGTTTTGAGCGAAGTTTTGAAACGAAGTGATTTTTGTAAAGTTGAGAAGATAATCAAGTTTATCGAAGAAAAGGGAGAAATAACGCCAAAAGAAGCAGAAAGAGTAAGTGGAAAATCTGCAGCAACGGTAAGAAGATATTTGAAAATGCTGGTTTTAACCGGTTATGTAAATGCAGAAGGAAATACTAATAATTCCGTATATAAAATTTGTTGGAAAAAGTAATCGATTAGAAATGAAGTATGGAAAATCGCTGTAACGCATTGGCACTACAGCGATTTAAATTGACTTAGAGCTGTTTGATGACTTCCGTAAACACATTATTTAACGTGTCCCACTCCTTCCTGTGGTCATCCGCCATCTCATCCCCCATTTTCTTCCAATTCTCCAATTCCTTTTTAATAAACTCATAAATCACTGGAATCTGCGGGTTCAATTCCCCTTCCACGGTAACCTTCTTTACCGCCAACAACTCATCAATCCCTGCTCTCAAATCCTGCGGTAGATTCATTTTCATAAGCTCTTCAAACAGCACCGGAGGCGGACAATTGTATTCCTCAATATACCGGCAGGCCAGCAATGGCCGAAGTGCATAGAAATACTTCTTATACTTTATCATATCCCCCTGCAAATAGCTTTCAAAGGTGTTGCGAGCTGTGCCATAATAATGGTTAATTCCGGCCTTAGCAGAGAAATATCCCTTCGCTGCTTCATAAATCTTATCCCACTCGTCCGCCTTCCAATACACCACAGGCGAATTGCTCCATTCAAAAAGCGTAGCGTTGCCCCTGCGGAACTGCACCAGCGCCTTCTTCAGGTCCCAACCGTTGATATCCAGTACCTCGTCCAGCTGCCACTCAATCACATCCTTGGGTTCGTCCAGCCGCAGATAATCCGCCATAGGGCGCACATAAATAAACCGCACATCATAATCGCTGTCCGGTGAGGCAAAGCCCCATGCACGGCTGCCGGATTCTACCGCCAGCAAAATTTTCACATTTTCCTGCACTTCAATTTCTGATAACTTTTCACGAATTTTAGTAACCATAAATAATCTCCGTTCTCATGAGACCGTGTAATAATTTTACACTATTCCATCTCAATTGCCTTTCGGTTCACATACTCCACAAACTCTGCCACCTTCTCTATATCCGGGTTGTCCGGCAACTTCGACTCTCTTGTGGCGCGCTCCAGTTCTTTCTCATAATGCCCCAAAATCTCATAGAACTCATCCTTGAAGCTGTGGTCCTCCTTCTGGAATTCGCCTCGTCGAATCTGCAAAAGCAGCTCCAAATCGTCCGTGCGGTGAGTTCTGATTTCCCCCTTATCCAGAATATCGATTGCCATCATAAACAACCGAATCAGATGCATGGCGTGCTTGTTCAGATGATTGTCGTCCTTTTTCTTGTTGCGTTTTCCGATTTTGTCATAGTCTCGTACCACCATATTCAGGGTAGCAAACATTTTTTCATATTCTCTAAGGGGCATATGTTGGTAATTGGCATCCACAAAAATCTCGGATTCCAGTCCCTCTGTTACGGCCTTGTCAATGTAAAGCCGCAGACTGCCTTGAAATGTTTCTTCATATCGTCTGTTAAAATCCTCCAAGGCATTTCGCACGGAATTTAAAATATGCTGTTCCCGCTCCGTTTGTGGCATGGAATCCCTGGCGATGGCGTTTTGTAATCTTCTTAACTGGGCGCTTGCGTAGCCTCCAAAGGACTTGGCTGCACGTTTGGACAGGAATAAATCCTTATGGTCAATCAACTCCTGCCCCAGAGCCGTTTTAATCAGGTATTGTTCCTCGTCCAGTCCCAGAATTTCACAAGTATTGGGATTGCATTCAAGCAGAAGTTTGATAATTTTATTAAAGGAATAAATCACTGTATCTGTGTGGTCATCCTCGTACTGTTCAAATTCCGTAAGCCCCAACAGGTCCGAAGGCAGATTCAATGTCACTCCGCGGAAATCAATGTCGCCGCCACCGATGCTTGTGCCGTAGGCGTGGCTGCCACCAAGTCCCAATAGAATAATCCGGTTACCCAGATGTTCATGAGTCCGTAGGAAATCATATTCTGAACTGTTCATTATTTCTTTGAAATTCATTGTTTTCCCCCTAAGAAAAAATAATATGAAAATATTATACTCTAGTTGCACGCAAAAAGAAAGCACAAGCCGCATCCTCGTTTCTTGAAAAATTTGTCCCTTGAATGGGTGTGGGTACTGTGCTATTCTGAAATAGGTAGAATACAAAACGAAAACAGTGGAGGGGCAGTATGATAAAAGAGGACGAGATTCTAAGGGAGAATGAGAAACAGGCAAATTGCATAGTCGCAAAGGTGATGTTTGTTACATTTATCATATTCACCGTGGTATATCTTTTTAATCGGATGGGATTGTTTGTGATAGATGAAGTAATCATGACAATATCGTATATGGTAAGTGGAGTATTGTTATTGCTTCCTACAGTGCTTACCTATGGATTGAAAATAGAAAGAAACTATGTGAAATATATCAATGTAATAAGTGCGGTTTTATTTGTAACAATAATAAGTATTACGCTTAATTATCATGTGGTGGTTATTTATGTATATCCAATAGCGGTTGCAAGTCTGTATTTTTCCAAAAAAGTAAATGTTATTGCCACGATATTTACCACAGTGTGTATATCTATAGGGCAGGTTATTGCATATTATGTGACCCCTGTAAAAGATGATAATTTTGATGATCTTTATGAGATAGTTATGTGGGGAATAATTCCCAGAGCAATGATATTGGTGGCAATTGCGGTTATTTTTACAATGCTTTGTACAAGAACAGTGGCACTGTTGAGTAATCTGATACATGCTGTAGAAGCGCAGACCAAGTATCATAATGAGATGGTTATAGGATACGCAACACTTGTTGAAAACAGAGATGGTAGCACAGGTGGACATATAAAACGAACATCTCTTTACGTAAAACTTTTGGCAGAAACATTAAAGCGGAGAGGTTTGTATGAAGATATATTAACGAAGGAATATATGGAAAATTTGGTCAAGGCTGCACCAATGCATGATATAGGAAAAATTTCTATACCGGATAGTGTTCTTCAGAAACCGGGAAGACTTACGGATGAAGAGTATGATGTGATGAAGCAGCATGCTGCAAGAGGCGGAGAAATTATTCGTAATACTTTCGGGCATATGGAAGATGAAGTATATACACAGATGGCCTATGAGGTGGCACGATTCCATCATGAAAAATGGAACGGTAAAGGATATCCGGATGGGCTGAAAGGTGAAGAAATTCCGCTTGCTGCAAGGATTATGGCGATAGCAGATGTATTTGATGCAATTTCAGAGAAACGTTGTTATCGGGATGCTATGCCCTTGGATAAGTGCTTTGATATTATTCGAGAGGGAAGTGGGCAGGATTTTGATCCCATGATGGTAGAGGTGTTCCTTGATATAAGGGATGAAGTAGAAAAGGTTTACCATGATGCAAAAAAAGGAATGTAGTACGGCAAGCTTCATATGCTGAACAAATGGGAGCTTCCAGGTATTGAGGAATCCGTGGAGGGCAGAAAAATTGAGCTGACACTGGATGATATTGTGGGATTTCGTGGTGGTAAAATCAGTTATCGCCATCAGAAGATGTCCAAGAGTAATCTGTCGGGCACAAGAAATGAATATCACCGTTAATTTAGTTGATATGAAAAAAGAAAGAGGTCTATCTATGAACTATAAAAAATGGTTATTGCTACTGGCTTCGTGTGCTCTGGTGGGCTGTGGACAGCCTGATGCAGAACATGTAGAGCCGGGGACTTTGCATTCGGTAGAGTCTGAAAACGTAAAGAAGGACGAGGAAGAAACGACAGGTGAAGCAGTTGCTGGGAATGATTCGAAAGAATCAGCAGAGGGCGAGACTCCTGAGGATAAGCCATATGTTTTGACCTTCGAGGCGCAGACCATTGAGGGGGAGACGGTAACGGATGCCTGCTTTGCAGATTCCAAGCTGACCATGTTGAATATCTGGGGTACTTATTGTAATCCCTGTCTTAATGAGATGCCGGATTTAGGTGAGATTGCCGCTTCCTACGATAAGGCAGATTTTCAGATTATGGGAATTATCTGCGATGTGCAGGAGGGGGCCGATGAAGATGCAATTAACAATGCCAAGGCACTGATTGAGGAGACCGGAGCAAATTATCCCCATCTTCTCTTGAATGAGTCCCTGTATACCAAACTTGTAGGCGGAACAGATGCGGTTCCCACCACCTTTTTTGTGAATCAGAAGGGCGAGGTCTTAGGTTATATTGTAGGTGCCAATTCCAAGGAAGGCTGGGTGGAGTTAATTGAGCAACTTTTGGCAGAAGAGTAGTAAAAATATGTGGATGATAGGCCTGGCCATAGGAGTTGTATTCCTGGCGGTTGGCCTGTGGCAGGGGCAACTTGAGGACATCTACCGCAAGGCTGTGATGATCTGCCTTGAGTGTATCGGTATTGGATAAACCAATCAAGACGTAGCCAAAGAAAGGAATGTACTATGAGGAAGTTCAGTCCGGCACGTATCCGGCTGTTTGTTCAAATTATATATACCATTATAACCAATGGCTATGTCTATGGTTATTTAAATGGTAAGATTTACAAGGGACCGCTTAAATATGCCTGTGTGCCGGGGCTGAACTGTTATTCCTGTCCGGGGGCCATAGGCTCCTGTCCAATGGGGGCGTTGCAGGCAGCTTTGAACGCACGGAATCTGGAGATTCCCTTTGGTGTGCTGGGCTTCTTTTTCCTATTTGGAAGCCTTTTGGGGCGCTTTGTGTGTGGCTGGTTATGTCCCTTTGGTCTGGTACAGGATTTGCTGTACAAGATTCCAATGTTTAAAAAGAGAAAGCAGTTGCCCGGTCATAATGTGCTAAAATACGGCAAATATTTGGTGCTGTTTGGTCTGGCAATAGTAGGTTCGGTCTTTTTGTTCACAGGCTTTGCCAAGGTTCCTGCTTTTTGTAAGTTCCTGTGTCCTTCAGGTACACTTTTTGGGGCAATTCCACTGATTGGCACCAATGAACAGTTGCAGACTCAAATAGGTGGATTATTTTACTGGAAGATGATGGTATTATTTGTTATAATCATTCTGTCTGTGATGGTATATCGGCCATTTTGTCAGTATCTGTGCCCTTTAGGTGCGGTGTATGGCTGGTTCAACCGGTTTAGTCTGGTGCAGGTGCATTGGCAGAAGGAAAGTTGTACCGCCTGTATGGCATGTCAGAGGGCTTGTCCGGTGAATTTGAAGCCGGAGCAGATTTCTGTGTCGGCGGAATGTATTCGTTGTGGCAAGTGTGTGGATGCTTGCAATTTTGGTTGTCTTGGTTGGAAGAAGACGAAGAGATAAAATGGGAGAAAGGCGTTATTGGTCTGAATCCGTAAAATTAGGAGAGAGAAATTGAGTAATTGTAATGAGAAGATGGTAGCAGCTTTGCAGAGGCAAAAGCTGTTGTTTGACGGTGCTTTTGGCACCTACTATGCGTATTTGTATGACACGAAGGAGTTGCCGGAGCTGGCGAATGCTGAGCATCCGGAGCGCGTCAAAAGGATTCACGAGGAGTATATTGAGGCTGGGGCAAGGATTATTCGTACCAATACCTTTGCCAGTAATACCTTTACGCTGAATGCAAGTTTGGAAGCGGTGCAGGAGAATATTCGTCAAGGATATAAATTGGCGCAGGCGGCTGTACGGGAGGTTGGGACAGCGGTTGCGGTGGCAGAGAAGCAGACAACTGACTCGCAGGGGGAGTCGGTTTACATCGCGGCGGATATCGGCCAGATTCCCTGTGAGAATCAGGAAGACAAGGAACGTGTGGCACAGGAGTATGTGACAATCTGTCGTACCTTCTTAGAGGAGGGCGCGAAAATTTTGGTGTTTGAGACCATGTCTGACTTGGAGGATATCAAGGAAGCGCTTGCGTTTATAGGCGACAAGGCCTTTGTTATCGTGCAGTTCTCAGTGAACCAGTTTGGCTATAGCCATTCGGGGCTGAGTGCCCGTAAGCTGATTAATCAGGCGGAGAAAATGCCTGCAATTGATGCCATTGGGTTTAATTGTGGTGTGGGTCCGGGACATATGCAGCAGCTTATCCGTAGTGTACAGTTTGGCGGCACTAAATTTCTCACAGCGTTGCCCAATGCAGGATATCCTCAGATTGTACAGAATCGCATGATTTTTGATAATAAAAATGTGGATTACTTTGCGGAGAAGGTCTGTGATATTGCGGCGGAGGGGGCAGATATTGTAGGTGGTTGCTGTGGTACTACTCCTGAATACATAAAGAAAATCAATGAGAAGCTGGCAGCTGCACAATCTGTTAAGAAGCAAAAAATGCAGGCAAGAGTAGAAATACCTGTGCCGAAGGAGAATAATGCTTTCTGGGCCGGTAAAGAGAATAAGAAGCTCATTGCGGTAGAGCTTGCACCGCCCTTGGGCAGCGATGATGAGAAGTTGATGGATGCAGCCCATCTGCTTTTAAAGAGTGGAGTGGATGTATTGACCTTCCCGGATTCCCCTTCCGGAAGAACCAGAGCAGATTCCATCCTTATGGCCGAGAAGGTGGCAAGAGAGACCGGCATGTGTGTTATGCCCCATATCTGTTGTCGTGACAAGAATGCCATTGCTATGCGTTCCCAGCTTCTGGGCGCTCATATTAATCATATACACAATTTTTTGGTGATTACGGGTGACCCTATTCCATCAGTTGTGCGAAACAGTATAAAGAGCGTGTTTAACTTTGATTCTGTGGGGCTGATGCGCATCATAAATGATATGAATGAAGACCAGTTTGCAGAGGCTCCTGTATGCTATGGTGGAGCCATCAATCAGGGGCGTCGGAATCTGGATGTGGAAATTGGCCGTGTGAAGAAGAAAATGGAGGCCGGAGCGACCTTCTTTCTGACGCAGCCGGTGTCTACTCAGGAAGGGGTAGAGCGTCTCAGACAGGTGAAGCAGGAGACAGGGGCACGGATTTTGTGTGGGATTATGCCCTTTGTGAGTCTGAAAAATGCTACCTTTATGCAAAACGAAATGACAGGTATTGATGTGACGGAAGAAGTGCTTGCACGGTATCGTGAAGATATGACAAGGGAAGAGGGCGAGGCGGCAGGTATTCAGCTGGCAAAAGAGATGATGGCTCTCACAGATGATTTCGTGGACGGATATTATTTCTCATTTCCCTTCAATCGTGTGAGTATGTTGGAGAAGATTTTGGGATAGATTAAAGTCTGGTCAAAGGAATCGTGTAAAAAGGTCTTTTCATTTGTGTGGTTTTTTGTTATTATGGTAAATAGAATTTTTTTAAAATAACTAAAGTGAAAATTAAAAGAAAGGAACAAAAATGGAAAGTGACAGTATTTCGCTGATAATAATTATTGTTTGTATCGTAATGTCAGCGTATTTTTCAGCAACGGAGACCGCATTCTCCTCGCTGAACAAAATCAGAATCAAGAACATGGCGGAAAAGGGGAGCAAGAAGGCTGCTTTGGTAGTGAAGCTTTCGGAAAATTATGACAGTCTTTTGTCTACCATTTTGATTGGAAACAATATCGTGAATATTCTCAGTGCTTCTTTGGCAACGGTATTGTTTGTTAAGTGGCTGGGGAGTGAAGCTGGACCCAGTGCATCTACAGCGGTTACTACGGTAGTGATTCTTATTTTTGGAGAGGTTACACCAAAGAGTATTGCGAAGGAATCTCCCGAGAAGTTTGCAATGTTTTCGGCACCCCTTCTGAAAGGGTTGGTGATTCTTTTAACTCCCTTCAACTATTTATTTGGACTTTGGAAAAAGTTGCTGTCTCTGGTTATCAAATCGGAGGAGGATAGTGGTATTACAGAAGAGGAGTTTCTCTCCATCGTAGAAGAGGCAGAGCAGGATGGTGGCATTGATGAACAGGAGAGCATGATTATTCAGAATGCCATGGAGTTTACCGAACTGGTGGCAATGGATATTCTGACACCCAGAATTGATATTACCGGTGTGCCCACATCTGCTACCAAGGATGAGATAGCTGCTGTCTTTACAGAAACTGCATACTCTCGTCTGCCGTTATATGAAGATAATATTGATCACATTGTGGGTGTTATTTATCACAAGGATTTCCATAATCATATTTATAATACGGATAAGGGCATTGCAAGTATTGTCAGACCGGCAATTTTTGTGCCCAAGACCAAGAAAATCGGTGTATTGTTAAAGGAGCTGCAGCA
Source organism: uncultured Acetatifactor sp. (assembly GCA_964403595.1). GTDB lineage: Bacteria > Bacillota > Clostridia > Lachnospirales > Lachnospiraceae > Acetatifactor. The sequence goes on along the minus strand of CAYOGM010000081.1, from coordinate 2,700 downwards.
GAAAAAGTCTCATATCGCTGTTGTACTGGACGAGTATGGTGGAACAGTAGGTATCATCACTCTGGAGGATATTCTGGAGGAGCTTGTGGGAGAAATATGGGACGAGCATGATGAGGTCAGTCAGGATATTATTGTAAAGTCTGAAACAGAATATATCATGTCAGGCAATGCACATTTGGAGAAGGTTTTCGAGTGTCTTGAGCTGGAGCTTGTGGAAGAGGAAGCTAATGCGCTGACTCTGAACGGTTGGATTATGAATCAGCTTGGTAAAGTGCCTGAGCTGGGAGATGTGTTTACTTACGAGAATATTGAACTTAACGTGCTGGAGATGGATGATAAGCGCGTGGAAAAGGTTCGCATAATAAAAGGCGAAGGGGAAAATAAAGAAATTTAAGGAGGAAAGCGGGTGCGCAGTAAAAGGTATAGATGGAAATGTCTGCTTGCAGCAGTATTTGTATTATGTACCGGTTTGTATGTCGAGACAGCAAAATCTGTTTCGGTGTATGGATGCGCACCTGTTTCTGCTTCTGATACATATCTTTTAGTGTCTGATAATACCTACGATGAGGCAAAACTGTGTACTGTCGAAACTGCCGGGAACTACAGTCAGACCCGGCGTCAGGCACTTCAAAATTCTGCAAATTATATGAAGCGGGCAGCGAAGGTTGCCTTTGAGTTTTGGTGTTTGTCTTGTATTCTCTGTCAAAAGGAGAATATTTCTACATATCAGGACAAGGTGGAGTCTCAGATTCCCTATTGTCAGGATATCATAGCAAATTATATTCACAAAGCTGACGGCGAAAAATAAATCCCTGAAATTATTATAAGCAGCCTATGGAAACATAGGTTTATTTGTGTACGCCAAAAATGGACGTGATAATACGAAGATTAAATATTGAATATTTGGAGGATAATTTTATGGGACAGGATATTTTTGTAGGTGTATTGTGTGTGGTTGCAGCGCTGGCAGGTGTATGGTGCTGGTGGGTGGACAACGGTTCTTCTCTTGCTGAGCGTAAGAAGAAGGAGAAGTCCGACGATAATACAGATACAAAAGACAAAAAAGTAGTTTAACTAAAGAGAGGGATTCTCCCATATCTCCTTTTACAATAATTCACAAAAGGTGTATAATAGAAAAAGAGTGAATGTTTGGGAGGATTTTATGACAGAACAGGCAAAAAGTTTTCAGGATAGGCAGTATATAAAAATGACAGAGACACCGGTGCAGAAGCTGGTGGCAGCGTTGGCAGTGCCGACGGTTATCAGCATGCTGGTGACAAATATCTATAATCTGGTGGATACTGCTTTTGTCGGGACGTTGGGAAACAGTGCCAGCGGCGCAGTGGGTGTGGTATTCGGTTACATGGCTATTTTACAGGCCATGGGTTTTATGTGTGGTCAAGGCGCAGGCAGTATTATGTCCCGGAGCCTGGGGACAAAAGATATCGAGAAGGCTACAAAATACACCTCTACAGGATTTTTTATGGCATTGCTTTTAGGGGCAGTTGTGGGTCTTGTGAGTCTTCTGACATTGGATTCACTGGTGTTTGTATTGGGAAGTACGGAGACTATTGCGCCCTATGCTAAGACCTATATCTTTTGGATTATTCTTGCGGCACCTTTTCAGACGGCTAGTCTGACCATGAATAATCTGCTTCGTTATGAGGGGCGTGCCAAGCTGGGAATGGTGGGTCTGATGACGGGAGCGATTCTGAATATTGGTGGAGATGCACTTTTAATATTCGTGTGTAAGATGGGGATAGCAGGAGCTGCGATATCTACAGCGGTATCTCAGTTGATTAGCTTTGCTATTCTGGTGGCTATGTTTATATCAGGCAAGACACAGACGAGAATTCGGCTGAAAGCGGTAGATTTGGGTCTTGAGACGGTGGGAAATATTGTGGCTACCGGATTTCCCAGTATGCTTCGTCAGGCCTTGAACAGTGTGGCGACTATTTTATTGAACAGCAGTGCAGCAGTGTATGGAGATGCTGCAGTGGCAGCCATGAGTGTGGTTTCCCGGATTAATTTCTTTGTTATGTCGTTGGCAATTGGTATTGGTCAGGGCTTCCAGCCGGTAAGCAGCTTTAATTATGGTGCCGGTAAGTACGCACGGGTAAAGAAGGCATATTGGTTTACCTTTGGATTGTCAGAGATTATTTTGGTGGCGGTAGCTATTCCTGTGGTAATTTTTGCGGAGCCTTTGATTCGTATTTTCCGTGATGATGCACAGGTTGTGATGTATGCGGTACGTGCCCTGCAACTGCATTGTATGGCTTTGATTCTGGTACCGATTACCATGGTGACAGAGATGGGATTTCAGAGCACCGGACAGCGTATGTGGGCTACGGTTTCTTCGGCTCTTCGAAGCGGTATTATCTTTATACCTATGGTGTTGATTCTGCCCCGCATCAGAGGAATGGCAGGTGTACAGGAGGCACAGCCTTTATCAACCTGTATAGCATTTTTTATCTGTTTGTTTTTGAGCAGACAATTTTTGAAGCAGGTAGATAATGCCTGCGCAAACCGTGTGGAACAGATAAGTCAGGATGAGGATGCCATCTAAGCTCGGATAGTAAATAAACGCCCCGGTCACAATGACGCGGGGCGTTTGTCGTGTATATATTTGAGTAACCCATAAAGAGTCAATGTCATTTAGTTTAGCTCATATACAGTGGCTTCAACTTTTGAAACCGCTGT
>CAYOGM010000080.1:0-12048 GCA_964403595.1 uncultured Acetatifactor sp. | reverse complement strand
GGCCAACGCAGACACCAACATTACTAGTGTAGTCTCCGGCAGATGGAAATTGGTAATCAGCGCGTCCAGCACTTTGAAACGATAACCGGGATAAATAAATATCTCCGTATCACCGCATCCGGGCATCACTCTTCCGCTTTCATCCGAGGCACTTTCCACGGTACGACAGCTGGTAGTACCCACACAGATAATTCTTCCGCCCTGCTCCTTGGTACGATTAATCAGCTCTGCTGTCTCCTCCGTCACCTCATAAGCCTCAGAGTGCATATGATGCTCTAACACATTTTCTTCTTTTACAGGGCGGAAGGTGCCTAATCCCACATGAAGTGTCACACACGCAATATTCACACCCTTTTCTCGAATCTGTTCCAGAAGCTCCTGTGTAAAATGCAAACCTGCCGTGGGAGCCGCCGCCGAACCCTCGTACTTGGCATAAACGGTCTGATAACGGTTCTTATCCTGAAGTTTATGTGTAATATAGGGAGGCAGAGGCATCTCACCCAGACGGTCCAATACCTCCTCAAAAATCCCCTCATATTCAAAGCGAATCAGACGATTCCCCTCTTCCACAGTCTCCAGCACTTCCGCATGCAAAAGACCTTCTCCAAATACCAGACGGGTTCCCGGTTTGCATTTCTTGCCGGGTTTCACCAATGTCTCCCATACATCTGCTTCTCTTCGCTTTAACAAAAGCACCTCCACATGGGCACCTGTCCCCTCACGCTCTCCAAGAAGCCTTGCAGGAATCACCTTTGTATTATTCAGAACCAGACAGTCTCCGGGATTTAAATAATCCACAATCTCTTTAAAGGTATGATGGGAAACCTCACCGGTATTTTTATTTAGCTTTAATAAACGGGAGGAGGAACGATCTTCCAAAGGATCCTGGGCAATTAGTTCCTCCGGCAAATCAAAATAAAAATCTGACTTCTTCAATTCCAGTTTCTTTTCCTGTTTATTATCCATAATTACTCCATCGTATTCTAAAAAACTTTCGCATCATCGGCATGGGCAAGAAACGCCTTGTAGCCTCTGTAGGTCTCATACACATCCGCCTTGCTGGTTGCCTCCCATGGTGCATGCATATTCAACACTGCCACGCCACAATCAATCACATTCATGCCATATAAAGCCAGCATATATGCGATGGTTCCGCCACCGCCCAAATCAACCTTTCCAAGCTCCGCTGTCTGGAAAAGGACCTTCTCTTTATCAAAAATATCCCTGATATGAGCAATATACTCAGCATTGGCATCATTGGAACCGGACTTGCCGCGGGCACCTGTAAATTTAAGAAGTACCATACCATTGCCCATGTAAGCCACATTCTTTCTGTCAAAGCTTGCCGCATAACTAGGGTCATAGGCACTACTTACATCAGAGGAAAGCATACAGCTGTGCGCAAGACATCTGCGCAAATTAAGCTCACTGTATTCCCCTGTAAGACTCATAAATTCCGCCACAGCATTCTCAAAAAATCTGGACTGCATACCGGTAGCACCTACAGAGCCAATCTCCTCCTTATCCACCAAAATACAACATTGTGTACGGGCGGTCTTGGAAGAATCCAGCATTGCCTTCAAGGAAGTAAATGCACAGACTCTGTCATCCTGACCGTATGCCAAAATCATGCTTCGGTCAAAGCCTGCTTCTCTCGCCTTACCGGCAGGAACCACCTCAAGCTCTGCGGAAAGGAAATCATCCTCTTCCATATCATAAGTCTCCTTGAGAATCTGAAGGATTCCTCCTTTTACCGCATCCTTGGCAGTGGCTTTTTCAGCCTCGTCCTTCTTATCCTTTTTACCGGATTTTTTCTCGATGACAAGAGGCTTGTTACCTACAATAATGTCAAGGGCCTCCCCCTCAATCACCTTGGCAGCCTTCTTCTCAAGCTGTTCAGCTGCCAAATGAATCAAAAGGTCAGACACGAAGAATACCGGATCGTCCTCATTTTCACCCACATTAATCTCCACAGTAGTGCCATCCTTTTTAACCACAACACCATGGATTGCCAAAGGAATGGTAACCCACTGGTACTTCTTTACACCACCATAGTAATGGGTATCCAGATAAGCAAAACCACCATCCTCATAAAGAGGATTCTGCTTGATGTCCAATCTGGGACTGTCGATATGAGCGCCCAAAATGTTCATACCCTCACTAAGAGGCTTATCACCCACATGAAACATAATCAAAGACTTATTCATGCAAACACTATAAACCTTATCACCGGGCTTTAAAGCAGTTCCTGCTTTTGCAAGAGAAGATAACTCCACATAACCTGCATCCTCGATAATATTTACAATGTTATCTACACACTCTCGCTCGGTCTTTCCGTTATCCAAAAAACTTCTGTACTCTTCATTCAATTTCTCCAGTTTCTTCAAAGCCTTGGCGTCATAAGTCTCCCAGACATTCTTCTTTTCCATGCTCTACCCTTTCCTTTTACTGACGAAGCTCGATTCCAATCTGCTCCAGTCCGTTCAAAATCTTCTTCATCGCTGCAGTTACATCACTCTCCTCCAAGGTTCTGTCCTTGGCACGGAAGGTGATGGAATAAGCAACTGACTTAAATCCTTCCTTAATCTGGCTTCCCTCATAGAGGTCAAACAATGCGTAACTCTCCAGAAGCTTACCGCCTCGCTGCTCGATAATCTGCTCAATCTGACCCACCAGAATATCTTTCGGAACAACCATACTGATATCACGGCTTACTGCAGGGAACTTCGCAATGCCTTCGTACTTTCTGTCGAAGGTTGTGAAAGGAAGCACCTTGGGCATATCAAGCACTGCCACATAAGCCTTGGTACCGATATCATAATTGTCGCAAACCTCAGGATGAACCTCTCCCAGATAACCGATTACTTCGCCCTGATATTTAACCAGCGCCTGACGTCCGGGATGAAGGAAAGATTTACCTGCCTCAGGATCATATTCCTTCTTGCCATCCATTCCAACGCTCTCAAAGAACTCCTCCAGCACACCCTTCATGGTAAAGAAATCACCATCGCCATAGAAGCCCAGAGTAAACTGCATTCTCTCATCCACATAATCATTTACCGGAAGCTCCTTGGGCAGATAGATATTACCCAGCTCATAGAGCTTTACATTCTTATTTCTACGATTATAGTTGGTAGATAAGCTGTTTAACATACCATTTAATGAAATAGTTCTCATTACAGAGAAATCCTCACCCAAAGGATTGGAAATATTTACTGTCTGACGAAGTACATCTCCTTCCGGAATCAACAACTTATCAAATACCTTGGGGCTCTCGAAGGAATAGGTCATTCCCTGAGAGAAACCACAATACTCAGCAATATCTCTTGCCTTTTTCTCAATACGAAGCTTGTGAGGAAGCTTACCCATGGTAGCCTCACCACTGGGAAGTGTTGTAGGAATCTTATCATATCCGTAAAATCTTGCCACTTCCTCTGCAATATCCGCACGGCTCAATAAATCCTGTCTAAAGGAGGGAATCTCCAGACATCTGTCGCCACAGCTGTTTGCAATAACCTTAATCTCCAGACGCTCAAACATCTCAAGCATATCAGACTCAGAAATATCGGTTCCCAGAAGCTGATTGTATTTTTCAGGCTCAAAAGGAAGGACCTTAAGCTCTGCCAAAGGCTCCTTTACATCCACAATACCACCTACAACCTCACCACAGCCAAGCTCCTCAATAAGCTGACATGCACGATTGATTGCCGCCTCTGCATTTCTGGGGTCTAAGCCCTTTTCAAACTTACCGGAAGCATCGGTTCTAAGACCTACTCTCTTAGCGGACTTACGGATATTGGCACCATTGAAGGTTGCTGCCTCAAAAAGTACGGTCTTAACTTCATCGGTAATCTTGGAATTCTCACCACCCATAATACCTGCAATACCAATCTGCTTCTCAGCATCACAAATCATCAAAACATCGCTGTCCATCTTGCGCATCTGACCGTCCAAAGTCTGGAACTCATCTCCATCCTTAGCGCGCTGCACAATAATTTTCTTACCTGCAATGGTATCCAAATCAAAAGCATGCATAGGCTGACCAAACTCTTCCATCACATAATTGGTGATATCAACCAGATTGTTGATGGGTCTGATACCGCTTGCTGCCAATCTTCTCTGCATCCACTCGGGTGAAGGTGCAATCTTAATATTTTTGCAGACTCTTGCACAATAACGGGGACAAAGGTCGGCATCCTTCACCTCTACACTAATATAATCATTTACATCCTCATCATTGCCTGTAACCTTTACCTCGGGTGCAATAAAAGGCTTTCTAAAAGTAGCTGCTGCCTCTCTCGCAATGCCAAGAATACTATAACAGTCTACACGGTTACTGGTCACTTCATACTCAAAAACAGTATCATGCAAACCCAAAAGTTCTACCGCATCTGCACCAACCTCTACATCTGTCGGGAAAATATAAACTCCATTCTCCGGTGCATCGGGATACATATTCTTGTCAGAACCAAGCTCCTCAATAGAACACATCATACCATTGGAAGGAATGCCACGAAGCTTTCCTGCCTTAATACGAATACCATCCTCTGGAAGAGGGCTTCCGTCATGACCTCCTGCAACCTTACCACCATCCAGTACTACGGGAATCTTGTCGCCTTCCTTTACATTGGGTGCGCCGGTCACAATCTGAATGACCTCACTACCGATATTTACCTGACATACAATCAGTTTGTCTGCATCCGGATGTCTTTCGATGGAATCAATCTGTCCCACCACAATCTTCTCCAGATTCTTGTCTTTTCTTTCAAAACCTTCTACCTTGGTTCCGCTCAAGGTCATCGCATCGCGATATTCCTGGTCGGTACACTCCAGCTCGGGTACATATGCTTTAATCCATGATAACGCTGTATTCATGATTTGTTTTTCCTTTCTTTTGCCAATATTAGAACTGCTTTAAGAAACGTATATCGTTTTCATAAAGCAAGCGCATGTCGTCGATTTCGTATTTGAGGAGGGCGATACGCTCGAGGCCTACGCCAAATGCGAAGCCGGTGTATTCTTCGGGGTCGATGTTGCTCATCTCGAGTACGTGGGGATGTACCATGCCGCAGCCGAGAATTTCAATCCAGCCCTCACCCTTACAGAAACGGCATCCTGTGCCACCACACTTAAAGCAGCTCACATCCATCTCTGCACTGGGCTCTGTAAAGGGGAAGTGATGAGGACGGAATTTCACCTTGGTATCCTCACCAAACATCTCTTTCGCAAACTCTGCCAAAGTACCCTTCAAATCTGCAAATGTAATATTCTTGTCAATTACCAGACCTTCAATCTGATGGAAGGAAGGTGAATGAGTTGCATCCACTTCATCTGCACGGAATACTCTTCCGGGTGCAATCATACGGATAGGAAGCTTGCCCTTCTCCATCTCATGAACCTGTACGCCGGAGGTCTGGGTACGAAGCAGAATGTCTCCATTAATGTAAAAGGTATCCTGCTCATCCTTGGCGGGATGATCTGCGGGAATATTCAATGCCTCAAAGTTATAGTAATCTTTCTCTATTTCCGGACCTTCCACAACCTCGTAACCCATGCCCACAAAAATACGCTCTACCTCTTCCTGTGCGATGGTATTGGGATGTCTGTGACCAATTTCTGCCTTCTTGGCGGGCAATGTTACATCAATAACCTCTGCCTTCATCTGTGCTTCACGAATGGCACGTTCCATCTGAGTCTTGCGCTCCTCAAGCACAGCCTCAATCTCTGCTCTTGCATCATTTACCCACTGACCAACTTTCGGTCTGTCTTCCGGTGCCACGTCCTTCATGGACTTTAACACACTTGTGAGTTCACCCTTTTTACCGAGAACACTCACACGAATTTCATTCAGTTGCTCAGTTGTCTCACAGCTCTTAATCTGTGCCAGAGCCTGTTCTCTGATTTGCTCTACTTTCGCTTTCATCTTATCCCTCTTTCTGCGCCTTTTTACGCTTTTTGTAACTAAAAAGTCCCTTGCCATACGGCAAGGGACGTAAATATACGCGGTACCACCCTATTTCCTGAGATAATAATTTTCTCAGACACTTATCCTACGCATAACGTGCGTGACCCGGCTCGGACTACTTATAGCAAAATGTTCACCCGAGCAGCTCCGGTGGGAATTTCGACATTTTATCTGAACTGAAACAGGTTTCCAGCCGCTGACCCATTCTCTCTGACAGAAGATAAAACACTACTATGCACCTTCATAGCTTTTCACTCCAACCTATTGTAGTCAATTTGCAGGAAAATGTCAAGGGTTTGTATGCTTTTTCTCCTCTCTGGCTGTCCCCATCAGCACCTTATTTACAGGCGCAAAATAATGATTAATCCACGCACCAATCAACACAATATACATTCCCAGATACATCCAGAACATCACAATCACTATAATAGACAAACTGCCATAAATACTAAAAGCACCGGAACGATTCACATACAGAGAAAAGCCCCAGGAAAACACGCTCCATACCACCGCAGAAAAACATGCTCCGGGAATCTGTTCCTTAAACCGCAATTTCTTATCAGGAACATAGGCATACACCGCTGCAAACATCATGGTAAGCAAAGCCCACACAATCAGAAAGCGAAACTCCATATAAAAGGATACCAGCACCTGTAGCTGTGGCAATTGATACAATATCAGATTCATCAAACGATTCCCAAACACCATAACCACCAGAAACAAAATAATTATCAGCAGCATTACAATCGTATAAAAACTGGAAATCAGACGCACCACAAAATAATTGCGCTTCTCCTCCACATCATTCAAAGCATTCAGTCCTCGCATAAGTGCCAGAACACCCTTGCCCGCCGACCAGATAGTAACAAGCAGCGCCAACGACAGAGTCCCTGCTGACTTACGATACACATAACGGATTAATCCGGTTGTCAAAGACTCTGCAGCGGAAGGCACCACATGCTTGACCAATTCGATTAAATCCTCTGCTGTAAGAGGTGTATACGGAATCACTGTACAGATTACAATGAGCATAGGAACCAGCGACAAAAAGAAGAAAAATGCTGTGCCGGCTGCATGAGCTGCAATATTCAATTTACGCATCTTGACGGAAAAGTCCCGCCAAATCACCCAACACTTATGAAGCATGTCAATCTCCATTCTTTCTACACTTTATCTAATAAACGGCTTCCACATTACACCTATCATAGAAAAACAGCAGAATATCCTCACAGGTATAACCCTTAGCAGCCATAGCTCTGGCTCCATTCTGACTCATTCCTGCTCCATGACCGAAACCTCCGCCTGTCAAGGTATAGGACACAATTTCTCCACCTTTTTCATCGGTTTCCATGATAAAGAAGCCACTGGGCAGAAGATAAGGCATGGCAACCTGACTGCCGTTTTGTCTCACAACCTTCGTCTCACCGTCGCAGAGCACGTATCTGATATTGTGTTCTGTAATCACCTTGTAGACACCATTATTGGTCTCTAAGACCAGTTCATCCGCCACCCCGCCACTTCCACGTTTAGCGATAAACATATCCTTAATCTCGTCAAAATCCTTGATATCCTGACTGATATATTTACCTTTTTTATTCTGACTAAGCACCAGCTTTGGGGAAGCCTCATACCGTTTCTTCAAAACCTCACAAATATGCTCTGCATCCAACGTTTTCACCTTGTAGCTCCAGCGATACCAGCCTTCCCCTGACTCAAAGTCATCCTCGTTAACAGAAGTTATGAATTCAGCAAAATGTTCTTCTTCCCGCAAATACTCTCCCATATCCGTCGGATTCATGACACTTTCCTCACTTCCTGTTTCCTGCTGTTCTCTAAGCATCAGCTTCATTTGCATGGTGGACTCATTAATCGTTTCAGCCTTCAAATAATCAATGGCTGAAGCAGCCTCCGTCTTCCACACATTGGCGTCGCTCCCCACTCCACAGGAGGTGGAATAATAATAGGTTCCTGCCAGGCCACCGTCAGCTGTCTGCAAAAGCTGCCCATAGGTTTCCTTTACCGCTCCCGTAGTGCTCTCGTTTTCGAGAATATTATTATATACCTGATAAGAGGTACTATCATCCACATGGGCACCGTAAGCAGGATACGCCGCATGCTGCATATGTCCGTAAGCATAGGTTCTGGCACAGATTGCCTGAGCCTTCAAAGCCTCCTTGGGATAGGATGCCGGCATCTCACTGGGTACTACAGAATAAAGATATTCCTCCAAGGAAACCTCATTGACTACAGCAATTCCATCCTCCCCTTTTATCAGTTCAATATGCCCCCGATATCCGGGAACACCCTGACTTCTATTGACATTTGATAAAATCACCTTTCCTGTAAGAGCTATCGGTTTTACCGTAATTCTCTCTCCCGAAAAAAACGCACTGTCCAGTTTAACCACAATCTCCTCTCCGGCAGCATATTCCTCTGTCACTTCCTGTCCGAATGGTCCATAGGTCACCTTATAATCCGTATCTGCAGTAAGAACTACCTCTTCATGTATCGTTCCTTCAAAATCTCCAGTTTTCAAAAGTACGCGAATGGAATCCATGGTCTCCTCGCGCACCATCAAAATACCGCAAACCTCTCCATCTTCCATGACCAGATCTGCAAAGTCATATCCAAAAGCCAAATCCTCATATGTACACATTGCCAGTGTGTTAAATATCCGATATCCCCGATAATCAGAAGCCAGCGGTAATTGACCATATCCTTCCACTTCCACGCCATTTTCATCAGCACCGAGAATAACTCCATGTATCTTCTCGGTTTTGACAATTACCTCCGTCACTCTTCCATCTGTCAAAATAATATCCGCAAGCTGCTCCCGATAATTTCTGTCCGGCTGATACAAATGAAGCTCTGTCTCTTCCGCCTCCTTTACAGGTACGTCCCACAACACTTCTCCATTCTCATCGACAGCTGCCTCCACGGTACCATAATCATAGCTTTCCTCCTGTCCGTCCCGATACACCAACAGGTTATCCTCACCCACCTCTATCAACCATACATTGGAAAGCTTCGTAAGCACCGGAATATGCGGTGTTGGTTTAGGAACTTGCTGTTTGGGCTGCATATGTATATAGATTTGTCCTGCCAAAAGAAATAACAATAAAAATATACCTAATAAGCAAATCCACGCCTTAAGTTGCATGCGTTCTCTTTTATTCAATTTATTTTTCTGGTTCTTATTTTCCAATCCCTCTGATTCCTCTTACAACCTACTAACTAATTTCCTAAATTCTTTATCTTAAAAGAGCAGCCCTTACGGACTGCTCTCTCTTTTGTCATGTTGCCCAAAATGCCGCCCTTTACTTTTTGACTCCTAGCGATGCTAGGTGGGTAACCGCAACCAAACTTTTGCCTTCCACTGCGTTCCGACAATGCAAGCACCATCGTGGAGGCCTGACAGCCATTTGGCGATATAGGAATCCCGTTTAAAGTAAATGTAGGTTCAAAACTAGTAAAGGTTATCGTGCATCTCAGGTTACTTATATTATATCTAATTTGCCTCTAAATTACAACAGCAATTTTTGTCAAAAACCCTCAAATATACAGTTAATCATTTTATTCCTTGCGGATATAAAATCATCAACACGAAACCTTTTTCACACTAATTATCCTCCCTTATTCTTTGCGCATATATAGCCACCAAAACACAGGGAACACAAATATGTTAAAAGAATACAGTGCAATCCCCCACGCTACCCGCTTCTCGATGGACCAATGAGTCTGCTTGCAGTCATAAACTATAAATAAAACAGTATCAATTAATGCCAAAATCCCAATGGCAGCAAACAGGACACAAACAATTCCCATATTATCCGGTCTCGCATCATTCCAATCCACCATCATAAGATTTATCATATAAATCACAAACAAAATACTGGGGACAATAGCCAGAATACCAGTTACTACTTTATTCATAATCCCACACTCCTTTGAAGCATTAGTCCTCTGTTCTCAGAAATAAAAACCAATATACTGGGAACACAAAAATATTAAGCATATATAGCACGATAGACCAAATAACCTTCTTACTCGTTTCCCAGTCCTTTCTTTTACATGTGAGTACAATAAACCAAATAATATCTACCCAACACATAATAACACCTATTAATATTAAAATAAAAGAGACCATCATCCCCCCAACACCAAATATCGCACCAGCAGCTTCAGTCTCTTCCATCGCAAAAGCAATAATCACCATACCAATAAAACCAAACACAACACCCACAATAGGTGCTAAAGAAGCAATACAAGTCAATTTTTTATTCATAATCTCTCCCTTTACTATACATTTCTTATTCTTCTGTTCTCAAGCACAAAAACCAATATATGGGAAAAACAAAAAAATTAAGCAAATACAACACGATAGACCAAATAACTTTTTTATTAACATCCCAATCTTTTCGCCTACATGTGAGCACGATAAACCAGATAATATCCACCCAACCAATTATTACTCCCACAAGAGTAAGCAATACATAAGCCGTCCCCAACACAGGATTGATTTCACTGGAAGGACCAGACGCACCAAAAAGCCCTACAAAAGAAATAATAATAAGAACAATCGGTGCAAAAGACAGAAAACAGGTAAACCATTTATTTTTCATCTCGATCTCCATTCTAAAATCATTTTTCAGAAAAACCCTCCCCGTAACACTACAGGGAGGGTCATCAACAACATTATAAACCGTTCGGACAGATTATGCCTGCTCAACCAGCTTCTTAAGAGCCTCAAGAGCCTCATCAGGAAGCTTGTCATAGCCTTCCTTATTGGTTGCGAAGCCTTCAACAGCGTTTACACGGCTCTGCATAGCTGCCTTAAGTGCTGCAACGTAGTCAGCATCCTCAAGGTTGGGAGTGAAGTCAGCAGTCTTGCCATCCCACTCGTACATAATCTCGATATCATCGAAGTTAGCCCACTTCTCGAACTTAGCCTTGCCCTCAACGATGGTCTCAAGGATACCTAGAGTATCAGCGGGTTTAACCTTGGTGCCCATGAAGTCACCGGTGTTAACGATGTAGCAGTCTACGTTCTTCTCTTCTACGAGCTTTTTGAACTTCTCATAGTCGTTAACCAGAGGATAGGTTCTGAAGGGGTTAGCATAAGGTACGAAACGAAGTGCGTTCATATCGGTACCGGCAGCTACACGCTCTGCGGAAGAGGTCTTAGTAGCCAGAGTTGCACCCATTACGGAAGCAAGAGCTGCACCCTTAAGCTTCAGTACAGGGGGAATTACGGGATCCTTCATAATCCAGAAGATAGCATTTACAGGAGCATCAATCTTGTCCACACGATTAGGAGACCAAAGCTTGGACTTGATAGCACGTCCGTTACCGTTTCTGATATCCTCGGTTACCAGCTGAACCTTACCCTCCTCATCCAGAGTAGCGGAACAGTTCTGAGCGGTAAGCAGGTACTTGTTATCCTCACAACCGGTAGGATAATCTGCAGTCTTATCGAAGTAAGAAGGCTCAAGTGCGATAGATGCACAGGTATCAGTATTGATAATGAATGCATCATCATGAAGAACCTTAATGTCATACTTTCCACCGTGCTTAGCATGGGTCAAAGTAGACTTACCGGAACCGGACAGACCGTATACGGAAGCAACATACTTGGAACCATCAGCCAAAGTGTACTCCTTCTGACCGCCGTGGCAGGAAGCATAACCGTTTCTGTTAGCCAGTGCCCATGCCATGGTCAGGGTACCCTTCTTGTGCTCACCAAAGTACTTCATACCAAGGATTGCAGCACAATTCTGGTCGGTGTCGAAATAGCACAGAGTCAAATCATCGCTCAGGCAGCTATAGTCAACATCGGGGCTGGGAGTGGGCTCCCACTGAGGATTGGAGAAGATGTAGATGTCAGGCTCGTTGCCATTACCAACGGGCTTGGACTCACCATACATTCTCACATACTCATCAGACATATACTGGAAGTTGAGCATCCAGTTGTAAAGGATGTTCTCCTCGCCTTCGGGAATCAGAAGGTGAGCCTTTACCATGAACTCAGGATCAAGACCTATGAAGCACTCTGCATGATACAGGGTCATCCAACGGGTCTTGTA
>CAYOGM010000079.1:0-12148 GCA_964403595.1 uncultured Acetatifactor sp. | reverse complement strand
AATACCGGGTTCGGTTCCACCATTTTTGCAGTGAAGCCCGGTGACGGCTCTGCCCGTGAGCAGGCAGCTTCCTGCCAGAAGGTACTTGGCGGCTGGGCAAACATTGCCAACGAGTACGCTACCAAGCGTTACCGTTCCAATTTGATTAACTGGGGTATGCTTCCTTTCTTAATTCAGGAGGGCGAGCTTCCCTTCAAGAACCTGGATTACCTCTTCATCCCCGGCATCAAGAAGGCTGTTGAGGACAAGACAGAGGTGATTAAGGCCTATGTGGTTGACAAGGAGAACGGTTCTCTTACCGAGTTTGAGATGAAGCTGGGCGAGCTTACCGATGAGGAGCGTCAGATTATCTTAAAGGGATGTCTGATTAATTACAACCGCGTAGATTAATCTAAAGAAAAAATAAAAAATGTCGATATAATAGGTACAGGATGAAGGGAAGGCCACCCGGATTCCAAGTAAATCGACACCACGGATGGTATTTTTGCAAAGAGAAGGACATCTTTGCCAAGATACCATCCTTTTTTGTGAGAGACAGGATGTCGTAAGCTACGCTTGCCACAAAGAATTTTTCTATGCTGACAGCCGGGGTTCAGGGAAGAATCATAGGATGTACGGATGGGAAATGTGGTGCGCTAAAAAGGAGAGAAAGGAAGGTTTGAGAATTGATTCCGCAACAATAGGAATGGAATCCGCACGGACTTATCAGTCCACAAAAACAACTTACAGACGCTTCTCGCTAACGGAATATCGAGGAGGGTTCATGACCGGTGAGGGCAACACATTGAATGCCGCTGTCACAGGTGAGCAGGAGGATACAACCCTGACCGAAGAAAACGGAGAGAGCACAGAAACTTCTGAGAAGAAGCTTTTTACACCGGAGGATTGGCAAAATAGCTTGAACCTTCGTACCGGAAGGGTGAATATCCGTTCTACAAGCTCAGAGAGTACAATGCTTGAGTTTCGTCAACTGACCATTCGTTACATCTTTAGCTTATTTTTCCCAAACAAAGGGGACAAAATTGATAATTTGCTGAAGGAATGGGGAATGGACGATACCGCGACAGAGGACACGGCAGTTTCGAAGAACAATATGCAGGTAGTCAGTGGACAGGAGACTCTTGCATCCTTTGGTGGCACGGTGCGTGTGCTTGACTATGTTCAGGAGAGTTCCTTCTATGAACAGGAGGATACAAGTTTTTCTACTGTGGGAACTGTGAAAACTGCTGATGGAAGAGAGATTCACTTCAATGTGGAGGTAGGCATGAGCCGCCAGTTTCAGGAGACCTTCCGGGAGGAACTGAATGTGGCATCCTTTACCATGTGTGATCCGCTGGTGCTGAATCTGGATACGGATGTGGCTGAGCTTTCAGACCAGAAATTTTATTTTGACATTGATGCAGACGGTGAGAAGGATGAAATTTCCATGTTGGATGCTGCCAGCGGTTATCTGGCTTTGGATAAGAATGGTGATGGCACCATCAATGATGGAAACGAACTCTTCGGTACTAAGAGTGGGGATGGATTTGCTGATTTGCAGGCTTATGACGAGGACGGAAATGGCTGGATTGATGAGAATGATGATATCTGGTCCAAACTGCAAATCTGGTGCAAGGACGAAAATGGTAAGGACCAGCTCTATCGTCTTGCCGACAAGGGTGTAGGAGCTATCTGTCTGCAAAAGGCAGCTACTGATTTTACTCTGAAAGGGGCTACAGGGCAGACCAATGGTGCAATCCGAAGCACCGGAATCTTCCTGTATGAGAACGGTAATGTAGGTACGGTGCAGCATGTGGATGTTGCCAAGTATGAACAGGGCGCGTAAAGCGTCATAGCTAAGTTGATAATTAAAATTGGTTTCTGGATTTAAATGTATTCAAATGAAATAATGAAAATCCTGTATGGTCTTGTAAAAGAGACTGTTGCCGGAAGATTGAGAAATCGCAGGCAGCAGTCTTTTTGCGTCTAAAATTTTTCAATTGTATAAAACTTTTTCTTTCGGCAAAACTACTTATGAAAACAATTGATGAGACGGATACGGCGGCAGAAAGTCCGCAGATACGGTAACGAAATTATTAGGCAGAAAGGAAATGAATATGAGAAGGAATAGACGAGACAGTGTTAGAAAAGAAAGAATCATCATGGTTACTTCCTCTGTGCTTGTGTTGGCAGCACTGACCATGACCGGATTATATATGAAGGGCAAGGAGATTGAGGAGCAAAATGATGGTTACTCCTTAGATTTGGCGGCATTGGAAAAGGATTCCACAGACAAGCTGGAAGAAATTGGCAAGGAGAATGCTCAGGAAGATATTATTATTGGTGGAAGTAATACTCAAAACATGGACAGTGATTTGGATTATATGCCCATGGAGGAGAATTTGTCTGCTGAGGCCGGTTCTCATCTGGTAGAGCTTCCCGATGTGGATGGTGAAGATGTAGCCGGAGCCGGTGAACTGACTGCTGCGGAGGAGTTGGATGAAGACCAGACAACCGCAGTAAATGCAGGGGCAACTGCGGAAGTTGTAAATCAGGAGACAATGGAGTTTCATTATAGTGAAGAAAGTGGTTTGACCAAGCCTGTAAATGGTGAGATTCTTTTGCCTTACAGTATGGATGGAAGTATTTATTTTTCAACCCTGGACCAGTACAAGTATAATCCTGCAACTATTTTTGCAGCTCAGGAGGGTACAGATGTAGTTGCCTGTGCAGAGGGAAGGGTGACATCCGTTTTTGAGACAGCAGAGCTTGGAAAAGGTGTGACGGTGGAGCTTGGAGACGGTTATGTTGTAACCTATGGACAACTTGCAGATATTCAAGTAACGGAAAATGCAATAGTGAAGGCCGGAGATAAATTGGGAGTGGTGGCTGCCCCCAGCAGATATTATAGTTTGGAAGGAGCAAATCTCTATTTTATGTTGGAAAAGGATGGTTCTCCTGTAAATGCAGAGACGCTGTTCTAAAGAAATTGTGAGTCAGGAAGAGCAATAGATTGTCAGGGAGCAGGGATTATGTATATTGTGGGTGGTAAAGTGTTGACCATGGCAGGGAAGGAGTACGCGCAAGGCGTACTTCGTCTCGTAAATGGCAAAATTGCAGAGGTTGGTAAGCTGGGAGAAATACCGGTACAACCCGGGGATGGGGAGGAGGTGCTGGATGTTGCAGGGGCCTGGGTGATGCCGGGACTGATAGAGGCTCATTGCCATATGGGTATTACGGAGGAGAAGAAGGGAATGGAGGGAGATGACTGTAATGAGACAGTAAATCCCATCACACCCTATCTTCGGGCAATTGATGCCATAAATACCATGGATGCCGCCTTTGGAGATGCAGTGAGAGCAGGAATTACCTGTGCCATGATTGGGCCGGGAAGCTCCAATGTGGTAGGCGGTCAGTTTGCTCTTATCAAAACCAGTGGCAGAAGAGTGGATGATTTGATTGTAAAGGCACCTGCAGCCATGAAAGTTGCGTTTGGTGAGAATCCAAAGGTGAATTATTCGGGTCAGGGGAAAAGTCCTTCTACACGAATGGCTACTGCAGCCATGCTTCGCAGAGAGCTGTTTGAAGCCAGACAGTATTTTGACAAGAAAGAGAAGGCCTTTAAGTCGGGTGAGGAGTTTGATGAGGATTTTACCAAAGAATGTTGGGGGGCGGTGTTGCGGAGAGAGATTCCGTTAAAGGCTCATGTACATCGGGCAGATGATATTTATACAGCGATTCGTATTGCCGGAGAGTTTGGTTTGACTATGACGCTTGACCATTGCTCCGAGGGACATTTGATTGTGGAGGATTTGGTGGAGGCAGGGTTCCCTGCCATTGTGGGTCCGGACCTTGCAAGTCGTAACAAAATTGAGGTGCAGAATATGGCATTTAAGACAGTTGGAATATTAAACCGGGCGGGGGTTATGACCGCAATTACAACAGACCACCCGGTATCCCTGATTCAGTCGCTGCCTTTATGTGCAGGTCTGGCTGTGAAAGCAGGACTTCCTATGGAAGAGGGTCTTAAAGCTATTACCCTGTATCCTGCCATTATTTGCGGTGCAGGAGACCACTTGGGGAGTCTGGAAATAGGGAAGGATGCAGATGTGGTTGTTTATGACGGAAATCCATTGGAAGTTTTTACGCAGACTCTTTATACGATAATAAATGGCAGAATTGTGTATCAAAAAACTAAAAATTGTTTGCAAAAAAGCAAAATTTAGTTGTAATATCTGAAAAAAAGTGTTAAAATAGAAACTACGACATAATAAAGTGTAAGGGGTGACAGACATATGAAAAAAGAGAAAGGTGTTACTATTTCAATCAAAATCAAGCTATTGATGATTTCCCTGCTTCCTTCCCTGCTTTTGGGTAGCATATTGACTGTTTTGGCTTCCAGAAGCATAGAGGAAGGTATGCATGATGAGGCGTTAAAGGGGTTGAGAGCGTCTAGTTGTTCTTTGAGGGACTTTTATGATGTCTCCTTACCCGGCGATTTCTATATGGATGATGCCGGTGAGGTACGTAAGGGTGAATCACTTGTCAGTGGGGTATATGATATTGTAGATGAGTTAAATGCGTCAACCGGTTATGAGTATACCATATTTTATGGAGATACCCGTGTGACTACGTCCTTGACAGATGCCAATACCGGTGACCGTCTGGTGGGGACCAAGGCGGGTGATGCAGTTATCAAGGCAGTTTTGGAGAATGGTGAAGAGTATTCAGACATTAATGTTACGATTAATGGTGAAGGTTACTATGCATACTATGTTCCCATTGAGCAGAATGGTGAAGTAGTTGGTATGGCATTCTCCGGTATACATAGTGAAGAGGCAGATGCATATATTAAGAGTAAGGAAGTGACTCTCTTTACGATTGCGGTTATCATGATTCTCGTGATGATGGTAGTAGGTACTCTGTTTGCACTTGGCTTGAGCCGTGCATTGAAGAGTGCTCAGAACTTTATCGCAGAGCTGGCTACCGGTAATTTGAAGGCAAAGATGGATGAGAAGTCCAAGAATCGTTCAGATGAAATCGGTCTTATGTGTGCTCAGTTGGTAACCTTGAAGGAGGAATTGTCAGAGGTAGTAGGCAAGATTAAGCATTCTTCACAGGTGCTCTTTGACTCCGGTACTTCCTTGGAGGATATGGCTAATCAGAGTAGCAATACTACGAGTGAAATTGGTCATGCAGTAGAAGATATCAGTTCCGGTGCAATGAATCAGGCAGAGGAGACAGAGGCTGCTTCTGCAAGTGTTTCTGATATCGGTAATATTATTACTGAGATTGTTAGCAGTGTAAATGTTTTGAATGATACTGCTGAGGATATGAAGGCAGCAAGTGATGCTTCCGGCATTATTATCAAAGAACTTAGTGATTCAAATGATAAGACTACAGATGCAATCGTGAAGATTGGTCATCAGGTTCATGCAACTAATGATTCCGTACAGGCAATCCGTCAGGCAGTTGATTTGATTACTTCCATTGCAGAGGAGACCAATCTGTTATCCTTGAATGCAAGTATCGAGGCAGCAAGAGCTGGCGAACATGGACGTGGATTTGCTGTAGTTGCGACTCAGATTCAGAAGTTGGCAGAAGAATCCAATCAGTCAGCTCAGGAGATTGGTGATATCATTGATAATCTGCTGAAAGATTCCGAACAGACCGTTAAGGTTATGGATGAGGTTAACGTTATTGTCAATGAACAGCGTGGCAAGTTAGAAGAGACCAAGGAGAAGTTCAATCTGCTTACCAATGGTGTAGATAATACCAAGAATGAGGCAGCAATTATTCGTGTTCAGACGAACAATTGTGATAATGCCCGTACGAAGATTGTTGACATTATTCAGGACTTGTCTGCAATTTCTGAGGAGAATGCAGCAAGTACGGAAGAGACCAATGCTTCTATGCAGGAGCTCAATGCTACATTGCAGATTTTGGCAGATTCAGCGAAGAGTTTGCTTGATTTGTCTGAGCAATTGGAGAAGGATATGCAGTTCTTTAAACTGTAAACAATTAAAAGTTTATATTATGAATTACGAAGGAGCTGATGCATCAACGGTGCATCAGCTCCTTTTGCAAGAAAAATGATTGATTTATGGGCAAGACGTGTTAAAATGGGTATAGGTAAAACGTATGAGGAAAATCAGTCTGCATAATAAAAAAGTAAACAGAATACAATTTGATACAGGAAGGACCAGCCAGGGGATGTTGTCGGTGTTTTGTCTGGCGTTTTTTTTGTGTGCCGGTTGCGGGGAGACGGCTGTTTCAGATGTACAGACACAGGATACGGAGCAGAGTAAGGTGGTATCCATGGAAAGTACGCCGATAGTAGATTATACAGTGCCTCAGCAATATCCCAATATCATGGTGGATGCAGCCGGATACAGAACAGAGGGGATAAAGCGTGCCGCAGTAAAGGGGCGCATGTTGCCTGCGAGTTTTAGTCTGGTTGACGCGCAGAGTGGAGAAGTAGTGTATACCAGAAATCTGGAGGATGTCCGGTACAATGCAGAACAGGGCTTGTATTCTGCTTATGCAGATTTTGGGGATTGGAAACAGGAGGGTGTCTATTATCTACAATGTGAGCATATTGGACGTTCTTATGATTTTACGTTGGAGACAGGTCTTTATGAGAGGCGTTTTTCGGAAATCTGCCGGGATTTTATTGATGGATGCCGAATACAGACGGTAACCAATGAAGATGTAGAGAGACTTTTACTCGCTTACGAATGGTATGAGGATATATTTGCGGACGAGGACGCAAATGCCATACCGGATGTTTTGGAAGCAGTAGCTGATTGGATAGAGCTGAAAGAGGAGCAAAATCTTCAGGCCGGGCAGTCTGCTCCGGAAGGACAGGAGGCGGCATATGCAGCAGTTTTGGCCAAATTCAGTTATTTGTATCAGAAATATGATAAGGCTTATGCTACAGATTGTCTGAAACGTGCATCTGTGGTCTTTGAGCAGACACAGAGTACCATGCAAAAGGATGCAGAGTGTTTTCATGCTCTCACAGAGCTTTATCGGGCAACCGGTTCCGATACTTATGGTAATAAAATTGCGGAGTATAAGACTTATTTTCAGGGACATAACAGCTTCACGGAAGAGATGAGTTATCTGCATGGTGCCATGACCTATGTTTCCACCAGACAAAAGGTGGACATGGAGTTGTGTACGATTTTTATGGATGCGTTGATGGCTCAGGGGGAGAATATCAGTGGTGTATATGATGAGATGATTCATCCGGTGACGGCCCGCAACAATGGAGCGTCGGATTTGCTGGCTCATGCAGAACGACTGGCCTGTGCCAATTATGTGATGAATAATTACCGATATAATTACGTCATGGAGGAATTTTTACATTATCTTTGTGGCAGGAATACCCAGTCGATGGATTTCTATGCATTGGATATGGGAGAGAAAACAGAGTATTTAATTCTGCTGACACAGCTTGTGGCGGTGAAGGACAATTTAGGAGAATAGAGGTAAATGAGAATGAAAGTAGTTGTATTAGCAGGTGGTACCAGTACGGAGAGAGCGGTGTCTTTAGTATCCGGAAGTATGATTTATAAAGCTTTGAAAAAGAATGGTCATCAGGCTGTTTTGCTGGATGTCTATTTGGGATATGAGGGCGAACTTGAGGGGATTTTTGAGAGTGATACAGATTGGGCAGCCAACGTCAGTGCTGTTTCGGAACAGAACCCTGATTTGGAGGCGGTAAAGGCCTTGAGACCGGATGGTGACAAGAACTTTTTTGGTCCCAATGTGCTTGCGCTCTGTAAAGAGGCTGATGCCGTGTTCATGGCGCTTCATGGTGCAAACGGTGAGGATGGCAAGATTCAGGCATGTTTTGAATTGATGGGTATTCCCTATACCGGAACGGATTATATCAGCTCGGCTATGGCGATGGATAAGGGGATTGCCAAGGATATTTTTGCAGCTCATCAGATTCCTACCCCTCAGGGCTTCCGGTTGAAAAAGGGAGAGGAAGCGTCCCCCATTTTTCCTTGTATTGTAAAGGCCTGTTGTGGTGGTTCCAGTGTGGGTGTATGTATCGCCAAAGATGAGGCTGAATTCGACAAGGCTTTGGAAGAGGCCTTCCGCTATGATAAAGAGGTCGTAGTGGAGCAGTATATTGAAGGAAGAGAGTTTTCTGTGGGTGTAATGGATGGAAAAGCATTGCCGGTTATTGAGATTGCACCCAAGCAGGGCTTTTATGATTACAAGAATAAGTATCAGGCTGGCAGCACTGTGGAGACCTGTCCGGCGGAGCTTGATGCAGATAAGACAGTTGAAATGCAAGAAATTGCTGAGCGTGTTTTTGCAGCATTGCGAATGAAAAATTATGCCCGTATGGATTTTATGATGAGCAAGAGTGGCGAGCTTTATTGTCTGGAGGCAAATACCTTACCCGGTATGACTCCCACGTCTTTGTTACCTCAGGAGGCTGCAGCTGTTGGTATCAGCTTTGAGGAATTGTGTGAGAAGATTTTGAGTTATGCTGTGAATGTGTGATTTAACAGACTATAGTTTGGAGTGTTAAAGGAAGGATTTTCGATGAATCTGACAATTGGTGAGATAGCAAAAGCCTGTAAAGGGAAACTGGTATTGCAGAATGTGGAAAAATATGCAGGGGATTTTGACGGGGCTGTGGACGAAGTTGCCACTGCAACAGAAGATACCCATGTGGACAGTGTGGTCTTGGATTCCCGTATTGTGACTGAGGGTGGTGTATTTGTGGCTACTGTTGGAGAGCGTGTGGACGGTCACAAATTTATTCCACAGATATTTGGAAAAGGCGCTGTGCTTGCAATCACAGAAAAGACACCTGAGCAGGTGGAAATGGAATGTGGCGTGCTTGCAGATGAGTGGGGCAGTTACCTTTTGGTGAAGGATTCTTTTCAGGCACTTAAGGACATTGCAGAATATTACCGCAGTAAGCTTACGATTCCTGTGGTTGGTATCACAGGTAGTGTGGGTAAGACCAGCACGAAGGAGTTCATTGCAGGTGTACTGGCAGAAAAGTATCATGTTCTTAAGACGGAAGGTAATTTCAACAATGAAGTAGGGGTGCCGTTGACGCTTCTTCGTATTCGTAATGAACATGAGGTTGCTGTGGTGGAGATGGGCATTAGTGATTTTGGTGAGATGCACCGTCTGAGCAAGATGGCTCGTCCCAATGTGTGTGTGATTACCAATATTGGACAGTGTCATTTAGAAAATTTAAAGACCAGAGAAGGTATTCTTAAGGCTAAAACGGAGATTTTTGATTTCATGGCAGAGGATGGTGAGGTCTGTCTGAATGGTGAGGATGATATGCTTTATACCGTGAAGTCAGTAAATGGCAAAGAGGCGCATTTTTTTGGATTGGGCGGTACAGGCAATCAAGAAGTTTACGCAGCAGATATCGTAAGTAAAGGGTTGTGGGGCAGTGAAGCGGTGTTGCATATGCCCAAAGAGACTATACCTGTACATATCACTTTGCCCGGCAGGCATATGGTGACGAATGGTGCTGCAGCGGCCTGCGTGGCAAGAATTTTGGGATTGACAGGTGAGCAGATTCAGGCAGGACTGTCTAAAATTCAGCCTGTAGGAGGCAGAAACAATTTACTGCGTCTGGACAGATATACTGTAATTGATGATTGCTATAATGCCAATCCGGTATCCATGGAGGCGGCTCTTGATTTGCTGAAGCTGGCAGATACCTATCGGGTGGCAGTTCTTGGAGATATGTTTGAACTGGGTGATGATTCGGATGCATTGCATGCCGGTGTAGGAAGCTATGCAGTGCAGGCCGGTACAGACTGTATTTTCTGTGTGGGCGAAAATTCCCGACATATGTATGAAGCGGCAGTGCAGGCGGCTGAGACAGTTGAGACGAAGGAGCAAAAGATTTACTATTTTGCAGATAGAGAGACGCTTCTGAGTAATTTGGCTCAGCAGGAGGAACTTTTGCCGGAGGGCTGTACCATTTTGGTAAAGGCATCCCATGGAATGCATTTTGAAGAGGTTGTAGAGTATTTAAAGAAATAAGTCGTAAATAAAAGAGCTCAAATGGTTGAGAGTTTGTTCAATCCATTTGAGCTTTTGTTATGTTTGAGCTATTTATATTTCAATTATTGCAGAATTTGTGGTCGCGCTGTCTTATTTGGAGGAAGTCATCTCGTCCAGAAGTATTTTGTTTTCTCTGTATTTCTCCAAAATAATATCCCCAACATATTTACCCAGATCCTTGCGGGCTTCCTTGTCCAAATCCTTGATGTAGACAGGGTCGCAATATTCGATAATTACGGTTGCTTTCTTCATCTTAGGCAGGTGGTCTTCCCAGATGGCACCGGTGTTTACGATGCTCATGGGAACGATAGGTACGTCGCCCTTTTCTGCAATCTTAAAGCTTCCGTTGTGGAAGGGTAACAGACAATCGGGCTGGCGGTTGCGGGTTCCCTCAGGGAAGATGGCAATGGAGATGCCGCTTTTTACCTTCTCGACGGCCTTTAGGATTGTCTGCAGACCTTGTTTTACATCATTTCGATCCAGGAAGAGACAGTGGAGATTGCGCATCCAGTTGCTAAGCAGAGGGGCTTTCGCCATCTCCTTCTTGGCAATGTAGCCGGTGGGGCGGGGTACTCGCACATAGGTCAGAATTATATCAAAATAGCTGCGATGGTTGCCCACGTAAAGAACAGCAGTATCCTGGGGAATGCGCTCTTCGCCCTTGGCAATAACAGTTGTACCTGCAAGGCGTATTACATTGCGGAAAGCCCAGTTTACGATTGCCAGAGAACTGCGGCTTTTGAAATCAGGGTTAAATTTACCGATAATCCATTCTGCAACCAGCAGAGGGCTTCCCAATACAAGGAACCAGAATAGAAATGATGTTACTAAAATAAATCGTATCATAAAAAACCTCACATTTCAGTATTTATGGCATGCTTTCACTATGCCCATTGTGTTCGCGTAAATTATAACATATTTTACCACGAATGTACATAGAATAGACCAAAACATTAGGCGGTATACATATGTATAAATTAAGAAAATGGATGGTTGTATTATTGTTAGTGAGCCAGATTGTGGCTTTTGCGGGTTGTACCATGCTCAGTGAAGAGCGGGTGAAGCTTGAG
Organism: uncultured Acetatifactor sp.; assembly: GCA_964403595.1. Lineage (GTDB taxonomy): Bacteria > Bacillota > Clostridia > Lachnospirales > Lachnospiraceae > Acetatifactor. The sequence continues at coordinate 1,037 of CAYOGM010000079.1, read as the reverse complement.
GATTTGGGCTTTACGGTACTTAGCGAGGAGGTAATTCCAGGGGAACTAAAGACCATTATTGATGAAAAAAAATCGGAGCCCTTCAAGCTGACATACAGTGATGAAGCATATCTTTATATTGTTATCGGTTATGGACAGCAGTCTACCGGGGGATATAGTATTGCGGTGAATGAGTTATATCTGGCAGAGGAGTCCATCTATGTCAACACCACACTTTTGGGTCCGGAGCAAAAGAATGCAGGCAATAAAACGCCCTCCTGTCCATACATCGTATTAAAAACCGATTTTATTGACAAACCTGTGGTATTCGAATAAATCAAGCATCAGACAATCCTTACGACTTGTAAAAGTGCCGAAATAATGTATAATATACATGTAACTATTCATATGGTGAGAAGCACATATGAGCAAAAGGAAAGCCTCGAAGAGGCGATTTTGCGAATGTGGGCTCTGAATAGTTACATATTAAAGAACCGGGAGAGGAAAGTCTATGAAACAGAAGCAGACAGCCGTAGTGGCATCTCAGCGTGAGCTTGCCCCTATGATTTATGACATGTGGATAGAGAGTGACCTGGCGAAGGAGGCTTTGCCGGGTGAGTTTCTGTGTGTGTATACACGTAATAAAAGCACACTTTTGCCCAGACCCATCAGCATCTGTGAGGTAAATGAGGAGTGTACGGCACTCAGAATCGTATACCGTATCGCTGGTCAGGGTACAGCGGAGTTTGCAACCTATAGAGCAGGAGAACCGGTGGAGATTCTGGGTACTTTGGGAAATGGTTTTCCTGTAGAAGCGGCAAAGGATAAGAAGGTGTTTCTCATGGGCGGCGGTATTGGCGTGCCCCCCATGTTACAATTGGCAAAGGCGCTCAATCAGGTAACTGCCATGGAAAATATTCAGATTATTGTGGGATATCGTGACGCGCAGACCTTCCTGAAGGAGGATTTGGAGAAGTATGGTCAGGTGTATATTGCCACTGAGGATGGCAGTGTGGGCACCAAGGGTAATGTTATGAATGCCATTGAAGCAAACAATC
>CAYOGM010000078.1:0-12159 GCA_964403595.1 uncultured Acetatifactor sp. | reverse complement strand
GATTCCTGTGGGTGAGCGTGCGGAATATCTGGCGAAGCTGTAAAATGCTATTTAAGAGCGATATGCGGATTGTGGTAGACTGTCTGGCGGAGGGAAAAGACTATGTACCCAGCAAACAGCGGATTGTCCACTTAGAAGCATTGTTGTTGATGTTGAAGGAACTGACCAAGGACGAAAGATTTGAAGAAATTATTTTATCCTTGCAGGAGGATGAGAAAGAAGCGGGAGGAATGAATATGTGCGAATTGTTGGATAAGTACGAGAACAGAGGACTGGAGCGTGGACTGGAGCAGGGGCTGGAGCGTGGAATGGCACAAGGCTTAGCGCGTGGAAGAGAATGTGTAAATGACTTGATTCGCCATCTGATAGAGGATGGGAGGATTGACGAGATTGAGAGGGCGGTTTTTGACATGGAATACCAGGATAAACTGCTTGCAGAGTATGGAATATAATCTGTTGGTTATAATCGGCTCCCTACTTGAATCCGGGGGACTAAACTGGATGATTTATCCAGTTTCTATTAACAAATTCTAGGTTTTCTAAGTAAAAATTCACAATTTTCACACTTGAAATTTGGAGGGTCGAACATTGACCCTGACCCAGTGTCATGCTTTATGATAAAGGTTAGCGCATTCGGTAGAGTGTTGCAAATTATATATTTTGCCATGCTAAACTTGTCGCTTTTTGCCAATGTCAAGAAAAATTAATTGGTGATTTTGACAAAGATTCACCAAAAAAGATGTTGAAAATGTAGAAAAAGTATTTAGGTTGCACAAAAACTTTGCAAAAACAGCGGACAAGTGGTAGCATTATAAGTAGCCTAATAGGATGTCCGTAGTGCGTCCGTAGGGAAAAAATATAAAATAAGGGAGGAAAAGAGAATGACCAAAAGCTTTAAACAGCGACTGGACAGAGTGTTATCAGTGATTCTGACAGTCGCAATGCTTGTAGGTATGCTTCCGGCAGAGATGTTGGGTGGAACTACAAGTGTAAAAGCGGCTACTGTTACAAAGTCTATAGACTTTACTGCTGTCACACAGGGTTCATCTTGGGGCGATTCCAGTGAACTGTTTGCGGCGGGAGATAAGTCAAATGCAGACCTTGTAATAGGTGGTTACAATTCCGGCGATGAAGCAGTTGAAAAAATCAGTGCCAGTGATATTGCAAATTATGATTTTGTAATATTTAAGGCAGCTAATTCAAATGCTTACATTCAGTCCGGAGAAAGATTTAATACGCAGGGTGCCATGAAGTATCAGGGAGCTGCGGTTCAGATTGCGCCTGAGTCTAATGCGACAGTTACTGTTAAATGGGCGGCAGGTGGAACTGGAAAAAGATTTCTCAATGTTAAGCCCGTTGTAGATGGTGCGTTAGGTGATGCCATTGCACCGACGGATAGCAAGGATGAAGCGGGTAATGCGTTGCCTGCTGACGAGCCGGGAAAAGATGTAAAGTATACATCTGTTTATAACCTTGAGGCTGGTACATATCAGCTTGGTTCACAAAGCAGCACAATGTATATTTATTCCATTGATGTTGTGGAAGAAGCTGAAGACGTCCAGGGCGAGTATGGTACTGTAGTATGGGATTTCAAGAATCCTAATACTGATTTGAGTGAAATTAATAACACTAAAGAATCTGTGGTTAGTAACGATACCACAAGCGAAGGCGTTGCTAATTTGTCAAGTGCGTTGAAGACATTAAGTGTAGATGCAACAGTAATAGCAGGAACATCAAAACTTAAGTTGCGTACAGACAATGGAACTGCACAGTTTAATAATGGTACAACGATTAGTGTGCCTTTAGGTGTAGGTAAGAATACTGTTACTGTAGTATCCTATCCTAATTATCATTATTACACGGTTGATGGTAAAGCTGCCGAAGCCGATACTACCACGGTGGTAAAGACAGTTGCATCAACAGGTTCCTATGTGGACATTGTAGCAACAAATACTGCATATTTGTATTCCATCACCCTTACGGTAGAAGAGGCTCCCTCTATTACAGAGTCTGACGTAAGAGTTAGAATTTATGATGATGAGGTTCCTAATGATACTACCGATGGTTCTGATGAGGTAGTTGTATTTACTGCTGGTGACGATGCTAAGGAAGCGGCAGATGAAGCTCATATTACCCTTAGCACCGAAAAGGAATACGCTCTTACCGTTAAGGGTAAAGAGACTACTTATAAGGCTTTGGTAGATGGTGAGGAGAGCTTTGCTCCTGATATGGTAGAGTCTCAGGACGTTACTGTTATCGTTAAGGCAAGAAAAGTTAATTCTACCGGTACTTTGAATATCACTGGTCAGGTACTTCTTGGTGATGCAGGTAAGTTGGTTATTACCGACACCTCTGATTCAACCAAGAAAGAAGTGACCAAGACTGATGAAAATGTAACTATGGACATTAAATATGGTCATAGCTATAAGGTTACATTGACCGACGTGGAAGATAGAGCTGTGTATATTGATAGCAAGACGACTGAAGGCGTTGAGGTCAATAAGGACGGTGATACCTTTACTGCAGGTGAAGAGGATGCAACTATTGCAATCGTAATCGAGAGTACTGTTGTAAATGTACCTGTTTCTATTGCTGCAGCAGACAATGCTTTTGAGATTCCTGAGGGACTTACTGTTAAGTTGGTACCTAAGAGTGCTGATGAGGCAACTCTCGAGGGCGTGAAAGCTGGAGACACAGTTAGACTTGTAATTGGTGAGACCTATTATGTATATGTTGATAGTGCAGACCATAAGGATGACTATGCAACTGAGTCTAAGGTAGCTGTAACAGCAGAGACTGCAAGTGCAGATGTTGTCCTTACAAAGGCAGATACTACCAAGCATGTTTATGATGTATGGGATTTTGGTGCAGAGCAGCTTAAAAACACCAAATATATCACATATAACAACAAACTTACTGCAGACCTCATTAATAAGAAGTTCTTTAAAGAAGGCACTGTAGCTGGTTCAACAGGTAACAAGCTTATAGATGCTATTCTTGAAGCAGATGGTGCAGATTATTTTGAAATTCATCAGAAAGCAGGAGAGTCATCTGGAAACAGATTGAGATCAACAAATGAAGCTCTTGCAAGATGGGATGCAAGTCGTCAGCTTTCTTCTGATGACCAGATGAAGTATACCGGAACATTTGAGGCAAATGGTGCACATGAGGATGGAACTTATGCAGCAGTTAAGTTGCAGAAGGGTGATGTTCTTATCGCATACGCTACATATGCAAATGGTCCTGATAAAGTAAAGATTTCCATGGCTGATGGTTCTTATCCTGTGGAGTACACTCCTACAGGTGCTAAGGAAATTGCAGAGTGTAAGTACTATGCAAAGGCTGATGGAATTTACAGAATTTATATGAGCGGAGCTGCTGGTAAGCTTATTATTGCCAGAGTGATGCGCGAGACTCCCGCTACAGTTACTGTAAGTGGTAGCGTTAAGGAAGGTCCTGCAACTTGGCCTACCGGTGCAGCTGTTGTATTGACAGCATATGCACAGGATGATGCAGAGTTGAAGAATGCTATATTTACCACAGAGGCAACTATCGCTGCTGATGGTACATATAGTGCAAAGGTACAGGAACAGTACAATTACAAGGTTTCCCTTAAGAATCTTGATTCCTATATTGTAGCAGACCTCAATGAGACTACTACTAATACATATGAGATTAAGAGTGAGGATGGCAACCAGAAGGTTGACATTACCCTTCAGGCAGTAGACCTTGTTACTGTAACCGGTACTTTCAAAGAAGGTTCTAATACAGATGAGGCAAACAGTGCATTGGCTGAATATCTTAAAAACCACGCACTTGAGCTTAAGTTTGCTAATGCTGAGAAGATTTATGTACCTGAGCTTACATATGACGGTGCAAGCTTCAAGGTAGTTCTTGAGAGAGGTGTAGAATATACTCTTTCTGAGAAGAATGTAGATGATTATAACTTGACTACTAAGAGTTTTGCAACAACTGTTTTAGCTCCTGCTGAGACAGAGGGTGATAGAGAAATCGTATTTACCGCTAAGGCTAAATACCCGGTTGATGTAAAGCTTGCTGATTATGACAAGTATAATTATGCGGACGATTCCACTACAGATGGTGCTGACCTTACTGTAGGTAACACATTAATCAACAAGATTACCTTTACCAGAGTAAATGTAGCAGACAGTGTAGCTGAGGCAGATGGCTATGTTTACGAGTTCACCGGAGCTAACCTTGCAAATGTTGAGCTTCGTGACGGTCAGTATCAGGTTACTGTAAGTGCGGTAGATGGTGCTGGTTATACTCAGACTCTTACCAAGGATGTAAAGGTTAACGGTGCGGCTGCATCTGTTGTAATTCCTTTCAAGAGTAATGAGGCTGCAGCAGAAGTACCTTATGCAGAGACTATTACTGTTGGTAATAATAAGGATTATGCAACTATCAATGATGCTCTGGAAGCAGTTCGCAACATGACCAGAACTGATGAGCAGAGAGTTACCATTGAAATTGACCCTGGTACTTACGAAGAGATGCTTCGTGTGGATGTTGCTAATGTTACTTTGAAGAATGCAGCTGAGACTCCCGGCATTGCTTTGAAGAATAAGGGTGTAGACATTGCAGACAATGCAGTACGTATTACTTCTTACTATGGTGTAGGTTATAACTATTATAGTATGACCGATGGTTATCTCTATAGTGAGGATGCATTGGCAGTAAATGCTCATAATGGATATTATTCCATTGATAATCCTACCGGCGGCGGAACCGCTGATATGTGGAATGCAACCGTTTGGGTTTCCAAGAGTGGATTTGAGGCAGATGGAATTATCTTTGAGAATTCCTTCAACCAGTATGTATCCGCTAAGGCTGCTGCTGATATCCTTGCACCTCAGTCCGGTGCTAAGGGCGAGAGCAAGGGTGCACGTAATGATATGGCTGTAGGCAGCACTGCTGTTCAGGCTAAGGATTATGTGGAGAGAGCTGCAGCACTTGCGTTTAGTGATTCTGTTGATAAGGCTTATATGAACAACTGTAAGATTATCAGCCATCAGGATACTTTGTACGGTGGCAAGAATACCAGATTGGCATTTAATAAGTGCTCTATCTATGGTGGCACCGATTATATCTTTGGTGGTATGACCGCAGTATTTAACGAGTGTGAGCTTGTTATCAATACTGATGGTACTAAGAATGATGTCGCTCACATTACTGCTCCTCAGACCGCAGCAGGAACAAGAGGTATGTTGTTCTTTGATTGTGAAGTTGTTGCCGCTTCTGCTGAAAGAGATGATACTGCAGCTACAAGTGTGTCTACATATCAGAATACTTTTGGTCGTTGTTGGGCAGCCGGCACAGGTGAAGCAGTATTTGTAAAGACTACCGTAGGAATGAATCCTGATAAAAAGTCTTTGATTGCTCCCGAAGGATGGAATGATACTCTTAGTGGAGTTTCTCCTCGTATGACCGAGTATCTGACAACTGAGTTGTCTGGTGAGGATAATTCTGCATCCAGAAGTTCAGACTTCGGTGGTGTTCTTGAGGCACCTGTATTGGCAGATGGCGCATCAATTACATTCAAGACTTTCCTTGGCGACTGGAATCCGTTTGGCAAGGAAATGGATTTGATTGTACTTGAGCCTGAGGCTGATTTGAGTACTGACAAGATTTATTATGAGAACATTAAAGTTAGTCTTACTTCCGGTACCGAAGGTGCTAAGATTTACTATACAGTTGACGGCACAGAGCCTACTGTTGATAGCACAGAGTACACTGGAGAGGCTATTGCGCTTGCCGGTGAAAACGGTGAGGAAATTGTAAGAACCATTAAGGCAATTGCTGTTAAGGAAGGTATGGAAAACAGTATTGTAACTACCTTGAATTATCAGATTAATCTGCCTGCTATGGTTACTAAGAAGGGTTCTGTAGACCTTTCTAAGGGTCTTGAGGCTGGCGTAGTATACGGCGATGCTAAGGGCGTTAAGATTACTGTTCTTGAGGATATGACTTTCAAGGAGTCTGCGGCTGAGATTGAAGGCGTTTCTTATACCGGATATGTTTCAGCTACTAATAATGCTAAGGATAGCAGCGGCAGTAATGCAAAGGGCGGACTTGCAGTTTCTGGTGCAGCATTTGAGTTCGAAGCTGTTGCAGACAGCTCTGTTACTTTGGTATTGAAGTCTGCTTCCAAGAATTGGAATTTCTTGGATGTAACTGATACTGAGAATGTAAAGGTTCTTGAAAGCGGTACTTCTGTAGAGCAGGGTTCCAAGACCTTGAAACTTGAGGCTGGTAAAAAGTATCAGTTCTATTTGGAGGTTTCAAAGGCGAATGTATATGCTATAAACTATAGCTACCAGATGCTGAGCGATTATCGTATGACCAGAGTTAATCTTGAGAATGGTTTGAAGAAGGGCGTTGTATACGGTGACGAGGAAATCGCATTGTTTACTGTTCTTGAAGATTTTAATGCAAAATTTGGCAGTGGTGATGTTGCAGAACTTGAGGGAATTACTTACAATGGTTGTGTACAGGGTAGTGTGAATCCTTCTCCTAACAAGGGTGAGACTGCAAAAGAAGGTGCTGTACTTGTTATTGAGGCAAAGGATGATTGTAGACTTACCCTCGTAACAAATGGTGATAGTCAAGGTGCCAAAGCATATCATTTCTTGAACATAACCGATGGTGAAGAGGTTGATTCTGGCGACCGCGTTGCAAATGGTGCAATGAAGTATGACCTTAAGGCTGGTAAGACCTATCAGTTCTACCTTGACGGTTCTAAGGTTAAGCTCTATGATATCATGGCTGAAAAGGGTACCAAGGCTCGTAGAGCATGGGAAAAGGTAGCAGCTCCTGTTATTAAGGAAGCAGATATCTTTACCGATGAAGAGGGTATGTTGGTAGTTCCTTTCACTATGGTAATTGGTGATGACGGTGCGGATAGCGTAACCGTAACCATGTATGATGAAGCAGGCGAGGAGCTTGCAAAATCTATGACTAAGGTAGTTGGTACAGAGGGTAGCGTGAAGTTTGCTCCTGAGAAGTCCGGCACCTACACATTCAAGATTGCAGCATCTCGTGAAGATGAGCTTGATAAGCTTGGTGAGGCAAGTGCAACTGCAAAATATGTACTTCCTCTTGGAACACCTTATGTTAAGAACTACGCTAACTTGAAGAATGGTGGCGTTCAGATTGGCTGGGCTCCTACTGATGAAGCAGAGTCTTATCTCGTTTCCTACAAGTTAGATGCAAAGGATGCAACTGAAAGCGAACAGGTTGCAGTAACCACCAAGGGCGATAGAGTTGGTGAAGATTGGACATATACTTTTGAGGGTCTCGAAGTTGGTAAGACCTACATCGCATATGTTCAGGCAGTTCGTGGGGCTGAGAAGTCCAAAGAAAAGGGCAGCATCACATTTACCGTTAAGAAGGTAGAGAATGATGAAGTACCTTGGAACTTCACCGTTTATGGTGCAAGTATAAGCGTTGATGAAGAGAATGTTAACGACGCTAGCAAGTCTGCAAACGGTTATAAGGGTAATGCAAATGACGGCTCCGTACAGGTATGGAGTACCGGCGGTAAGGGTAAGGTTGTACCCGCTTCCTGCGAGGATGGTCTTGCATTCTACTATACTGAGCTTGATCCTATTAAGGATAACTTTGTTCTGAGAGCAAAGGTATGTGTTGACTCCTGGACATTGTCCAATGGTCAGGAAGGCTTTGGTTTGATGGTTGCTGACAGAGTTGGTGAAATGGGTGATGCAAATTATCCTCTTTGGAACAACTCTTACATGGCAGTTGCAACCAAGATTGAGTATCGTTGGAATAAGGAAGCTGGTGAGTTGACTACCGACTCTGAGGTAGCAGCAAATACTTCCATGAAGCTGGGTATTGGTACTGTTGCAAGAACAGGTGTACCTGCTGGATGGTCCGGCGCATCTCTTCCTGAAGGATTTAACGCTATCACAAGTACTCTGGAGTACTCTTGTGGTAAGAAGTATGGTGCAGGAGAATATAATATTATTGGAAACTGCACAAATGCGGATGCTGTAGAAGGTGCTGTTACAGAGCTTGATTTCACTCTGGAGAGAAACAACACCGGTTACAAGATTACTTATACCGATAAGGATGGTAATTCTGAATCTAAGATGTACTATGATGAGAAGTACTTTGATGAGAAGGGTGAGTACACCGGAACTTACGATGCACCCGGCAAGAAGGGTACTTTGGCACAGATGAATGAGGAGTCCATGTCTCTTGGATTCTTCGCAGCTAGAAATGCAACTGTAACTTTCAAGGATATTCAGTTGACTGTTACCGATGCAGCTAAGGATGCTCCTGCAGAGGAGAGAGTAAGAAGTCTTGTTGATCCTGTTTACAGCATTGCAAGTGCTTCCAATGCAAGCTCTGCAGATTATGATTTGCAGTTCTTCAGTAACGTACCCGGTTATGTAACAATTCAGGCTGCTGATGGCACCTATGTTGCTAATAACCTTCGTATTGAGGCTGAGAACACCAAGTTGCACTTCCCTATTACCTTGAAGTATGGTAAGAACGATTTCACCTGGACCATGGTTCCTGATGCGGACTATGAGATTGGTGGAAAGGGTACTAACGTATTCTTGAGAGATTACAACCCTAGAACAGAAGTGTTCAGTGTAACTTATAATACTTTTGGTAATAAGTACATTTATGTAACACCTGATGCAACTTCTGCTGGTGCAGGTACTGCAGAAGATCCCGTAGATGTTGCTACTGCAGTTAAGTTCGTTGGACCCGGACAGACTATTCTTTTGGGCGGCGGTACTTATAAGTTTAACAGCAGCTTGACAATTTCCCGCGGTATCAGCGGTACTGCTGAGGAGCCTATCAGAATGATTATGGATCCTGAGGCAGAGGAGAGACCTGTATTTGACTTCGGTAAGAATTACAAGACAGGTATGACTTTGGCTGGTGACTACTGGCTCTTACAGAACTTTGATATTACGAATTCCGGTGATGGTACCGATGGTCTTAAGATTAGCGGTAACCACAACGTAATTGACAGCGTTAACGCTTACAAGAACGGTAACACCGGTATCCAGATTAGCCGTCTTAGCGGTACTGATACCAATTTGGCTGAATGGCCTTCCTACAATACCGTTAAGAACTGTACCTCTTATCTGAACGCAGATGCAGGTTATGAGGATGCAGACGGATTCGCTGCTAAGCTGACCGTAGGTCCCGGCAACGTATTCGACGGATGTATTGCAGCATACAATGCAGATGACGGTTGGGATCTCTTTGCTAAGGTTGAGACCGGTCCTATCGGCGTTGTAACCATCAAGAACTCCGTTGCATACTACAATGGTTATGTCTTTGATGAGAATGGTACTAAGATTAATGCCGGTAACGGTAATGGATTTAAGCTTGGTGGTTCTAACATCACCGGTTACCATAAGCTGATTAACAGTATTGCATTTGGTAACAAGGCGAAGGGTATTGATTCCAACTCTTGTCCTGATATTCAGGTTGAGAATTGTATCTCCTTCAACAACGAGAGCTACAACGTAGCATTGTATACCAATAGTGCTCCTAACACTGATTACAGTGCGAAGGGTGTTGTTTCCTATCGTACTAAGTATTTGGATGTTGCAGAAAACCTTAAATTTAAGGGTACTCAGGATAAGGCTAAGGTTAATAATGAGACCAACTTCTTCTGGGATGAGACTGCTCAGGTGTCCAAGAATACTGCAAACGTTAAGGTTGCAGATGATTGGTTTGTAAGCCTTGAGATGCCTGCATTCGGTAGCATCATTGGCAGAAATGAGAATGGTACTGTTGCTCTTGGCGACTTCCTGAAGCTGACTGATAAGGCAGCAGAGGGTGTTGGTGCAAGAGACCTTGATACCAACGGTGAAGCATCCGATTATGTAACAGAAGATGTTTTGAAGGCAGAGAAGAAAGAACTTGCAAGCAAGGGTCTTCAGATATCTAAGATTGCTGATCAGGTTTACACCGGTAAGGCAATTAAGCCTTCACTTCGTGTATCCGATGGTATTTCTTATCTGACTACTAAGGATTACAGTGTTAAGTACAAGAATAACACTAAGGTAGGTACTGCTACCGTTACTATTACCGGTAAGGGTAACTTCCAGGGCAGCGTTACTACTACATTCCAGATTGTTCCTAAGACAATCTCCGGTGCAGATGTAACTCTGAAGAATCAGCAGCTTGCTGATGTTGCAAATGGTAAGGCTAAGACTCCTAAGGTAGTTGTACAGTGGGGCAAGAAGAAGCTGGCAGCTAAGAAGGATTACACTTTGACTTACTATGCTAAGGATGATTACGATGCAAATTATGCTGCAGGTAAGGCAACTGCTTTGGCAAGTGTTTCCGCAGCAGGTAAGTATGTAGTCGTAATTAAGGGTATCAATAACTTTACCGGCGAGAAGACCGCAGATTATATTCTTACTGATAAGGATCATATTCTGAGCAAGGCAAAGGTTTCTGCGATTCCTAAGCAGACTGCAACCGGTAATGAGATTAAGATTAGTGGTCTTAAAGTAACCTTGAATAAGGTAACCTTGACCGAAGGTGAGGATTACACTGTTTCTTATCTGAATAACATTAAGCCCGGTAAGGCAACTGTTATTATCAGAGGTATGGGCAAGTACGCCGGTGAGAAGCAGGTTAACTTTACAATCGTTGGCACATCCATCAAGAAGGCAACTGTGACCGGACTTGCTACAGCTTTGACTTACAATGGACAGGCTGTAACCCAGGAGGGTCTGACCTTGACTCTGGCTGGAACCAAGCTGACTCCTAATGTAGATTACACTGTAAGCTACAAGAAGAATGACAAGGCTGGTACTGCACAGATTATCTTTACCGGTATGGGTATGTACAGCGGAGAGTTGAAGAAGAGCTTCAAGATTATTGCTCATGACATTGCTGATGAGTATAAGGGAACTGTTGTTGCTGGTACAACTGATGGAACCGATGACGGTGCAGATGTTGCAACCAACGATGGTACCGATAAGGGTCACATCATTGTAGAAGGACTTGAGGCTGACTATGTAAAGGGCGGCGTTAAGTTGACTAACCTTAAGGTTAAGTACTACGATGAAGAGTCTGACAAGACCTTCTACCTGAAGGAAGGTACAGATTATACCGTTTCTTACAAGAACAACAATGTAATTGCTAAGACCATTGATAATTCTAAGAAGAGTCCTTATGTAGTTATCAAGGGTAAGGGCGGTTATAAGGGAACACTTACCAAGCACTTTATTATCAATCCTCAGAAGCTTAATGCAACTAAGGTTGTTAACAGAGTGAAGCAGTCTGTAACCCTGAATGCACCTGATGTAGTGGCTTCTACCAAGAAGAATGGCTGGATGTCCAAGATTACCGTAACGGATATGAATGGCAAGAAGCTGACTGGTAGTGGCAAGAAGGCAGATTACGTAGCTAAGTATACTTACGCAACCGGAGAAAATGCCGGTAAGGAAGTAGGAGCAACTGATACAGTTGCATCCGGAACCATGATTAAGGTTACTATCTCTGCTGGACCTAGCGGATATTATGTTGGTTCCAACTCTGCTACCTACAAGGTTGTAGATAAAGCACATGATATCAAGAAGGCAAAGGCTAAGCAGACTAGCGTAGTTACCTACACTGGCGAGCCTATCACTCTTGATGAATTCGAGCAGTGTCCTTTGACTGTTACCTTGAACGGCAAGACTCTTACCTATGGTAAGGATTTCGTAGCTGTTCCCGGCACTTACAAGAACAACACCAAGAAGGGTACTGCTAAGGTTACCATTTGCGGTATTGGCGAGTACGGCGGACAGAAGGTAGTTTCCTTCAAGATTACTGCAAAGAGCTTCTTCCAGACCACAACGGAAGAAAGCACCAATGATGGAGATGATGTAGGAACTCACTCCGGAGATGACAATGGTACTCATGCAGGAAATGACAATGGTACACATGCAGGAAATGATGGCGCAGATGTTAAGTAATCTGTAATTCATAGCTTTATAACACGGGGCTCCACTCGAAAGAGTGGGGCTCTTGTTTTAGTAATGGAAAGAATTTTAGGGTTTTATCTTGACAGGCTGTTTTAGGAGAGATACAATATGCTTATCTATTAATTCAAGTTTTTCTAGGCATTTCTGCCATTCTTTCACTTGAATCAAT
>CAYOGM010000077.1:0-12237 GCA_964403595.1 uncultured Acetatifactor sp. | reverse complement strand
CTTCGGCACTCCACCGGAATACAGCTTGGTATACTTATTCGTGTTTCTCATACCGGAACCCAATTCATCTGCATATCCAATCTCTCTGAACACCTTTGAAATCGGTGGATTTTTAGGGAACGGTTCGAATTTGTTAAGCTCCAATTCCCCATGTCCATGTGGAAGATTACTGTTTTTTGTATACAACTTGTCTCTTTCAATTACAAGCTGTGCTGTATACGCATTTGCATAGTCTCTGTGTGCCAAAGTCTGGTATATATCCTTCATCCGAATACTTATGAGATTCATCTATTAAAGGAGTTCTATCGTCGCCGGCGGTTTCCCCGTGCAATCATACAGTACTCTATTCACGCCCTTAACCTCATTGACAATCCTGCTTGTCACCTTTCCGATGACCTCCCAGGGCAGCTCCGCTGCCTCCGCTGTCATGAAGTCACTGGTAGTTACTGCTCTCAGCGCCACGGCATAGTCATAGGTTCTCTCGTCGCCCATGCAGCCCACACTTCTCATATTCGTCAACGCAGCAAAATACTGGCCAAGTCCTTTATCTACACCAGCTTTCGCAAGCTCCTCTCGATAGATGGCATCTGCATCCTGAACGATGCGTACCTTGTCGGCGGTTACTTCGCCCACAATGCGGACACCCAGTCCGGGGCCGGGGAAAGGCTGGCGGTATACCAGATATTCGGGGATGCCCAGCTCCAGACCGGCTTTGCGGACCTCATCCTTAAAGAGCAGGCGCAGGGGCTCGATGATTTCTTTGAAATCGACGCAGTCAGGAAGGCCGCCCACATTATGATGGGACTTGATGACTGCGGACTTGCCCAGACCGGACTCAATAACATCGGGATAAATGGTTCCCTGCACCAGATAGTCTACAGAACCAATTTGCTGAGCTTCTTCTTCAAATACGCGGATAAATTCTTCGCCAATGATTTTGCGCTTCTCCTCCGGCTCAGTAACACCAGCCAGCTTAGAATAAAAGCGCTCCTGCGCATTGACGCGAATAAAGTTCAAATCATAAGCGCCGTCAGGACCAAATACAGCCTCCACCTCATCACCTTCGTTTTTGCGCAGAAGGCCATGATCTACAAATACGCAGGTAAGCTGTTTGCCTACTGCTTTGGCCAGAAGAACTGCTGCCACCGAAGAATCCACACCGCCGGAGAGGGCGCAGAGCACCTTGCCTGAGCCTACCTTCTCACGGATAGCCTTGATACTGGCCTCCACGAAGGAATCCATCTTCCAGTCAGCCTTACATTTGCAGATATTCAATACAAAATTGGACAGCATCTTCATACCCTCCTGAGTATGCATAACCTCAGGATGGAACTGTACTGCATAGAGACCGCGCTCGGGGCATTCCATAGCCGCCACTGGACATACAGGAGTGTGTGCAATAATCTTAAAATCTACAGGAGCCTTCTCAATATAATCAGTATGACTCATCCAGCAGATGGTTTTGTCTGATACATTTTGGAACAAAACAGAATTCTTATCTACATCTACCTCAGTCTTGCCGTATTCGCTGACAGGCGCAGTTGCCACCTTACCGCCCAGCATATGGGCCATGAGCTGGGAACCATAGCAAATGCCCAAAATAGGCACACCCAGTTCAAACACAGCCATATCACACAGGGGAGAATCCTCACCATACACACTGTTAGGTCCACCGGTAAAAATAATTCCCTTGGGATTCAATGCCTTCAACTCATCCAAACTTAAATTATAGGGATGCACTTCACAATATACATTACACTCTCTGACTCTGCGGGCAATCAACTGGTTATACTGACCGCCAAAATCCAGCACCACAATCATTTCTCTATCCATGGTATTCTCCTTAATCAATCATCTGCAATTTAACAAATTTACAACGAACTATATTATAAACTCCTGAAAAAGAGATATCAAGCATTTCTCGTCGCTAAAAATTGCCATAATATTCATCCAAAAACTCCATGCGACGCATCTGAAAATCCACCATAGTCTCAATATCACTTTCCATCTGATAAGCTTCCCAGCGTGCATTCTCTCTGGCAACTGCACCGGAATTTAACAGGTAGCTCTGATTGTCCCGCATAATGCCAATGATATTATCTGTACTTAGGAAGCTTTCCCTGCATTCTTGCCAACGTTCCTGCACAGCCTGACGCACGGTTTCCGGTTGTTCTTCCTTCAAGTAGGACAGGGCTTGTTCTTCATATATCTCTGTAGCGTCATCAATAATCTGTCGCTTACCATCTCTTGCCACAGAGCCAAAGGTCAAATCCAAATCCCACGGAATCAGACGCATGGTATAGCTTCCATCCCCCGCCACATCTGCTGCATAGTACAGATTTTTATAATAATTGTCACTTCCACAGACTGTCATAAGAAAAATATGCATGTCTACAGCATTCGATAAGTAAATTTTGGATTCAGTAGGGAATCTGTCACCCCCACTCCGATGAAAAGTGTTAAGATAATCCCTCATCGGATGCCATGTGGGACCGTAGTCAACAATAGGGTCCGGATATCTTATACGGATAAAGCTCATTATTTTCCATCTTTTATCAACCGCTTCCTGAATATCCTCATCTTCCGGCACATTCCAGTTGGAAACCTTATACAAAACATCGTTTTTGTCCAGTCCCAGCTTCTCCTCGTCCACCGGCTCTACAATTCCATACAAACCCACATAATCATTGTCCACAATCAATTCCAAAAATTCCATGCGGGGGCCAGCCTGATTCACCGAAGAATTCATGTTCACAAATTCTTCCCAGATATCACATGCGGTTTTCTCCCGGATTCTGCTTACATCCGCAGCCATACTTTTCAACTTCCACGTATTATCTGTACGCATTCCCAACAGACTTTTGGATAATTTATCACCTTTTGAATCCAGCAAACTGATAGAATAACTTTTTTTGTCATAAACAGCACTGGTTGCACCCCTGTGATAATATCGCACTTGTGATTCAAAAATATCGTAAGAGCGCGAATCCGCCCCACAGTCAAAAACCTGAATATCTCCGTAGTAAAGTACCGCAGGCTCAAAATAATAACGGTCCGGGTCCTCCTCATATTCTCCCAAATCCTGTTCTTCTGAATAGTTGGTTGTAATATTCATAACAGGCATGCCACTGACTACCATATCCATTTCATAATAGTAATCTTCACCTACCAACCAGATAGAGAAAATATGTCCCTCTGCAATGCTTTCTGCCTTATCATCCCACGCCTCATCCGGCATCGTACACAAAAAGGTATCCTTTGAATCACTCAGAAGGTCCCCTTCCCATTCAGACTTGGTGTAGTCCTGAGATAAATACAATGTGCCATCCGATGTATAAGGAAGATATACTCCTCCCATACATACTCCGGGATTCTGCATGGCAGTTCGTCTTTCCCTGCCTTCCAGAAAATCCAGATTATCGACAATGGCAACTCCCAACACTCTGCCGGTACTTTCCACCGGCACACGATAATCCATATAGGTCTGCATGCAACGATAACCTATAAGAGATAATATAATTATAAAACTGAACACTAATACAAAATGAATTCTTCTTTTTCTCATGGTATCTTCCAAATTTCATCCGGTTTACTAAACACTGTTATAATGCTAAATATCTGCTTTCCTCTGCTCACCTGATGAGCCGGTTGCACTGTTTTCACAGCTTATATTACACCTGCCTATTATAGCACAGGCCCCATCATCAGGCAATGAAATCACTGGAAGAAAATCTATACAGTCGGGGGAACAACATGCTATAATGTACGCAAACACAATGTGCCAAGCGCAATCACAGTAAAATCATATGCAGATTATAAACCGTTACGGAGGTGTATCATGCCCAAGCCATTACCACCCAATATTGATGTTTATGTAGAAAGGAAGTGTCAGCCGGGCAATTACGCCATGCCATCCATGGAAGTTTCATTGGACCATTATTCCATTGGTTACCATGTAAGCGGAGACAGAAAGTGGTTTTCCTATGAAAAGGTGGAAATTATGCATCCCGGAGATGTAGGACTTGGAATGATACATGTTTACCACAGAAATCTTCCCATGTCGGATGCCCCCTATGACAGATATCTGATTAAATATCGCAAGGAGGCCTTGCAGCCTGCCATCGACCTCATTGGCGAGCCGGTTTTTGAGCGAATGTATTTTAATCATATTTGTCGTTTTACCAAGGAATCTCAAGCCAAAATTCAAGCCCTTTTTCAAGAGATGCTTGAGGAATATGATAAAAATTCACCTTTTTCGCAGTTTTTATTGAAGGGGATGCTCGCCAGACTTTTTTTGACCATATACGAAGAGAAGCTTCCGGATTCTGACGAGAATGCCATTTTACCGGCGGCCTATGACGAACGAATATACAACGCAATTATGTACATAGAAGAACATTTGGCAGAAGAATTATCTTTGACAGAACTGGCTGACCATGTTTCCTTGTCAGCACCATATTTTTCCAAATTATTTAAAGATGTTTTGGGAACGTCACTCTCGGAATATATAACGAACGCCCGCCTGCAGCAGGCCCAGATTCTCCTTGGACAAACCGACCTCTCCATCGAAAGAATCGCAGAAAAGGTCGGCTTTGCCAACGGAAATTATTTTTGTAATGTGTTTAAGAAGCGTTATGATGTTGCACCCTCGGAGTTTCGAAAAAGTGCAAGAGGATGAGTGCGGTCTGCCAGCGCAATCGTGGAAGGTCTGTGGGCAATCATTAAAAGTGTCCGCTGTCCATGCAGCCCTTTCAAAGCCTCATTGACCAACTGTTCCGATTCATTATCCAGCGCCGAGGTTGCCTCGTCTAAGAGAATGAGTGGAGCGTTTTTGATGATGGCACGGGCAATGGCAATACGTTGTCTCTGCCCGCCGGATAAGCGGTTTCCTCGCTCTCCCACCTCCGTATCATATCCTTTTTCCAGTTTCTCAATAAAATCATGAGCATAGGCCAACTTAGCTGCCTCTATGATTTCTTCATCCGTGGCATCAATCCGACCCACACGGATATTCTCTTTAATGCTTCCCTGGAAAAGATATGGCTCCTGTGGAACATAGGCAATCTGTTGTCGGATTTCCTCATTGGTCATGTCACCATAAGACTTACCAAACAAGCGGATTTCTCCGGATTCTATGGGATACAGCCCCAACAAAAGCTTAGAAAGGGTAGTCTTACCACAACCGGAAGGCCCGGTCACAGCCACGCTCTCTCCACTCTTCACCTGCATGGAAGCCTTCTGCAAAAGAGGCTTGTCCTGCCGATAAGAGAAAACAATATCTGACATTTCCACGGCCATGTCACCGGATTTCTCCGTTAACTTGTCAATAGACTTCTTATCAGCCTCTTCGTCTGTCATCCCGGCAGAAGTCTTCCAATCACCCCGATACCAGTTCTCCGGTTCCTTCTCTTCCTCCAGAAAGGCAAATATATTGCTTGCATTAGCCAGGCAGCCCACCAGCTCCGGCAGATATCTTCCCAGTTGCAAAAACTGATTGGTAAAGCTACCGTAAAGGCTATAGATGGCCGTCAGGGAACCCAGGGTGGTATAACCCTCCCCCACAAAATAGATTCCCACCATGAGAAAGGCCAATGCACAGAGCAGGTCAAATCCGCTGTTTGCGCTCTCCAAACAGGCCGTATAGAAAATCTTACGGCGGCTCTGCTTGGCATAAAGGTGATTCTGCTCCACAAATTCCTCCACTGTCTTCTTACCCGCAGCGTACATTCTGGCCTGCTCCATACCCTGCAACAGATTGGACAGTTTCTCTGTCATTCTGCCATTGGTGGCAGACAAGGTCTTGGCAACCTTCTGCATAGGCTTCAAAAAAATGCCGTTGGTCAGAAACATAACCGTATTGACACTAATCAGGCACAAAGTCAGCTGCCAGCTTAAAAGTAGCATAGGAATCAAAAACACGGTCACCTGCAAAATCGGTGTCACGCTGCGGCGCAGTCTGGAGCCATAAATGCTTCCCACCTTTTCCAAATCGTAGGACAATTTGGACATAAAGTCGCCGCTATGATGCTCTTCATAATAGGCATAGGGCAACCGTACCTCATGGGCATAGAGAAGCTTACAGACCTTACCGTAAGCACGCTTGGCCTCCACATTATAAGTGATGGCTGCCGCACGGTAAATCAGCATAGATGCAATACCTCCCAGAATATTGAGAACAATCACATTACGCATATGTTCCGTATCACCACTCTGAGCAGCATCCACTACATTTTTCATAAGAAGGGAAGACATAACTGTAAACATAGCCCATCCGGTACTCATAAAAAAAATACCCGCCAGATAAATGGGGCAACGCTTTCCCATGAGTTTCATAGTCTTTAAGAACACTTTACTCTGTTTCATCTACGCCTCCTCCTTTCCATACATGGCTGCATAAATTCCACCCTTTTGTATCAGGGCTTCATGGGTTCCGCTCTCCGCTATAGCACCATCCTTCATCACAAATATCGTATCTGCATGACGCACGGTAGAAAGTCTATGGGCAATAATAACACAGGTTCTGCCCTCTGCAAGTCGCTCCATCGCTTCCTGAATCAGCAATTCTGTTTCTACATCCACTGCGGAGGTAGGCTCGTCCATCAGAAGGATTGGCGCATTTTTCAGAAATGCCCTCGCAATGGAAATCCGCTGTCTCTCACCGCCCGACAGAAGAATTCCCCGCTCACCTACCTGGGTGTCATAGCCCTCGGGAAGACTCATAATAAAATCATGAATCCCTGCATTTTTACAAGCCTGAATAATCTCATCCTCACCAGCCTCCAGATTGGCGTAGGCCACATTGGCGCGGATGGTATCCGGAAATAGGAATACATTCTGGGAAACCAGTGCTATCTGTTCTCTGGCAGCCTCAATATCCCACTCTTTAAAGCTTCTTCCAAATAAATGATAATCACCCTCACAAGGCTTATAAAATCCACACAACAAATGAAAAACCGTACTTTTGCCTCCACCGGAATCTCCCACAAAGGCAACCGTACTGCCTCTGGATATTCCAAAAGAAAGGTCTTTTAGAACCGGTACTCCTTCTGTGTAATGAAAATGCACCTTGTCAAAAGCAAGCGCAACACTGTCGTCCATACCATTCCGAGCGTCGCCGGTCTCCTCATCCGGCTCACACAGAATATCCTCCACACGCCGGATGCAAACCCAATGCTCTCTGGCCTCCACCATATCAAAAGGAAGACCGATAAAGGCATCCACAAAACGTCCCAATATTAAGATAAAGGTCACCAGACCGCCCACGCTGATATCTCCTCGTGACACCAGCACATAAGCGTAAACAGCACAGATAATATTGGGCAGCCAGTTTAGGATTCTGCGAACCAAAAGGGCACTGTTGGAGGTTCTAGTACGTTTCTCTTCGTTAGCCACCAAATCATCAGCCGCCTGCTCCAGCTTAGCCCCAAAATACTTCTCCGCACCAAAGGTACGAAGCACCAAAATGCCACTGACACAATCCTGCGCAATCTCCGTGATACGATCAGATTTCTGGCGATGAACTTTTTTCAGACTCTTAAGCTTCTCCACCACGCGATTGGTAATCCAAAGTACAATCGGATAACACAAAAGCATGAGAATCAGCAGACTCAAATTGGTCTGCCCCACATAGACAGCATAAGTTGCCGCCGAGATGGCCCCGGTACAGAGAAATGGCAGATTATCGCTTAAAAGCTGATCTGCTTCTGCAATATCTGTATTCATCTTGTTGATGATGGCAGCCGAACCTTTTTCATCAAAATAACGGTATTCCAAACGATACAGCTTCTGAGCCACCATATTCTTGTAACGGGTCTGTACCTTGATGCTGAAAAATGATGCTGCAAGACTTTTGCCAAAAGCAGCCACAAAGCCCACTGCTGTCAGCATCAACAGATATTGCAGAAAAGACTGATATTCTACCTTCTCCCCCGCAAGCAGAGAGTCCACTGCCGCTCCAATCAGGCTGTTGCCTTCCACCACTGCCTGAGCAAGTATCCACGACAGAAGCATCTCCAGAACAAACAGCGGACTATATTTCATTACACATTTAATAAATACATTTTTCCTCATTGGTCCCTCCCTCACATTACACCTTTGTATTGACGGAATAGTAAAAGTATAGCATAAAAAAAAACACATTCAATGAATTATGTTAAGCTTTTTGCAATGGAATCTATAATTTTTTAACATCCGTATTTGATATTGTTTGCGGTACACTTTCAGCATTTGGAGAAGCTGAATCCAAAAGCTCCTCCAATGTACCAAAGGAATAGCCCATCTTCTCCCACTCTGTCAGCAACTCATCTAAGACCTCTGCATTCGTCTTGGAAGTATTATGTAACAGCACCACTGCTCCGGGATGAACTCGCTTGGTCAGTTTCTCCATAGCCACCGATTTGGCAGGCTGATCATCCACATTCCAATCCACATAAGCAAGACTCCAGAAGAAAGTAGAGTATCCCAAATCCTTGGCCATCTGAAGATTGGACAGACTGTATTTGCCCTGAGGCGGACGGTAATACATGGGCATTTCCTCCCCGATAAGCTCCTTATAACAGCTCCGCACATCATCCATTTCTTTCTGAAAAGCAGCAGCATCGGAAATTTGGGACATGTCCGGATGATGGTATGTGTGATTGCCAACAGTATGCCCCTCCGCCACCATACGCTTCACAATGTCCGGTGCAGATTCCAGATAATGCCCTACCACAAAAAAAGTCGCCTTGACATTGTGCTTTTTCAAAGCATCCAGCATAGCTTCTGTATTACCATTTTCATACCCGCAGTCAAAGGTAAGATATATTTTCTTCTCCTCCGTATCCGCCACATAATAAGCATTATATTTGGCAAGCTCCTCCGCAGAACTGTTACCTGTAGGACACTTGCCGGACTCCCCAAAACCCAGCCCCCAGTTCTCTGTAAAAAGAAGGCCCCAAGTCTGAGGCTGATTCAGGGTCTGAGAGGGCTGGGCACTTGCCGCAGCTGTTCCTGCCTTTTGGGATGTTTCGATATTATTTACCAGCCCGGAATCTCCTGTAGTTTCCACTGTTACCAGCTGCTCCAACTCATTTAAACTATTCTCCTTCACCGCATCCGCCAAACTCCCCCCCAGCAAAAAAGCCGCCGCCAGAAAACAAAGAGTCGGAATCACATTCGTAGAAAAAACCTTCTTCCCCCATAAATGATCCTGTAAATTATCCTTCATATCACATTCTCTTCAAAACATTTTTGTACAATATATGAATTATTCTTTATAGGTATTCGCAACCGTTTTCGGATATAATGCGTCTCAATTCATAGGATTTCAACACCCTAAGAACACAAATAAGCGAATGGGGCGGGACCTTTATTCCCGCAAACTTTCGAAGACCCCCTCAATTTGGAGTCGTCCATAACCCCAATCGCGGTTAGGATAGTTCAGTGTATCCGAGCGGGCTGCTCCGCGAATGAGATAACTTTTTAATTCTCTGCTCTCCGCGTAGAGACTTCGTTTCTCCACCACCGCCCACTGAAACAGCTGCGCCACAGCACCGGCTGTGATGGCTGCCGCCAGAGCAGAACCACTTTGTACTCCCTTTGCTGTAGTGACATTTACTCCGGGTGCCGCCAAATCCGGTCTGATAATACCGGTTCGGGCAAATCCTCTGCCGGAATCGATGGCAAAGCTCAAATTAGCAGAATTATAGGATGTCACTGTGATAACCTCCGAAGCCATGGCCGGTTCTGTAATGGTAATATAGGGATCCGGGCGCAGGAAATACACCGGAGCATCCAAAAACTCCGTGACAGGAAGCCACATATCAAAGGTGCCATTGTATAAGGTTCCCGGAGAGGTAACTTCAAAGGTCCAGATTCCCGGTGTTGGACTTTGCAACCAGAAACGTAAAAGCTGTTCCCCCGAGGAGGGCTCCACCAAAGTGGTGCCAAGAGTAATCACCGTATCCTCATAAACCAGCCGATAAGTGATGGTCTGACCGCTATTGATGCGAAGCGGTGGTATTTCCTCCCCTCCCGGAGAACGTACACCTACTTGAAGAGTATCCGGCAGACTACTCCAGCATTCCATAACAAAACCACTACACCCTGCGGCCACCCTCACCTCCACATTCATATCATCCCTGTCTGATGCCGATGCAACATTTGTATTATCCAGCCTTGGCTCACGACCTCTATAGTGATGGGCTGCATTGCCCTCATCCCCACCGCAGATTACAACCGCTCTGCTTCTGCGAACAGCAACGGTATTCAAATAACGGGATAGAACTGAGTTGCCTGCATGGTCGCCCATATTGGTTCCAAGCCCGAGGCAGATAATCACCGGACGATTCAACACTTCTGTAAATTGGTCCGCATACTGTACTGCCAACATAATATCATTTTCCTGATACGCAGGAACATCGGATGGTATGATAAGCATCCTGCGCAGATACTGCTTGCACTCCTTTAATTTGACCACCACAATATCGGCCTCGGGAGCAGCTCCCACAAAACGATTCTGTCCCGAAATTCTCCCCCCCGCCGCCAGTGATGCCATTATAGTACCATGACCGTTCTCATCCCGACTGGGTACCACATCATAAGGGTCCTCCGCATTTAAGGCCTGATTGATATTCTCGCGCCGATACTCACTTCCATACAGAAACCCCTCTGGGGGAGTTCCTGTTTGAATGGTCTGATCCCAGATAGCCAGAATACGGCTATTACCCAAGTCATCCCGAAACATATCTAAGGTATAATCAATTCCGGTATCAATAAAACAAATTACACACCCTCGTCCGGTAAGATTTAATGGGGCTCTTTGCACCTGTAAAATTCCACTGGCAATCAATGCATCCGCATTAAAACCACCCGTTCCTCCGGTGATGGGAGCAAGGCTGTAGAGCTTAGGTACACTCTGATATTGAAATGCCACTGCCCCCCAGTCAGGAACATTCGCCCCATCCAGATAAATAATGTTGTACATATTGTCTACATTTGCATAACAAAAATCTTCTCCCAATCCAATAAAATCAGATAGGGAGAAGTCCGTAATATAATCATATGTATTTTCTGAGAGCACTGCCTCTTTGCAATCTCGGGAAGTTAACAAATTACTATCCATAAAAGCCTCTTATGCTTTTTAGATATATTCTATGCACTAATTTTTTTAACATGCAGGCAACGAATAGCATTCAATACCGCCAGCACCATCACACCCACATCCGCAAAAATAGCAATCCACATATTGGCAATACCCAATGCGCCAAGTACAAGACAAACGACCTTTACACCCAGTGCAAAGACAATGTTTTGGTATACGATGCGCAAACATTTTCGAGAAATCTTGATAGCCTGAGCAATCTTAAGGGGATTATCATCCATGAGGACAATATCTGCTGCCTCAATAGCCGCATCCGAACCCATGGCTCCCATGGCGATACCGATGTCAGCTCTGGACAGCACCGGCGCATCGTTGATACCATCACCTACAAAGGCAAGATTTTCGCCATGTCCCTTTGCTGTCAGAAGCTCCTCCACGCGAGTCACCTTATCTGCCGGCAATAATTCACTGTGCACCTCATCCACGAAAAGCTGCGCTGCCACATGCTCAGCCACCGCCTTGGCATCTCCGGTAAGCATCACTGTGCGCTTTACCCCTGCTGCCTTCAAAGCCTTAATGGCATCCTTGGAAGTATCCTTCATTGCATCTGCTATCAGAATATATCCTGCATATTGTCCGTCAATAGCCACATGAACTACCGTACCAATAGCTGTAGTCTCTTCATAAGAAAGCTGCATCTGTTTCATCAGCTTGGCATTCCCCGCCGCGATAGAATGTCCATCAACCATAGCAGTGATGCCATGACCACTGATTTCCTCCACATCCTTCACCAGCTCCCGATTAATATTCTGACCATAAGCATTCTGCAGACTCTTACTGATGGGGTGACTGGAATAACTTTCTGCATGAGCTGCATAGTAAAGTAACTGCTCCTTTGTATATGCCTTGGATGAAGCTACCTCCTGCACCTCGAACACACCCTTGGTAAGAGTACCTGTCTTGTCAAATACCACATACTTGGTCTGTGCCAAAGCCTCCAGGTAGTTGGACCCCTTCACCAGAATACCACAGGCCGAGGCTCCTCCGATGCCTCCGAAGAAAGTAAGGGGAATCGAAATAACCAACGCGCAGGGACAACTGATAACAAGAAAAGTCAGTGCGCGGATAACCCAGGTACTCCACGCCGCCGGATTCCC
>CAYOGM010000076.1:0-12242 GCA_964403595.1 uncultured Acetatifactor sp. | reverse complement strand
CAGGCTCAGGATGCAGTTAAGACTGAGGCAGAGCGTTGCGGTATGTACTATGTAAATGAGAGATGGTTGGGTGGTATGCTTACCAACTTCAGAACCATCCAGTCCCGTATTGACAGACTTCGTGCTATTGAGACCATGTCTCAGGATGGTACTTTTGATGTTCTTCCCAAGAAGGAAGTTATCGAACTGAAGAAGGAGTGGGACAAGCTGGAGAAGAACCTTGGCGGTATCAAGGATATGACCAGAATTCCTGATGCAATCTTCGTAGTAGATCCTAAGAAGGAGAAGATTTGTGTACAGGAGGCACATTCTCTTGGTATTACTTTGATTGGTATCGGCGATACCAACTGTGATCCCGAGGAGCTTGATTACATCATTCCCGGTAACGATGATGCTATCAGAGCAGTTAAGCTGATTGTTTCCAAGATGGCAGATGCTGTTATCGAGGCTAATCAGGGTGAGGCTGTTTACACTGAGGCAGATGTTGCTGTAGAGAATGCAGAGGACATCGAGGAAGTAGCAGAAGAGAACTAAGATTTGATTATATAGAAAATATTATAGGAGGATACAAAAATGGCAGAAATTACCGCTTCTATGGTAAAAGAGCTGCGCGAGATGACCGGCGCAGGTATGATGGATTGTAAGAAGGCTCTGAATGAGACCAATGGAGATATGAATGCCGCTGTTGATGTATTGAAGAAGAGCGGTGCAGCTAAGGCTGAGAAAAAGGCAAGCAGAATTGCAGCTGAGGGTATCGCAAAGGTTGCTATTTCCGGCAACACTGCTGTAGTTGTAGAAGTAAACTCTGAGACAGACTTCGTTGCAAAGAATGAAGTTTTCCAGGAGTTTGTACAGTCTGTAGCTGATCAGGCATTGGCTTCTGGTCTGACTGGTGGTGTTGATGGTGAAGAGGTAGATGCACTTCTTGAAGTGAACGACTTAAAGAGTGTGCTTGTTGAGAAAACTGCAAAAATTGGAGAGAAGCTTTCTATTAGAAGATTTGTTAAGATTTCCGGAGATGCAGTTGTTTCTTATATTCATGGCGGCGGAAGAATTGGTGTTCTTGTAGCAGCTAATGGCGCTTCCTCTGATGCAGATAAGGATGCACTTAGCAATGTTGCAATGCAGATTGCTGCTATGAATCCTCAGTATATCAGCAGAGCTGATATTTCCACAGAGGAAATTGACAAATTAAGAGAGATTACTATTGACAGTGCATTGAATGATCCTGCATCTCTTCCCAAGCCTTTGTTGCAGAAGCTGATTGACAAGGCTGTTGCAGATGCAGCATGGAGCGCTGAGGATATTGCAATTTATGAAGAGAAGAAGAGCAATATGAACTACCTGTTCAACTTCCTTTCCGGTGAAGCAAAGAATACCTTGGTTCAGCTTGCATTTGCTGATAAAGAGGCAATTGTATCCGATAAGATCTTTAGTGGTTTGGTAGAAGGCCGTATTTCAAAGCAGGTTAAGGAAATCAGCCTTTTGGAGCAGACCTATGTTAAGGCTGAGGATGGTAAGCAGACTGTTGCACAGTATCTGGCTTCCGTAAATAAAGACCTTGTTATTTCCAAGATGGTTCGCTTTGAGGTTGGCGAAGGAATGGAGAAGAAGAACGAGGACTTTGCAGCAGAGGTTGCAGCACAGCTCGGCTAATTCAGGATTACTGCCGGAATGTGCAAGATTTGTTGTGCTTTGTGTGCGATTAATTTAAAATTAGGAATTATAAAAGTCCGTTACTTTTGGAGTAGCGGACTTTTATGTATTCTGATATTTATTGTTTCGCGTCCTGTTTCTCCTGACCGTAATACAGGATGCCGATAGCTCCGGGGCCGGCATGTACGCCGATACTGGGGCTGATGTCGTTTATGATGATATTGGTAAATTTAGTCTCAGAATTAATCATATTGGCAACTTCTTTAGCATCCTCCAGACAATTGCCATGTACGATACCTACAGGAATAGTATAGTCAGGGTTGTCGGAGAGTGTGGCCTTCATACGGTCTACCAAATGGTGAAGAGATTTCTTGCGTCCTCGAACAGTGCCATCAGTAGAGAGTCCTCCGATTTTATCTACATAAAGTATTGGCTTTAAGCTTAAAGCACTGCCCACAACAGCAGTAGCCTTGCTGATACGTCCACCTCGCTGTAGGTGATAGAGGTCATCCACGGTAAATTGAACGTTAATATGTTTCTTGAACTCGTTAAGAACTTCTACAGTGTTCTCAAAGGCTGTTCCCAATTCCTTTAATATGTTTGCCTGAATAACTATTAAGCTTTCTCCTAAAGATACGTTTAAGGAGTCGATGATGGTTATTTTTGCATCAGGATATTCTTCTTGTAATTCTTTGGAAACCATGCAAACATTGTTGTAGCTTTCACTTAAGGCAGAGGAGAAAGCAATGTGAATGATATCCATGTTCTGATCCAGAATCGCACGAAATTTCTCTTCGATAACAGCCGGGTTATTAGCCTGGGACTGAGGAAGCTCGCCGGACTTCATGCGTTCATAGAACTCAGAGGGACTCATGTTGAGCTCGTCCCCGTAAACGATATCTCCAAAAGAATAATATTGAGGAATAATGGTGGTATTATATTTCTCCAGATATTCCAATGGGAGATCTGAATTGGAATCTGTTGTAATGCAATATTCTCTCATAATAGTTCCTTTCCAAAGTGCAAATAAAAATAAAGTCTATCAGTAAGTATAACATGTTTGCAAAATCCATGCAATTAGTTTAAAATAAGAATGTATAATTAATTTTGCGAATATTGTGCCTGCGGGCCAAAGCTTCACAGGCTGTGGAAAGGGAATGGTTATTAAGATGAATAATTTTCGATTTCATGTGTACACGGATGTTCGTTTCGGTAAGGGACAGGTAGAGTGTCTTGAGGAACTTATTGCTCCCTATGGCAGGAATGTATTGATGGTGTATGGCGGCGGCAGTATCAAGAAAAATGGGCTATATAATAAAGTGCAAACGCTTCTTGCGGGCTATAATATTTTTGAACTGGGCGGTGTGGAGCCAAACCCTAAGATTACTTCCATCAGAGAGGGTGTTGCCATCTGTAAAAAGGAGCAGATTGATGTTGTGCTGGCAGTGGGTGGCGGAAGTACCATTGATGCTTCCAAGGTCATTGCCGGAGGTGCATATTATGAGGGTGATCCTTGGGATTTGGTGGTGGATAGCAGTAAGATTGGCAAGGTGCTTCCTATTGTGACGATTTTGACTTTGGCAGCAACCGGTTCTGAGATGAATAAAAATGCAGTAATTTCCAATATGGAGACCAATGAGAAGTTAGGGACGAGTTCTCATTATTTTAAACCTAAAGCTTCTATCTGTGATCCGGAATATCTGTATTCTTTACCTGCCAGGCAGACTGCGGCAGGAACTGCGGATATCATGTCACACATTTTTGAACAGTATTTTCAAAAGGAGTCCGGAGCGTATATTTCTGACAGATTTGCGGAAAGTCTCTTAAAGGCATGTATCAAGTATTGTCCCATTGCTTTGAAGGAACCGGACAATTATGAGGCCAGAGCCAATCTTATGTGGGCAAGTACCCAGGCTTTGAATGGACTGCTTTCCAGTGGCAAGGGTGGTGCATGGACCTGCCATCCCATTGAGCATGAGCTCAGTGCTTATTATGATGTAACCCATGGAGAGGGACTGGCAATTGTTACGCCTCGTTGGATGCGTCATATTTTAAATGATGAGACCGTGGAGAAGTTTGCAGAGTATGGCAGAAATGTGTGGGATATCAAGGAAGAGAATGCCTACAAATGTGCAAATATGGCAATTGATGCTACCGAGCAGTTCTTTAAGGATTGCGGTATTCCCATGACCTTGAGGGAGATTGGAATTGATGAGTCCAAGCTTGATTTGATGGCAGAGGATACCATCAAGTACAATAATTTAGATAATGCTTATGTAGCGTTGAATAAGGAAGATGTGGCGCAGATTCTGCGAGACAGTCTGTAAATATCAGATAAAACAATAGAAAATACAAAGAACCCATGCAGCAGTAAAGTGCCGTATGGGTTCTTTTGGTGCGCCCGGTGACAGAGATAAAATTGTCAAAAATGTTACAAAATTTAAAGAATATGAGATGTTTTTTTATGAAATCTTAAGGTGCATTTTAGGCATATCTGTTATATACTTAGTCTTGTGGATAATAGAGCAAACTATTTTACACGCGAATTTGTGCCTGCAGTCCGAAGTTTGCAGGTTGTGGAAAGGGAACGGAGATTATTATGAATTTTAAGAAGTTATGTAAGAAAACAATTTCAATAGCGCTGGCATCTGCTATGATGCTCTCTTTGGCAGCTTGCAGCAAGTCCGGTAAGGAGCCGACAACCTCCGGCAATGCAGAGGTGAAGAAGGAATTTGTGTGGGTGCCGGAATTTTTTGATTTGGATACGGAGGGTAGTTTTTATAATTCCAAAATAATTGACGGTTATTTATATTTTGGAAAATATAACTGGGATGAGGTAACACAGAAGAGCAGTTTTTCTATTGAGTCCATCTCTTTGACAGATGGTACTGCCGGAGCATCATTTCCGATTAACTTTCCCGAGGGAGATGAGGAAGAGAATTACCGTTCTGTAAATAGTTTTGTGCCCACGGATGATGGCATGGTAACAGTTGAGGAAGTTTATCGTTGGAATGAGGAGACTGGCGATAGCAAGTCCGAGTTCTATATTTGTAAGTATGATAAATCCGGTGTGCTTCTCGCGGAGACAGACATTACAGAGGTAATGAACAAGGATGAGAACAACAGTTGGATTTCCTGTATGCAGATGGATGGAGAGGGTAGAATCTATCTTGCAGCGGATACGGCGGTTTTCCTTTTTGATGCGGATGCGAAATATCAAGGAACGATTAGTGTTGGCGCAGATACGTGGATTTCATCCAT
Source organism: uncultured Acetatifactor sp. (assembly GCA_964403595.1). Taxonomy (GTDB): domain Bacteria; phylum Bacillota; class Clostridia; order Lachnospirales; family Lachnospiraceae; genus Acetatifactor. The sequence continues at coordinate 7,325 of CAYOGM010000076.1, read as the reverse complement.
GGGCGCAGGCAAGGATGGCAAGATGTATATATCCTTCTATAATAGAATTGGTACCGGAATGAGTTTGCAGGAAATTAATTTTGAAGGAAAAGCGCTTGGCGCAGCATATGAAAATCTTATGAACAGTAATGGTAACAATGGACTCATTCAGGGACTCAACAAGGATTTTCTGATTGTAGGCAGTGATTGTCTGTATGAATATGATATGGCGACCCAGTCTACAGAGGAGATTTTCAACTGGCTTGACTGTGATATCAATGGTTCCTATGTAAATCTGGCGTGTGCACTGGAGGATGGGCGTATTGCCTGCATCTCTAACAACTGGGAGGAGAACACCGGAGAGCTTGCGATTCTGACCAAGAAGCCGGCGTCTGAGGTGAAAGAGAAGATTAATATTACCATTGCCGGACTTTACACAGATTCCTCTGTTCAAAGTGAGGCAGTAAAGTTTAACAAGAGCAACGATACTTATCGTATTTCCATAAAGAATTATTATAATTATAATGATATAGTGGTAACCGGCAATGAGTCCAATTATGAGCAGGTGATGCAGGATGCAGTTACTCGTTTAAATAACGATATTACTTCCAACAATTGCCCTGATATGCTGATGCTTTCCGGTATTGATGTAGAACGTTTTGCAGCAAAGGGAGTTTTTGAGGACTTGAGTTCCTGGCTGGATAACAGCACAAAGGTTGCGAGAGCAGATTATTTTGAGAATATTCTGGAGTCGTATACATATGATGGTGTGTTGGTAGCCATCCCCAAGAGCTTTGAGCTTATGACTCTGGTGGGTAAGGCTTCTGAGCTTGGAGAGGAGCCCGGTTGGACCGTGGAGGAGATGGTAGAATACAGCAAAAAGCATCCCGACGCAGAACTTATCAGCTATCTTACTCGGGAGTATGCTTTGGAACTTATGCTTCAGTACAATCAGTCAAGTTATGTGAATTGGGAGACGGGAGAGTGTAGTTTTAATAATGACAGCTTTATTAGTCTGTTAGAGTTTGCTAAGCAGTTTTCGGATGAGTATGAGTATAATGATGATGAACCTTCTGAGCCGACTAAAATCGGTAATGGAGATTTGCTGTTAAGTCAGACTTATATTTATGATTTCCAGAGTATTCAGATGCCGGCGGCTTTGTTTAATAATGATGTGTGTTTTATCGGCTATCCCAATGAGAATGGCAACAGTGGAACTTATTTGCAGGCAAGTACCGGTCTTGCCATAATGGCAAAGTCTGATAGCAAGGAGGGCGCATGGGCATTCCTTGAGAATTATCTTACCAATACCAGTAATGAGTACGGCTATGGTTTTTCTTCCCAAAAGGCTGATTTTGCCAAGGCAAGAGAGGAAGCTCTTAATGTAGAATACATGAAGGATGAGAACGGTGAGATTGTGAAAGATGAGGATGGTACCCCCATTCTTGTCAATGGAGGCGGAACTATCGGGTATGGTGATGACTGGACATATACCTATCATGCAACTACCCGGGAGGAAGCGGATTTGATTGAGGAGCTTATCAGTATTGCCAAGCCGGCCACGATAGCAGATGCGACTGTTCTTAATATCGTGAAGGAGGAGGCAGGAGCCTTCTTTAGCGGCCAGCGTTCCGCTGCGGATGTGGCAGGCATTATCCAAAGTCGTGTTCAGGTGTATGTAAACGAGAATAGATAAGAGGTATGAGATTTGGAGAAGTACAAGAAAATCGGAAAATCCAAAAAATCAAATAAAATCCAAAGAAAGCGTAAGTTTAGCTCGGGGCTTTTTATAGCCCCAAGCTTTCTTGGCGTTTTGGTTTTTTTCTTAATTCCCTTTCTGGTGGTAGTATTTTACTCCATGGTGGATAACCCTGTCAGTAATCAGTTTGTAGGCCTTGCAAATTTTAAGCAGGTGCTTGATAATGCGGCCTTTCAGACAGCGGTGAGAAATACAGTGCGATTTTCTTTGCTGGCAGTGCCATTGGCGGTGCTGTTGTCTCTTCTTCTGGCGATTGTGTTGGAGTCGAAAATTCCCTTCCGAAGCCAGTTCCGCACCTTTTTCTTAAGTCCCATGATGGTGCCTGTGGCATCTATTGTGTTAATCTGGCAGGTGCTTTTTCACTATAATGGGGCTGTGAACGATATGCTTGCAGTATTTGGAGTGGATAAAATCGATTGGTTAAAGTCGGAATATTCCACAATTGTAATTGTGATATTGTTCCTGTGGAAGAATCTGGGCTATAATATGATTCTTTTTATGGCGGCTCTTGCCAGTGTGCCCAAGGATATTCTGGAGGTGGCAAGGCTGGAGAGTGCCACACCTTTGCAGACTTTTTTCTATATCAAAATAAGATATTTATCGTCCACTATTTTGTTTGTAACGATTATGTCTTTGATTAATTCCTTTAAAATTTTTAGAGAGATTTATCTGCTGACTACAGATTATCCTTATGATACAATCTATATGTTGCAGCATTATATGAACAATAAGTTCCGCAATCTGGACTATCAGGCACTTTCTGCTGCGGCGATTCTGATGTCTCTTGTGATGATTGTGATTATTGGGACTTTGTTTCTTGTGGAAAATCGATTTGGAAAGGATATAGAAGGGTAGAGATATGTCAGATAATATGAGACGGACACCTGCCCGGAAAGCAGGGCCTGTGACAGGTGGCAGAGGGCAAAGCGTCCGGGAAAGTCTACGAATCGCTTTCGCAACCATGCTGGCGGCAGGATTTGCAATTTTGTTTTTGATGCCTATTATATTGACTATCAGCAATTCCTTTATGTCATCGGCGGAGATTTCTGCTAATTATGGCTCTGTATTTGCGGTAAGTGAGAATGGCGGTAAGGTCTATATAGCTGAGAAGGTAAATTTGAAATTTATACCGGATATGGTATCCTTTTCCCAATACATAACTGTACTTTTGAAGAGTCCGGATTATCTTTTGAAGTTCTGGAATTCTGTGATTCTGGTGGGGCCTATTGTCTTGTTCCAGTTGATGGTGGCAGCCCTGGCAGCATATGGATTTGCCAGATATTCAGGAAAAATACGCAGTATCATTTTCTTTTCTTATGTGATACTGATGCTGATGCCTTACCAGGTTACATTAGTGCCGAATTTCCTTGTGGCGGAGTGGCTGGATACGGTGGATACCTATTGGTCCATTTGGCTGCCGGGAATCTTTTCACCCTTTGCGGTATATCTTTTGACGAAGTTTATGAAGCGTATACCTGCATCGGTGATTGAGGCAGCACAAATAGATGGTGCAGGAGAGTGGCAGATATTCAGACGAATCTGTCTGCCTCTTTGCAAGGGAGCACTTTGTTCAGCAGCTATATTGGTATTTATAGATTATTGGAATATGGTAGAACAGCCACTGATTCTGTTGGCCAATCCGGAGACACATCCTTTGTCTGTGTTTCTAAGTAAGATTAATGCGGCGGAGGTTGGACTTGCATTTGCGGTGGCAACAATTTACATGGTTCCAAGTCTGTTAGTGTTTTTGTACGGTGAGGAATATCTGGTGGACGGTATTACCTATCAGGGCGGTATCAAAGGATAAGTGCAAGTTTTTATAGAGGAGATAAAAGCAATGAATGAGAATAACGGCAAGAGAAGAGAATGGGTGAAAACAGCAGCAATTATTTTTCTGAGTGTGCTTTTGGTGCTCACCTTTTTCTCCAATACGATTATGAATTATTCCCTGCCGGAGGTAGCTACCCAGTATGTGGAACCCGGAACCATTACTGCCAAGATACGTGGAACGGGAACGGTACAGAGCGCTGACCCTTACAGTGTGAAGCTTAAGACTACCAGTGATACCAACGCTACAGGTATTTATGAGGTGCATTCTGTGGAGGTACAAAAGGGTGATGTGGTGCAAAAGGGTGATGTTATGTGTCTGCTCGCGAGTACGGAGAGTTCGCTTGTGGAGGAGGCCAGAGAGGAGTTGAATCAACAGCTTCTTCAATATGAAATTGCTATTTTACAGGGAGAAGTATCCAGTACCGTTCTTGACAATGCTCAAAGTGGCAATACTTCTTCCATGAGTACCTATCAAAGCCGTGTTCTCGCCAAAGAGCAGGAGATTGAAGATTTGAAAAATCAGATAAAAGAGGCTGAGGAAAATCTGGAGGCATGGGAGGAGCAGAAAGAGAAGGATGTAGACCCCAAGAAGGAGAAGCAGAAGCTGGAGGAAGCTCAGGCTGCTTATGATGAGGTGGCAGAGGTTGTGAATGCTGCCAAGGAACAGATTGATGCATGGCAGGCAGAGATTGATAGCAATAATAAGATTGTGAAAGATTACGAGGATGGCATGGTGATTGTGGATGAAAATGGCAATCAGGTGCCGGCTGTAACCAAAGAACAATATGAGACTGCCAAAGCGCAGAATGTGATTTTACAGAAGAGAATTGATGATAAGAAAGCAGAGATAGCAGATGAAGAAGCTAAACTTCCGGAATTGGAGGAGACTTTGGAAAAGGCACAAAAGGCCTATGACAATAAAGTGAAGGACTCTAAGAATGATGCAGAGGATTCCTATGAGGACTGGCTGGAAGAGGTGGAAAACCGCAAAGAAATGCTGGCTGAGGCAGAGGAGGAGAAAACACAGCTGATTTCGGATATTGTAAAAGAGCTTGAGTGGAGCGATACCATTTCCCAGATGAAGGAAAATATCGAGAAACTGCAGGATGAGGCAGTGGGCGGCGAGGTAATAGCACCTGTTTCAGGCGAGATTATTGCGGTCAATGTAAGGTCCGGTGAGGATACCCCTTCGGACGGAATTCTTTTTACCATTCAGCCGGAGGGTAAGGGCTACACCATGGAGTTTACGGTTACCAATGAGCAGGCAAGGCGTGTGTCTGTCGGCAATATGGCAGAACTTGTGAATTCCTGGAGATATGATGATGTGGAAGTAATGCTTACAAGTATCAAGCCCAATCCCCAGAATCCCAGCCAGAGCAAGGTGTTGCGATTTGATGTGACCGGAGATGTGACCGACGGACAGTCCTTGAGTGTGTCTTTGGGTGAAAAGAGCTCTGAATTTGAACTTACTGTACCGAACAGTGCCATCCGTGAGGATAATAATGGAAAGTTTATTTTGATTGTGGAGACCAAGAGTACTCCTCTTAGCAACCGTTATATTGCAACCCGTGTGGATGTGGAGGTTTTGGCTAGTGATGACACCAGAAGTGCGATTAGCGCGCCACTTTATGGCTATGATTATGTAATTACTACTTCTACGGCTCCTGTGGAAGCAGGCAAACAGGTGAGACTGGCAAACGGATAAGGAGCAGAGAATTTATGAAGAGACGGATACTTGGTATCACCGGAGCAGTATCTTTTCTGATTTTTTGCGTTTTATGGGGGGTGACCGATAAGATGGTGTCTTCCCTGACAGACCAGAATACGGCACAGCGTTGGAGTAAGGATGGCGGTGTGGCTCAGATTAGCTGCTTTTTTTCGACGAATGCAAATGTGACGGAGGATACCCTGCAGGAATTTGAATATAATCTGGATAATTATTTATTGGAGTCTTCCATAACTCCCCGGTCTGAAAATCCTAGTGCAAGACTTTGGGTTTCTGCTCATAGTGCAGAGGGGAAAATCAACCTCTCCACGGAATATGGCAATATGGAAGCGGATGCGTTGGGCATTGGTGGAGATTTTTTCCTGTTTCACCCACAGAAGTTGTTGTATGGTTCCTATTTTTCTGGTAATGACGTGAATCAGGATTACTGTGTGATAGATGAGGATGCGGCGTGGCAGCTGTTTGGTTCCAATAATGTAGCAGGTATGATGGTGACTATTAATGGTACTCCTCATATTGTTACCGGTGTGATTGAACGCCGGGAAGGTAAGCTGTGGGAGGCGGCAGGACTTGACAAGACAAGGGTGTATGTATCCTTATCCACATTGGAAAAGCACGGAACCTCTCACGGTATCAATCATTATGAAATATTGATGCCCAATCCTGTGAAGGAGTTTGCTTACAAATATGTAAGTGAAAAGCTGGGACAGGATGAACGGGAGACGGTAGTTTTGGAGAATAGTACACGATTTCGCTTGCTGAAACGTTTGGGAGTAATTAAAGATTTTGGTACTCGTTCCATGAATGGGAAATCCATAATTTATCCCTATTGGGAGAACGTTGCCAGAGGATATGAGGACATTGTGGGGGCAATTACTATATTTATGTTATTGTTTTTGCTGTACCCGATGGTTCTGGTGAGTATATGGTTTGTTCATTATTGGAGACATAAAGACTGGACATTTAAGGCTATTTGGATTAAGATGGTAGATGTAGTGGAACGTTTTCGGGAGCGTCAATACAAAAGGAAATACTAAAATGGAGGAAGTATTATGAAAATATGGAAGAGAGCATTGAGCACAGTGCTGGCATCTGTGATGGTGCTGGGCTTGTGTGCCTGCAGCAAGGAAGGCGGAATTAATGTAGGCAGTGGAAGTGACAACAGTAACATGCTTGCAGATAATTCCAGTACGTCTCTTGCGAAGGAATATATTTATAGTATGGAGGAGTTTGATTTAAGCGGACTGGCCAATCAAAATGACTGTTCTGTTTTGAAGCTTGCAAAAGTAGATGATATGTTGTACATGGTATTGCGTACATATAATCAAAATTATGAAGAGGAATATAAGCTGGTCAAAATGAACGTTGACGGCTCTAATATTGAATTTTTGGATTTGCAGATGTCCAACGAGGCTGGTGCTGAAGCAGAGGTAGCAACCGAAAATGTTGGAGAAACAGGCGCAGAGGACGCAAATGTATATGAATATAATTCTTTTGGTAATTTTGCGTTCAAAGGCAAACAATTTTATGCGTTGAAGACATATACCTTTGAAGATTATACAGACCCGAGTAATTATGTAAGCCGTAATGAAAATTATGTTTGCTGTTGGGATTTGGAGGGTAATCTGAAGTGGGCGTCTCCGGTGGTTCTTAACGAGGATGATGAAAGCTGGTCCTATGTCAATGCATTGACCATATTACCCGGCGGTAATGTTGGACTTTTAATCAGTGGTGACAAACAGGGTATTATTGAAGTAGATAAAGAGGGTGAAGTGAAAACACTCAGAGCGATGGAAGATTTGAAGGAGTATTTTACCAATTCCGGATATACTGCAGAGACTCCCGGTGGCAAGATGTTTCTCAGTTACTACAATGCTGACTGGTCTCAACTTTCTGTGATTTACTATGATTTCAGTACGGGAAACAAGACAGCGTCTTTTCCTTTGCCTTCCAGTATAACATATAATGGTCTGAGTAATCTTTGCGTGGATGAAAGTGACGATTTACTGTATACCAACAGTCAGGGTGTTT
>CAYOGM010000075.1:0-12378 GCA_964403595.1 uncultured Acetatifactor sp. | reverse complement strand
ACCTCCTATTTGGCACTGACCAGTCGGGGCAGGTCTCTGACGATTTCCATCATAAACCAGTCCGGCAGGGCTTCGTATTCATCTGCTGCTACAGTCATTTGTGCAAGTTCAAAGTTGATGGTGGACAGCTCTTTAATCATACCCTTTGCGCGGTAAATAAAGGCCAGCATATCATTGCTGATGTCCTGTTTGTTTTTAGGCAGCTCTTGAAGAAGCTTGGCACGGAAGGACTGGGAGAGAAAATAGAGAATATCTCTGTCCTCGGGCGCAGCGGGCCAATTTGCATTCTTGGCAATGATGTCTGCCAGCATATTTTTATTTTTAATATTTTTGGTGTAGGCCAGAAACATACCGGCGTGGCCGGGAGTCAGGCAGGCGTACACAATAGTCTTCAAAAGGTTTGGTTCAATCTCTCTGGTGCCTGCGCCATACTCGTACAGGGCATCGCTGAGCATGTGCCAGGAGCGGGGGGTGGAAAAAGGTTCCTCTGTCTTGGGGGCTTCCGCAAAAAGATGGTCCGGACGCTGGATGATGTAATCGATTACCCAGCTATGAAGTCCTTCGCTCTGGGCCCATTTAATCCACTGTCTTGCATCTGCCTTCATCTGTACATGAAACATACGGTTGATGAGGGCGGAGGACATGGTTTTCACAATGGCACTGTCCTGTGCACGGTTGCCTGCACCAATGATAATGCTGCCCGCCGGTAAATGATACTCACCGATTCTTCTTTCGTGAATCAGGCTGTAAAATGCCTTCTGAACTTCCTGGGAGCAGGCATTTAGCTCGTCCAGAAACAGTACATAGGGTTCTTTTCTGGCAATCATTTTGGGTGGCAGAAATTCGGAAGTTTCGCCCTTGATTTGGGGAATTCCGATGATGTCCTCCGGCGCCAGCTGGCTTCCCAGAAGGGAGACACAGGGCAGTCCCACCTCTTCTGCAAATTTCTCTACAAGAGCAGACTTGCCGATGCCGGGAGCACCCCAGATAAATACCGGTCTCACCGTTGCCACATTTAGTAAAATATCTAATAATTCTTCCTGATTAACTGTAATTGGTAAATTCATATAATTAAGCCTTTCTGTTTTTCGTTGTATAATTTTTTCTTGTTTATATGTCTGACTTTGGCACGCGGATAATATTTGTCGCAGTGCTGACAATAGGTTTTGTGCCGGGCATCTCTGCCCTTGGCGCACTCTCCGCATGCAATGTAAAATTTACAGGGTGTTTCTCTATATTTACTCATTTTTGTTTCCTCCTAATGTTTGGAATGTATGGGAAATTGAGAACAGAAAAAAGCGCACAAAAATAACACCTCTTTCGAGGTGCCGTTATCCATAGAATCGTATAGATAGAATCTTGCAGATTCTGATATGTACATGAGGATAGATATAGTGATACCCTCTAGATGGACATAAGGATAACCGGACCTCTGTTGTTCAATGTTAAGTTGTTGTTAGTAATGTTCTTAGTCATGGTTATCCTCCTTTCTCGTTAGGGTTAATAGTTTCGTAGTGCTTATGTCGCCAAGTATATCGGCAAAAAATGGAAATGTCAATAGGGTATTGCCCAAATGCAACCAGTGGTTGGATTTTCATTTGAAGATGATGTAATGACCTTAAATCAATGATTAGGTGGATGTGGAGTTGTAAATTTTGGCCGGTGAAGTTATAATGTAGTTGGCAGACAGTTGTTGAACAGGAGACGGATATGTATTTTTTTGACGGAAGAATTCGATATAGTGAGACAGATAGTCAGGGGAAGTTGACCTTGGCAGCATTACTTAATTATTTTCAGGATTGTACTACTTTCCATTCAGAGGATTTGGGACTGGGTGTGGACTATCTGGAGGAACGTCATCTGATTTGGCTCTTATCGGGCTGGCAGATTGTGGTGGAACGTTATCCCAAGATGGGTGAACGGGTAAAAATCGGCACTGCTCCATATGAGTTCAGAGCTTTTACAGGTTCCCGTAATTTTGTGATGATGACAGAGGATGGAGAGTGCCTTGCAATGGCCAATTCTCTGTGGAGCCATTTGAATACGGAGACCGGGAAGCCCATGGTGCCTACGGAAGATATGATAAAAGGGTATGTCTTGGAGGAGCCTATTGAGATGGATTATGCTCCTCGCAAGATTCAGGTGCCGGAGGGTGGTGTCCATGAAGAGCCTATTGTGGTAAAGAAACATCATTTGGATACCAATAATCACGTGAATAATGGACAGTTTGTGGATATGGCTATGAACTATCTGCCGGAGGATTTCTGTATCAGACAAATGCGTGCAGAATACAAAAAGCAGGCTTTTCTGGATGATGTATTGCATGCGTATGTGGTGCGTATAGAGGATAAATGTGTGGTTGCCCTGAATGATGAGTCGGGCAGACCTTATGTGGTTGTAGAATTTGTCAAGCAGGTGTAGAAGCCTGAGAAATGGAGGACGGAAAATGATTAAATTAGGCGAAAAGCAGGTATTGGAAGTTGTTAAAAAAGTAGAGTTTGGTGTATATCTGGCGGCATCTCCGGAGGAGAAGGAGAATCGGATTCTTCTTCCGGCCAAGCAGGTGCCGGATGGCTGTAGCGTGGGCGATACCATTGAAGTATTTGTCTATCGAGATTCCTCAGACAGAATGATTGCCACAACCAAAGAACCTAAGCTGGTTATGGGACAGGTGGCAGAGCTTACGGTGGCTCAGATTGGTAAAATCGGTGCTTTTCTGGACTGGGGACTTGAGAAGGATTTGTTCCTGCCTTTTAAGCAACAGAAACGCCGTGTGAAGCAGGGGGAGAAGGTGCTGGTGTCCCTTTATATTGACAAGAGTAACCGTCTTTGTGCTACCACCAATGTTTATGAGAATCTTCGCAGTGACAGCCCCTACAAAAAGGATGACAAGGTAGTAGGGCGTGTATACGAAATCAGCGATAATTTTGGTGCTTTTGTAGCAGTGGACAAGCAGTATTCGGCATTGATTCCCAAGAAAGAGCTGTATGGTAATATAGAGCTTGGAGAAGATGTGGAAGCTCGTGTAATCGGTGTGCTTCCCAACGGCAGGTTAACTCTTAGTATCCGGGAAAGAGGCCTTATGCAGATTGAAAAGGATGCACAGGAGCTTTTGGCTCTTTTGGACAGCTATTCCGGTGTGCTTCCCTTTACGGAAAAGGCAGACCCTGAAGTAATCCGCCGTGAGACCGGAATGAGTAAAAATGAGTTTAAACGTGCAGTAGGGCATCTTTTGAAATCCGGTGATATTGTGATGAAGGATAAAGTTATAAGAAAAGCATAAAAAGCATGGTTAAAAATTAGACAATATTTCACTGGAAACAAGTATGAGAATATGGTATAATTTTTATACAAATAAGTGCGTTTTTAGTGGCGAAAGGAGGTATTCATTATGGATATAGCAGGATTGTCAACGGCATTGTCAACGAATCAGATTCAGACACAGGTGAGTACCGCTGTACTTGATAAGTCAATGGATACACTTGAGACATTGGGGCAGGGTATGGTACAGATGATTGACGCTGCGGCTATGGAGTTGAGTGTAAATCCTCATCTCGGTGCCAATATCGATATGAGAATCTAAGGCTTGTGTCAAGGTGATTTGAGGGTTGTTGGAGTGTAGATATCTTTCCAACAGCTCTTTTTTTGTGTTTTTTTTCTTTGTTTTGTGAAAAATTCCCGAAAAACTATTGCAATTTTGGTGAAAATTTTGTACATTTGTGTTAGGTATGATTTCTGGTTCAAGAGTATTTCTGGTTCAAGAATGATTAAAAGGAGCGGCATATATGATTTCCAATCAGATTTTGCAAAGTACAATTGATGGATTAAAAGGAATTTCCCGTATGGATCTCTGCGTTATGGACGCAGATGGAAAGGAGATAGCCTCTACGGTAGATATGAGTAGTTGCTCAAATGTTGCAGTAGAGTTTGCGGGTTCCCTGGCAGATTCCCAAGAGATTCAGGGGTATCAGTATTTTAAGATTTTTGACGAGCAGCAGCTGGAGTATATTTTGGTAGTAGCCGGTGTGGGCGAAGATGTATACATGCTGGGCAAAATGGTAGCTTTTCAGATTCAGAATCTTCTTGTAGCTTACAAGGAGCGTTTTGACAAGGATAATTTTATCAAGAATTTGTTGCTGGATAATTTGCTTTTGGTGGATATTTACAGTCGTTCCAAGAAACTGCACATTCAGACGGATGTGCCTCGTGTGGTTTTGATTGTGGAGTCTGCAAGCGGTAAGGATAACAATGTGCGTGAGCTTGCCCGAACACATTTTGGCAATAATGGAAAAGATTTCATTACCGCTGTGGATGAAAAGGATGTTATTATTGTAAAAGAGCTTCCGGAGGCGGAGGCTACCAAGGAGATTGAAAAATCTGCCCGCAGCCTGATTACCTATCTGCAAAAAGAGGGAATTCAGGGTGTGCGTATTTCTTATGGTACAGTTATTCATGAGATTAAGGAGGTCAGCCGTTCTTATAAAGAGGCGAAGATGGCTCTGGATGTAGGTAAGATTTTCTTTGACAGCAGAGATTTGGTTGCATACAGTGAGCTGGGCATCGGACGATTGATTTATCAGCTGCCCATTCCTTTGTGTAAGATGTTTATCAGAGAGATTTTTGGCGGTAAGAGTCCTGATGAGTTCGACGAGGAGACTTTGACCACTATATATAAATTTTTCGAGAACAGTTTGAATGTGTCTGAGACTTCCAGACAGCTGTTTATTCACCGTAATACGCTGGTATATCGTCTGGACAAGCTCCAGAAGAGTACAGGTCTTGATTTGCGTGTATTTGAGGACGCAATCACATTTAAGATTGCACTGATGGTAGTAAAATACATGAAGTATATGGAAACTTTTGAGTACTAAAGTCGTCTTAATGTACATGAGAATATGTACATGGGATGATGGTTGGAGGAACAATGGCAAGAAAAGATGTACAAAGGCAATTAAGAGAGCAGTTTATAGAGGAAAACGGAATTATCTGTCTGGATAATGTGAGTAAGGCATATTCCACCGGTTCGCCGGCGCTGAATAATGTCAGCCTGACAATCAGACCCGGCGAATTTGTATTTATCGTGGGTAACAGCGGTTCCGGTAAATCTACACTGATTAAACTTCTGCTGCGGGAGCTTACAGCTTCCAGCGGCAGTGTTTATGTTATGGGACATGATTTGGGCAAAATTCCTCGCCGCAAAATACCGCAGTTTCGTCGTAACCTGGGTGTGGTGTTTCAGGATTTCCGTCTGCTGAAGGATAGAAACGTGTTTGAAAATGTGGCCTTTGCCCAGAGAGTGATTCAAGTGCCCGCCAGAGAGATTCGGAAGAATGTACCTGCGATTCTTTCTACAGTAGGTCTTGCGGGTAAGTATAAGTCTAAGCCCCGTCAGCTTTCCGGTGGCGAACAACAGAGGGTTGCATTGGCAAGAGCGCTGGTGAACAAGCCTTCTATTTTGCTTGCAGATGAGCCTACCGGTAATCTTGACCCTACCAATACATGGGAGATTATGAACCTTTTGGAGGAGATTAATGCCAACGGAACTACGGTTTTGGTAGTTACACATAACAGCGAAGTGGTAAATGCCATGCAGAAGCGTGTAATCACCTTGAAAAAGGGCGTGATTGTAAGCGACGAAGAGGAAGGTGGTTACATCGATGAAGATTAGTACATTATTTTATACCATCAAGCAGGGCTTTGCGAATATTTTCCGCAATAAGCTGTTTTCGCTGGCTTCCATCGCAACCATTTCAGCCTGTTTGTTCCTGTTTGGTCTGTTTTATGCAATTGTTGCCAACTTCCAGCATATAGTTAGAACAGCGGAGGAAGGTGTTTCGGTTACGGTATTTTTCCACTATGAAGGAACAATAATTCCGGATGGCTGTGAACAGCATTTTGAGGGACAGGTTCCCACGGCGGAGCGCATCGCGGAAATCGGTGAGCAGATTGCAGCACGTGTGGAGGTTTCTAATGTAGAGTTTATCTCTGATGATGAGGCGTGGGAAACCTTCGGTAAGGATTATTTTGGTGAAGATTTCAAAGAAGGTTTTCCGGACAATCCTTTGGACGGAGAGGACAGTTATCAGGTGTATCTGAGTGATGTGTCCATGCAGGGTACACTGGTATCGTGGCTGGAATCCATTCCTGAGGTTCGTCTGGTAAGATATTCCGAAGCAACAGCCAATACCTTAAGCGGTGTGAATCTTCTGATTGCCTATGTATCTATTGGTATTATTGTGATTTTGCTGGCTGTTAGTATTTTCCTGATTAGCAATACTGTTGCAGTCGGTATTTCTGTCCGCAAGGAAGAAATCAGTATTATGAAATATATCGGTGCGACAGACTTTTTTGTACGTGCGCCCTTTGTGATTGAGGGTATGCTTATTGGTCTTATCGGAGCAGCTATTCCTTTGGGATTGATTTATAGTGTTTATAACTATGCTTTGACTTATGTGATGGGACGTTTTGAGATGCTAAGTGACTTCCTGAACTTCCTGTCTGTGAAAGAGATTTTCACCGTTTTGACTCCGGTATCTTTGCTGGTAGGTGTGGGCATCGGGTTTATGGGAAGTATATCCACAGTCAGAAAGCATTTGAAAATTTAGTTTGATTTTAATTGTGTATTTTGTAGGGCGAGAGGAAGAAGAATTTGAAGTTTCCCAAGATTAAAGTAGTAAGAAGAAAAGCGATATTGGCAGCTTTGATGGCTGTTGTGGTTCTTGTGGTGGCGTTGCCTGCGGATATGCCTGCAAAGGCAGCTATCAGCAATGACAGCATTAAGAAAAAGCAGGCTGAAATCGAGAAAATGCAAAAGGAAAAGGATAAGTTAAAAAACAATCTTACCGATTTGCAGAAAATGAAGAAGGACCTTGAAACCAAGAAATCGGATTTGAAGAATTATGTGGCTGAGCTTGACAGTAATCTTGCTGTAATAGAGCAGAATATTGCTGATTTGAAGTCCAAGATTACGGTTAAGGAAGGGGAAATTGCTGAGACTGAGGAGGAGCTGGAGGAGGCTCTTGCCACGGAGGAAACCCAGCATAAGGATATGATTACACGTATCCGTAAGATGTACGAGCAGGATAAATCTCAGATGATAGAGGTGCTTGTAACTTCCGGGAGTTTCAGTAATTTTTTGAGTCGCGCAGATTCTATTGAGAAGGTTGCAGCCTACGACAAGCAGAAGTATGAGGAGTACAAGGCAAATCGTGAGCTGGTGGAACTTTGTAAGGAGCAACTGGAGCTGGAGAAGGAGATTTTGGATGCCACCAAGGCAACGGTTGAGCAGGAACAGGCCAATCTGGAAGAGCTGATTGAACAGAAACAGAGAGATATCACTGCATATGAGAGTGATATCGACAATAAGACCAAGGCTATTGCAGAGTATGAACAGATGATTAAGGACCAGGATGAAGAGATTGCAGCCCTGGAGAAGGCTATTGCAGAGGAAAAACGTAAGGAATATGAGAAGAACGGTGGTTCATTGACTTATGATGGCGGTAAATTTAAGTTCCCGCTGGCGTCCTATACCCGTATCTCTGATGATTATGGATGGCGTATACATCCCACTTTGGGCGTGAAGCAGTTCCATAATGGTGTGGATTTTGCCGCGCCCAAGGGAACAGCAATATATGCAGCCTATGATGGTAAGGTGGTAGCAGCTACATATAGTTCAACCATGGGAAATTATGTGATGATTGATCACGGAAGTGAGATTTATACGATTTATATGCATGCGTCGGCACTGTATGTAGAAAAGGGAGATATTGTAATCCGGGGTGAAACGATTGCCGGAGTGGGAACTACAGGACGTTCTACAGGTAATCACTTGCATTTCAGTGTGCGTAAGAGTGGTGAGTATCAGTCCCCTTGGGATTATATTAGCAAACCTTAATTTGTTTTTTGAAGGAAGTTAAGTATGGAAAAAGAAAAAAGTAAAAAAAGCTGGGGCGCCTTTATCCTTGGCATGGTAGTAGGGCTTTTGGTAGCATTGATTATTACAAGTATGATTTTCAAAGGGGTCACAAGTCTAAGCGGTGACAGCTTTGTGGATTCCGATACCCTTGAGAAGGTTGCAACTATTGAGGAGGTCTTAAAGGAGCGGTTTTATCTGTCAGAGGTGACAGATGAGCAGCTTGAGGAAGGGCTTTACAGAGGAATGATCGATTCTCTGGATGATGTCTATTCTGAGTATTATACACCGGAAGAACTGGAAGCTCTGATGGAGAAGTCAGAGGGGATTTATTATGGAATCGGTGCATATGTCGCTCTGGATCCGGATACACAGCTTCCCAAAATAAGTAGTGTGATTGAAGGTACACCGGCAGAGGAGGCAAAGCTTCGTGCGGAAGATGCGATTTATAAGGTGGATGGTCAGGAGACCTACGGTCTTACGCTGACAGAGGCAGTGAATTTGATTAAGGGACCTGAGGGAACGACAGTGACCTTGACCATCATTCGTGACGGAGAGGATGATTATCTGGATATTGAGGTTGTCCGCAGAAAGGTGGAAAGTCCCACTGTTACTTATGAAATGCTGGATGGTAACAAGGCTTATATACAGATTACGGAGTTTGATGATATCACTGTTGACCAGTTTGCAGATGCAATGGATCAGGCCCGCAGTGATGGAATGGAAGGTTTAATTATTGACTTGCGTGGCAATCCCGGAGGTAATCTCAGTGCGGTTGTGGATATCTCAAGGATGCTTTTGCCGGAGGGGCTGATTGTTTATACAGAGGATAAGGCAGGGAAACGTGTGGAGTATACCTGTGAGGGGAAGCATGAGATTGATGTGCCTTTGGTGGTGCTGATTGATGGCAATTCAGCCAGTGCTTCAGAGATTCTGGCCGGTGCCATACAGGATTATGGTATTGGTATCCTGGTGGGTACAACTACCTATGGTAAAGGAATTGTACAGCAGATTATTTCTTTGCAGGATGGTTCGGCACTCAAGACTACGATTAGTGCATATTTCACTCCCAAGGGCAGATATATCCATGGAACGGGAATCGAACCGGATGTGGAGTGCAAATTTGACTCAGAAGCGTATTATGACGAGGTGAATCCTTACGATAATCAGCTGGAGAAGGCAAAGGAACTGTTGAAATGAGATATGTAAACGGTAAGGCAGAAGAAATACAAATTGCATATATTGGCGGTGGCTCCAGAGGCTGGGCTTGGACCTTTATGACTGACCTTGCCATGGAGGCACAGATAAGCGGTACCATCCGTCTTTATGATATAGACAGGATGGCTGCAGAGGCCAATGCATCCATTGGTAATGCACTCAAGGCCCGCGAGGATGTTGTTGGTAAGTGGGATTATGTGGTGACGGATACTTTGGCAGAGGCTCTGACAGGCGCTGATTTTGTAGTGATTTCCATTATGCCTAAGACCTTTGATGAGATGGAAGTCGATGTACATATGCCGGAGCGACTGGGGATTTATCAGTCTGTTGGTGATACTGCAGGTCCCGGCGGAATGATGCGTGCGCTTCGCACGATTCCTATGTTTGTAGAGTTTGCGGAAGCAATCCGGGACTTTTGTCCCAAGGCATGGGTCATTAATTATACCAATCCAATGTCCTTGTGTGTAAAAACATTGTACCGGACCTTTCCGGAGATTAAGGCATTTGGTTGCTGCCATGAGGTATTTGGAACACAGAAGGTATTGGCAGGTATTGCGGCAGAAGCTTTTGGCATGGAATCTATTGACAGAAGTGAGATTGAGATAAATGTATTAGGTATCAATCATTTTACCTGGTTTGATTATGCAAGCTATAAGGGAATTGATTTGTTCCCTGTATATCGAAAATATATTGAGGAACATTTTGAGGAGGGCTATAATGAGCCCGATAAAAATTGGGCTAATTCCACTTTTGAATGTGCTCATCGTGTAAAGATGGATTTGTTTCGGAAGTATGGTCTGATTGCTGCGGCGGGAGACAGACACCTGGTGGAATTTGTGCCCGGAGACTGGTATTTGAAGGACCCGGAGACGGTTCATAGCTGGAAATTTGGTCTGACTACGGTTGCATGGCGTAAGGAGGATTTGCAGAAGCGTCTGGAGCGTTCCGGCAAGCTGCTTAGAGGAGAAGAGTCTATTGAGCTGAAGTCTACCGGTGAGGAAGGAATCCTTTTGATAAAGGCTTTGTGTGGTCTGACTCGTGTTATCAGCAATGTCAATATTCCCAATACAGCCGGACAGATTCGCAATCTTCCTACGGAGGCTGTTGTGGAAACCAATGCAGTGTTTGGACGTGATTCTATCCGCCCCGTGGTGGCAGGGGAACTGCCGGAGAATGTGCTTGCACTTATTATGCCTCATGTGGAGAATCATGAGCGTATTTATGAGGCAGCAATTACCGGCAATGTAGAGCTTGTAGTAGAGGCCTTTATGGCAGACCCGCTTATGAGTGGTAAGCTTACAGAAGCACAAGCCAGAGAATTAATAAAAGATATGATGGAGAAAACCATAGGAAAAGGATGATTCCTTTGGAGGAAGTGTTGGCATAAATGAAGGGCTATCGATTGCTGAAAATCAGTTTTCGATAGCCCTGTTTGTTTTGTTTTTTAATATTAACCGAACAGCGAGAAGGTTGCAAACAATGCGGAGAGCAAGGATGCTACCAATGAAACTACGGTAATCTGTGTGTTGATGGAAGGACCTGCGGTATCCTTGAAGGGATCACCTACGGTGTCACCGATAACTGCCGCTTTGTGAGCTTCGCTACCCTTGCCGCCTTCGTTGCCTGCTTCAACGTATTTTTTGGAGTTATCCCAGAGACCACCGGCATTGGACATGAACAGTGCAAGCAACAAACCACTTACAATGTTACCAAGCAGGAATCCGCCTACTGCCTTGGCACCGCCGATAATACCTACAATAATGGTGGCGAGAATACTCATCAGACCGGCAGGAATCAGCTCGCGGAGGGAACCGGTGGTAGCAATGTCGATACACTTGTCATATTCAGGCTTCGCGTTGGGGTCACCTTCACGAAGGCCTTTGATTTCTTTGAACTGTCTGTGAATCTCAGCAACCATACGCTGAGCGTTCTTGTCAACACCCAGAATCAACATTGCAGAGAATACAGCAGGGATGGAAGCACCAATCAGGATTCCGAAGAATACGGTGGGATCCATGATGTCAAATCCTGTGATGGTTTCCATGCCGGCTGCTTCCAGATGAGCATTCACTTCCGACATAAATGCACCTAACAGGGAGATAACGGTCAGACCGGCGGCACTGATGGAGAAGCCTTTGGTAACAGCCTTTACCGTGTTGCCTGCACTATCCAGTTCATCAGCAATACGAATGGTTTCTTCACCAAGTTCGCCCATTTCAGCAAGACCACGTGCATTGTCAACGATAGGACCGTAAGCGTCGTTAGAGATAATCATACCAACGATGGAGAGCATACCTACAGCTGCCATGGAGATACCGAAGATTGCATATCCGGGGCCCATGGGCTCACAGATTTTGTATGCTGCCAAAGCGGAAATTGCGATACCAACCATAGCTGGCATTGCGGAGATGAAACCATAGGATACACCGGATAAAATGGTAAATGCGGGGCCGCTCTTGGAGGCATTTGCACACTTTTTAACGATGGGTTTGGAATCATCAGTAAAGTAGTCAGTAGTGATACCAATAATAACACCTACCAGAAGGCCTACGGTAGCAGCGCCCCAGATTCTCCAGGAGAAACCGGGCAACAGATAGGTTGCCAAAGCGGTTAGTGCCATAAAGATGCCGGTAGTTACATAAGTAGAAGAGTTAAGTGCATTGGTGGGGCCGCCGTTCTTACCGATGCGCGCGGTAGCAATACCAATAATGGAGGACAAAAGACCCAGAATGCCATAACAGAATACCATTGATATGTTATTATATTCGCCACCTGCAAGAGATTGGGCAATTACAATAGCAGAAGTCATAGCTGCTACGTTGGAGTCGAAAAGGTCTGCACCCATACCGGCAACGTCACCTACATTATCACCTACGTTATCAGCAATAACAGCCGGATTACGTGGGTCATCTTCCGGAATGCCGGCTTCTACCTTACCTACAAGGTCAGCTCCAACGTCAGCAGCTTTTGTATAAATACCACCACCAACACGGGCAAATAAAGCAATAGAAGATGCTCCTAAGCTGAAACCAGATAAAACATCTACGTTACCTGTTAAGATATAAATTACACTACATCCTAATAAGCCAAGACCTACTACACAAAGCCCCATAACTGCACCGCCGGAAAAAGCGATAGAAAGAGCTTTGTTCATGCCGCCTTCTTTCGCCGCCTGAGCTGTTCTTACGTTTGCTTTAGTAGCTACATTCATTCCAAAGTAACCAGCTAAAACAGATGCACCGGAACCA
>CAYOGM010000074.1:0-12463 GCA_964403595.1 uncultured Acetatifactor sp. | reverse complement strand
CTTCAGGCTGATACCGGCTTGGAGGATTTAAAGGCAGAGCTTTTGACTACTGTGCAGGATTTGTTTGATAGCAATTTTATTTATAAGATTTCTATTAGCGAAGTAAAATACGGCTGATAAAACGGAAGTTTTGGTGTTATGAACAGAGAAAAAGGAGGTGGGGACTTGTGGGCGAGGTTCTTTCGCAAAGCGAAATAGACAATCTGCTGGCGGCATTGTCAACCGGTGAGCTTGATGTTGATGATATGCCGAACAAAGATGAAAAGCAGGTTAAAAACTACGATTTCAGCCGCCCGACCAAGTTCTCAAAAGAGCATTTAAGGACGCTTGAAATTATTTTCGAGCATTATGGCCGACTGGTTTCTACCAATCTTCCAGTTTATTTAAGAAGAAATGTGCAGGTATCGGTAGCGAACTCTGAAACAGTTACGTTCAGTGAGTTTTCTAATGCCTTGTCCAATCCGGTTATTTTGGGCATTGTCAATTTTGCTCCGCTTAACGGAACAATTATTGTGGACTTGTCAACCAATTTGGCCTATGCCATGTTAGACAGAATGCTTGGTGGTACAGGAATGCCGCTTGAGAAGAGTAGAGATTTTTCGGAAATCGAAATGTCGATTATCCAAAAAATATTGGTTATGCTGACACAGCTTTTAAGAGAGCCGTGGAAGAACGTAGTGAATATATCTCCACTGCTTAGCCGTGTGGAGACAAATCCGCAGTTTGCGCAGATTATTGCACCGAATGACATGATTGCCATTGTTACTTTGAGTGTAAAAGTCGGTGATGTGGAAGGTTTTTTGAACTTCTGTCTGCCATTCTTTACATTGGAAGAAGTTATGGACAGATTGAATACCAAGTATTGGTATGCATCCATGCAGGAGAATCATGATGAAAATTATGAAGAGTATATTGAGTCGTTGATTCGGAAAGTAGATATACCGATTAGAGCTGTTCTTGGTAAGAGCAGTATTTCGGTTGGTGATTTCACTAATCTGCAGGTCGGTGATTGCATCCGTCTGAATACCAGAGTGGATACCGATATGGATATTTATGTAGGAAATATAAGAAAATTTACCGCTTTGCCCGGCGCAAATAAAGAAAATTATGCTGTGCGGATTACATCGGTAGTTAGAGAGGAGGAGTAACAGATGGATGGAATGCTTTCTCAGGACGAAATCAGTGCCTTGTTAAGTGGCATGGATTTGTCGGGAGACCTGATGGCGGACCTTGCGGATGAAACACCGGCTGACAGTTCAGCAGCGGATTCGTCTGTGGGCAGTATACAGGCGACAGGAGATGAGGCACTGTTGTCTGATGTGGAAAAGGATGCCATTGGTGAGGTAGGAAACATCAGCATGGGTTCTTCTGCCACCACCCTTTACTCATTAGTTAACAGAAAAGTGAATATTACAACGCCCGAGGTGAGTCTTGCCACGTGGGATATGCTTCTTGATATGTATGAGAGACCCTGTGTATTTATTCAGATTAAATACACGGTAGGATTGGATGGAACCAATATATTGGTTCTCAAGGAGCATGATGTTCGAATTATTACAGACCTGATGATGGGTGGAGATGGAATTGTTACAGATGATGAGCCTTTAACGGAGCTTCATCTGAGTGCAATATCGGAGGCTATGAACCAGATGATGGGTTCTGCAGCAACTTCTCTTTCTACCATGCTTAATTCGGTGATAGATATCAGCCCGCCAAGTTCTTCACTGCTTGATTTGAATAAGATTCAGGCGGCAGAAGAAATTGCACCTTTCCTTGCAGGAACATTTGTTAGGATTGCGTTCCGCATGCAGATTGGTGATTTGGTAGATAGTACTATTATGCAGCTGTATCCTATTGATTTCGCTAAGAAATTGGTAGATACCTTTATTAGCAATCAGATGGGAGGGGCTGAACCTGAGCCCGCACCTGCACCTGTGCCGGCTCCTACGCAGGCACCTGCTATGGATATGAATGCAATGAATTCCATGCCGGATATGAGTGGTATGGGTGGAATGAACGCTATGCCCAATATGGGTATGCAGGATATGAGTGGCATGGGAATGCCGATGCAGGGTATGAATATGGCCGGTATGGGAATGCCGATGCAAGGTATGAATATGGCCGGCATGGGAATGCCGATGCAGGGTATGAATATGGCCGGTATGGGAATGCCAATGCAGGGTATGAATATGGCCGGCATGGGAATGCCAATGCAGGGGACGCCTGCAGGTGTTAATGTTCAACCGGCACAGTTCCAGAATTTTGCTACAAACATGCCTGGAATTCTGGGGCAGGAAAATATTGGACTGATTATGGATGTACCCCTGGAGGTAACGGTAGAACTGGGTCGTACCAGCAAGTCTATTTCAGAGATTCTTGACTTTGCACCCGGCTCCATTATTGAACTAGAGCGTATTGCCGGTGAGCCGATTGATATATTGGTTAACGGTAAATTCGTTGCGAAGGGTGAAGTTGTAGTCATCGAGGAAAGTTTCGGTGTAAGAGTTACTGAAATAATTAAATAAGGGCTGACAAAATTGTCGGTTTTATGGTATACTTATAGAAAGTGTTGTGACCAATGGAGGGAAAAACATGGCGAAGAATATTTTAATCTGTGATGATGCAGCATTTATGAGAATGATGATAAAGGATATCCTGTCTAAGAATGGCTATAATGTTGCAGGCGAGGCAGAGAATGGTCTGAAAGCGGTTGAGAAATATAAGGAATTGAATCCGGATCTTGTTTTGATGGATATTACCATGCCCGAAATGGATGGTATTCAGGCATTGAAAGAGATTAAGAAGATGGATTCCGGAGCACTTGTTATCATGTGTTCTGCAATGGGTCAGCAGGCTATGGTTATTGAGTCTATTCAGGCCGGTGCCAAGGACTTTATTGTAAAACCGTTTCAGGCAGATCGTGTTATAGAGGCAGTTAAGAAGGTTGTAGGCTGATGACGGTTTTGCTGACAGCAGGTAGTTATTTGGAGTTGGTTGCTGTGCTGATTATATTTGTGCTTATTTTTGGGGTGACTGCATGGGTAACCCGATGGATGGCGGAATATCAGAAGGCGCAGAATGTAAATGCCAATATAGAAGTAATAGAGACGGTCCGTATTACAGCGAACGAATGCATACAGTTAGTGCGGGTAGGGCAGAAATATATGGCGATTGCAGTCTGCAAGGATACAGTGACCATGCTTGGGGAGGTGCCATTTGAACAGCTTAAGTTTAAAGATGCATCTCGAAGTCAGACAAGTTTCAAAGATTTGTTTGAGAAAACCATAAAAATGGGTTCCAGTGACCAAAGTGATACAAAGGACAGATAGTAATGAGCAAAGGACAGCGAACTGGAAAACAAATAATGACAAAGCAAAAAGCCGTTAAAGGCTTTTTGCTTTTGATATGCCTGCTGATTACGGTGGGCATATTGTGCATTCATAAGGATATACCTTTAGGGATGGTGGCATATGCGGCTGAAAACGGTGGTCTGACCGGAGACACAACGCAGTCCACCATTATTAATCCTGCGGGCACTGCGCAGACACCGGAGGAGCTCAATCAGCTCAACACAGTGAATACAGTGACTCTGACAGTCAATGAGGATAATGGAAGCTTGAATGGCTCTCTTCGCATCCTGCTGACGTTAACTTTGATTTCGCTGATTCCGATTCTGGTTGTAATGATGACCTCTTTTACAAGAATCATCATTGTTCTTCATTTTACCAGAGCTGCGCTGAATACCCAGACGGCACCGCCCAATCAGATTCTTATCGGTTTGGCTTTGATTCTGACTTTCTTTATCATGGAGCCTACCTTTAATGAAATTAATGAGCAGGCCATCAAACCCTTTAATGAGGGGACGATAACGCAGGAAGAGGCTGCAGAGCTGGCTATGCAGCCGTTAAGAGAGTTTATGTATCCGCAGACTCAGCTTAAGGATGTAGAGCTCTTTATGAATATTTCGGGGCAGGAGTGGGATGGTAAACTGGAGAGTATTCCTAATTCAGTTCTGGTTCCCAGTTTTATGATAAGCGAACTAAGAACGTCATTCTGGATTGGGTTTATGATATATATTCCATTCATTGTGATTGATATGGTTGTAGCATCTACGCTTATGAGTATGGGTATGATGATGCTGCCGCCTACCACAATCTCTATGCCGTTTAAGATTCTGCTGTTTGTTATGGCTGACGGATGGGCGCTGATTATTGGGCAGCTTGTCAAGACCTTTTACTGATAGGAGGGAAGCTGATGACAATAGATGCAGTGGTAGAAATTGCCAACAATGCTTTGTTTCTGATAATCAAAGTATCTCTTCCGGTGCTTTTGGTTTCTCTGTGTGTGGGTCTGATAGTCAGTATTTTTCAGACAGTCACATCCATTCAGGAACAGACATTAACTTTTGTACCTAAGATTGTCTGTGTTTTTTTGGCACTGGCGATTGTGGGGGGCTGGATGATGACACAGATGGTGGAATTTACTACACAGTTGTGGAGTAATTTCAGTCTTTATATTCACAGATAGATAACGGAAGGGGAGGAAATTCATGATTGATTTGTCCTTTTCCATGAATGATTTAGAATACTTTTTGCTGGTTTTGGTGCGTGTATCCTGTTTTATTTATATTTCTCCTTTTTTTAGTATGAGAAATACTCCGGCCAGAGTTCGTGTTGCGTTAAGTATTTTTGTATCCTTGCTTTTGTATCAGGCAGTGACGCCGACGGAGGCTCTGGTATACGATACGGAGATGGAATATGCTATTTTGGTTGTAAAGGAAGCCATTGCAGGTCTTTTAATCGGTTTTGGAGCTAACATTTGTATGTCGATTTTGAATTTTGCAGGTGCTATAGCAGATATGGAAACCGGATTATCCATGGCACAGCTGATGGACCCCAATAGTATGCAACAGACCAGTCTGACGGGTGTGTTTTATCAATATACCTTTACCATGATGTTGATTGCATCGGGAATGTACAGATATCTTCTGGGAGCCATTGCAGATACGTTTGTATTGATTCCGATTGGTGGAATTGTATTCCACAGAGAAAAGATGTTGGAGACTATTATCAAATTTTTGAGTGATTATGTAATCATTGGTTTTCGGATTGTGCTTCCCATCTTCTGTGTGATTTTGTTGTTGAATGCCGTTTTAGGTGTTTTGGCAAAGGTATCGCCTCAGATGAATATGTTTGCTGTGGGAATTCAACTTAAGATTTTGGTGGGACTTTCGGTACTTTTCTTTACTGTACAGATGCTGCCGGGAGTGGCAGATTTTATTTTTACTGAGATGAAGACGGTAATTACATCCTTTGTGGAGGCCATAAGCCCTTAGGAGATAAGCTATGTTGATGGAATATAATCTGCAATTCTTTGCAGAGGGGCAAGGCGGCGAGAAGACAGAGCCCGCTACCGAGAAAAAATTAAGAGATGCCCGTAATGAAGGACAGGTGGCCAAGAGCCGGGAGATTGCAAATGGTCTTGGTCTGTTGGCGCTTTTTGTGGTGTTGCGCGTCTGGATTGGAGTTATGGGACAGCAGTTACTGGATGTATTTACCAATATCTATGGCCGAATCAGTGAGACGGTAGTGTTTTGGAGAGGCGGAATGCCCGGTAATGATGTTTATCTGGTGTTTCGTGATATATTGATTGATGTTGTGATTATTACAGGACCTTTGGCAATCATTGGCTTGATTGTAGCTTTTATCAGTGATTTGGCTCAGGTGGGGTGGAAGCCTACAAGTAAGCCCATGCAGCCTAAGTTTAGCAAAATGAATCCGATTTCCGGATTTAAGAAAATATTTTCTGTTAATTCTCTTGTGGAATTAATAAAATCCATTGCAAAGATTGGATTGATTGTTTATATATGTTATACTTATCTGAAGGATAAGTGGGGATTATTGTTTCTGCTTTATGATATGCCCCTGTTGCAGGCACTGCAGCTTGAGGCAACCACTGTGACTGATTTGGGTATGCGTGTGGCTGCTGTTTATATGGTTATCGCAGCGGCAGATTTTATCTATCAGAAGGTAAAGTTTGCCAAGGATATGCGTATGACCAAGCAGGAGGTTAAGGATGAGTACAAACAGCAGGAAGGTGACCCTCAGATTAAAGGTAAGATTCGCCAGCGTATGAGAGAGGCGTCCCAGCGTCGAATGATGCAGGATTTGCCTAAGGCGGATGTGGTTATCACCAACCCTACCCATTATGCGGTAGCTATTAAATATGACCCTGAGGTGGCTGATGCCCCCATTGTTTTAGCGAAGGGCGAAGATTACATGGCAGCTAAGATTAAGGAAGTTGCCAAGGAACATAAAATCGAAATTGTAGAGAACAAGCCTCTGGCTCGTATGCTCTATGCCAATGTAGAGGTGGGGCAGGCGGTACCCCCTGAGTTGTATCAGGCAGTGGCAGAGGTTCTTGCATTTGTTTATCATTTACAGGGCAAAGTATAGCCCAATTCTTTTGAAATAAAGACGGCTTGACCGGTATAAAATACACTGGAAAGGAGGAAGTACAAAAATGAATACCAGACTGCATAAGACAGATGCCATTGTTGCAATCTATATACTTATTGCATTCATTATGTTAATTGTACCTCTTCCCGCAGAACTTTTGGATGTGTTCATGGCATTCAATATTGCTATTTCCTTCGCCATACTTTTTGCATGTATGTTCAGTAAGGAAGTGCTGGATATGTCTTATTTTCCCACAATTCTGCTTTTTACGACAATATTCCGTATAGCCATGAATGTCTCATCCACAAGACTGATTCTTGTGACAGGAGATTCCGGTAATGTAGTTAAGACCTTCGGTGCGTTCGTAGGTGGAGGCGATTTGATTGTAGGTGCCATTATCTTTGTGATTTTGATTATGGTACAGTTTTTGGTAATCAACAAAGGTTCCGAGCGTGTAGCTGAGGTAACTGCAAGATTTACCCTGGATGCAATGCCCGGTAAGCAGATGGCAATTGATGCGGATTTAAATACCGGTGCCATTGATGACAGAGAGGCCAAAATAAGACGAGATAAGATTCAGCAGGAAGCAAGCTTCTTTGGTTCCATGGATGGTGCTGTGAAATACGTTAAGGGAGATGCAGTTGCAGGTCTTTTACTGACGGCAATCAACCTGATAGGTGGTATCGCGATGGGTATGATCCGTCAGGGCATGGACATAGGAGATGCGTTAAATAATTTTGGCATTCTCACCATTGGTGATGGTCTGGTGAGCCAGATTCCTTCCCTTTTGATATCTCTTTCCACCGGTATTCTGGTGACCAAGGGTGGTAAGGAGGCTGAGTTTGGTTCAGCGATATTGAAGCAGCTGTTTGGTGTGC
The DNA here is from genome assembly GCA_964403595.1 of uncultured Acetatifactor sp. Taxonomy (GTDB): domain Bacteria; phylum Bacillota; class Clostridia; order Lachnospirales; family Lachnospiraceae; genus Acetatifactor. The sequence continues at coordinate 5,127 of CAYOGM010000074.1, read as the reverse complement.
CTAAGGTTATGTATCTTGTAGGTGCGACCTTGGCCTTTTTAGGTGTTACAACAGAGTTGAATACCATTCTTTTTGTTGGAATGGGGATGCTCTTTGTAGTGGGTGGAAGAATGATTGCAGGCACCCTTGAGACGTCAGCTATAGAACAGGCTGTGGATACGGATGAGATTGCCGCGGAAGAGATTCGACAGCCGGAGAACGTAAACAGTCTGTTGCAGGTAGATCCTATAGAGTTGGAATTCGGTTATGGAATTATTCCATTGGCGGATGTCAATCAGGGTGGTGATCTGCTGGATCGTGTGGTTATGATTCGAAGACAGATTGCATTGGAGCTTGGTACTGTTGTACCTATTATCCGACTGAGAGATAATATTCAGTTAAATCCCAATCAGTATATTATCAAAATTAAAGGTATTCAGGTCAGCGAAGGAGAAATTCTTTTTGACCATTATATGGCAATGAACCCCGGATATGTGGAGGAAGAGATTACAGGTATTCCTACCTTTGAACCTTCCTTCCATTTGCCGGCTATCTGGATTACAGAAAGCCAGAGAGAGCGCGCAGAGAGTTTTGGTTATACAGTTGTAGACCCGCCCTCCATCATTGCAACACATCTGACAGAGATTATTCGTCAGCATATTGCTGAGCTTCTTACCCGTCAGGATGTACAGAATCTTATCAACAATGTTAAAGAGAATCATCCGTCTCTTGTGGATGAGCTTCTTCCCAAGCTGCTTGGGCTGGGCGAGATTCAGAAGGTCTTGCAGAATTTGTTGAAGGAAGGTATTTCTATCAGAGACTTGCTTTCCATTATGGAGACTTTGGCAGATTATGCGCCTACTACAAGAGATACCGATATTTTGACGGAATATGTTCGTCAGAACTTGAAACGTGCTATTTCTACGAAATTTTTTATGTCCCATGAAGCTACAAGTGTGGTGACATTGGATCCTAAGATTGAGCAGGAGATTATGGGAAGTGTGAAGCAGACAGAAAGCGGAGCTTTCTTGAATCTGGATCCTGCCCGTGCCCGTGCGATTATTGATTCTGTAGGGGCTCAGATGCAGAAACTTGAGAATCTGGGTAAGGCGCCCATTATTATTACTTCACCGATTGTGCGTATTTATTTTAAACGCCTGACGGAGGAGTATTACAGAGACTTGGTTGTAGTGTCCTACAATGAAGTGGAGTCAAATGTTGAATTACAGTCAGTTGGGATGGTGACGGCATAATGATAATCAAGAAATTTATAGGTAAAACGGAAGAACTGGCGGTGGAGGCTGCAAGAAAAGAGCTTGGTGACGGCATCGTTATCATGAATGTGAAGCAGGTAAAGCCCAAAGGACTTTTGGCTGTTTTTAAGTCTAAGCAGACAGAAGTTACGGTTGCACTGGAAGATGAACCGGTCAGACCGGCCAAGACAGAAGAGACTGCCGGAGGTAAGCAGGGAGCTTACGCAGGGAACGGTATATCGAAGGATTCGGAGAAAACAGAAAAGCCTGACCAGAGTCGTATTCTGAATAAGCAAAATAGTATTGAAAAGAAACTGGACAGTCTTCAGATTCTGCTTGAGAATCAGTTAAAGCAGGCGGAAGAAGCAGAGGCTGAGGAGAAGGAACAGAATGCTTCAAATGAAGAAAGGACTGTAGGAACAGAAGAGGCTGAAAGCAGTCAGGAGGATGCAGAACAGGAGAAATTTGTTCGGTTGCTTTATAATACTATGATTGAGAACGAGGTTTCGGAAAAATATGCAAACCAAGTGCTTGAGGAAGTGGAGAAAAGCCGTAAACCGAATATGCCGATGGACTATCTGCTTGCAAATATTTATCAGAAGATGATTCTTAAATTTGGCAAATCAGAAGGTATTGTTCCTGCTCAAAAGGGGCCAAAGCTTATTTATTTCCTGGGTCCAACAGGTGTTGGCAAAACCACCACCATAGCGAAGCTTGCCAGCAGTTATGTAGTTGATGAGAAAAAGAAGGTGGCCATTTTAACGGCTGATACCTATCGTATTGCGGCGGCTGAGCAGCTTCGTACCTATGCACAGATTTTAGAGGTGCCTTTCCGTGTAGTTTATTCCACGGAGGAGATAAGTGAAGCAGTAGAAACCTTTAACGATTATGACTTTGTTTTTGTGGATACAGCAGGACATTCGCATCAGAATGAAGAGCTTCTTCAGGATATGAAAAAGAATCTTGAGACAATTTCTGAAAAGGCAGAATATCAGGTGTTTTTAGTGCTTAGTGCTACAACAAAATACAAAGATTTATTAAAGATTGCGGAGAATTACAAGGAAATCACAAACTATCAGCTTATTTTCACTAAGCTGGATGAGACTACTACAGTGGGTAATCTTTTAAATATTAAAATGCATGTGGATACACCCATAGCATATGTTACATGTGGACAAAATGTACCTAGTGATATTGAGCAGTTTAATCCTCAGAAGACGGTTAAACAGCTCTTAGGTGGCAAGGCTTGAAAATTTTCGGCAAATTGAGGAGAATTTAGATGGATCAGGCAGAACAGTTGCGAATTATAAAAGCAAATATGCAGTCTCGTCCTCTTGCAAGGGTTATTACTGTTACCAGTGGTAAGGGTGGCGTGGGCAAATCCAATACGGCGATTAACCTGGCTATCCAATTTCGCAAGATGGGCAAAAGGGTGATTATTCTGGATGCTGACTTTGGACTTGCCAATATAGAGATTATGTTTGGGTCAGTTCCCAAGCATAATTTATATGATTTAATTTATCAGGGCAAGAACATTAATGATATTATAACCTGGGGACCCATGGAGGTCGGTTTTATCTCCGGTGGGTCAGGAATTGCCGGTATGGCAAATCTGAGCAGGGAATATTTAACGTACATTATTAATAATCTTGCAGAGCTGGATGCAATTGCAGATATTATTATTGTAGATACCGGAGCCGGAATTTCAGATGCAGTTTTAGAATTTCTGGTGGCAAGTGGAGAAATTTTGTTGGTGACAACCCCGGAGCCTACTTCCATTACGGATTCCTATTCTCTTCTGAAAGCTTTGTATAGACATCCTCGATTTAAAGAGGAGAATACAAAGGTGAAGATGATAGCGAACAGGGTGAATAGGGCTGCAGAAGGTGAGAATCTTTATAATAAGCTGAATGCGGTAATCACAAGATATCTGAAAATTCCCATAACCTATCTGGGATATATTCCACAGGATATTCAACTTTCAAATGCAGTTATGCAGCAGACACCGGTAGCATTGCAGAATCCGGGAGCTAAGTCGTCTCTTGCATTTGAGACAATTGCCTGCAGATTGTTGGATAAGGAAGAGGCAGAAAGACAACCCAAAAGAGGGATGGCAGCATTTTTCTCCCATGTGATTTCCAGAATATAGAGATTTGTGTGAAATATATTTTCACAAGATTTGTGCTGATGATTGAATTATGGATTTGTAGCAGGAATGGAGATTAATATGAGTATATTTTCAAATATTATTAAGCTGGGAGACAAAATCGAAATGCAGGAGATGGAGCGAAGTATCGCGTCAACTCCCGACCAGCAGAAAAAGATTTATAACAGCACAGTGTATGATATTTTGTCGGAAGATACTTTGGAAATTACTATGCCAATGGAGCAGACAAAGCTGATTTTGTTGCCTGTAGACCAGGAGTATGATTTAGTGTTTTATGGTGCAACGGGGCTGTATCAGTGTTTTGCTCGTATTGTGGACAGATACAAAAGCAATAATGTCTATATTTTGCGGGTAGAGCTTACCAGCAATTTGAGAAAATATCAGCGCAGGGAATATTATCGTTTTGCATGTGCGCTTGAGATGTGTTCAAGAAATCTGGAAGAGGAAGAAGCACAAGCGATTGAGGAGAAAGCTCCGTATATGTTACAGCCGGGTCTTCCTTTGCGAAAAAGTGTGATAGTTGATATAAGCGGTGGTGGTTTGAGGTTTATGTCTGTTCAGAAGTATGAACCCGGAAGTCTGATTTATTGCAGCTATTATCTGATAAAGGATGGTCAGCGCAAGAAATATGAAGTAGTTGGTCGTGTGCTGGCGGTAAATGAGTTACAGAACAGACCGGGAACCTATGAGCATAGAGTTCAATACCATGATATGGATGTAAATGTACAGGAGGAAATCATCCGGTTTATTTTTGAGGAAGAGCGTAAGAGTCGCAAGAAGGATAGATTGAGTTAATATTGTGCATTTCGTATAACAAAACCGAAAGAGTTGATTGTGATATGGAAAAAAACACAAAAAAATTACATGAAATTAGCGATTATGCACCTATGAGTAGAGGGAGTTGTGATATAATCAAGGAAGTAAAAGCAGGGTCGAAAATTGTAGCGATTGCAAGTTCTACAGGCGGTCCTCATGCATTGCAATCGGTGATACCCATATTACCGGAGAATTTGAATGCAGCGGTGCTCCTGGTGCAGCATATGCCCAAGGGATTTACCCGGTCTTTGGCAGAACGCTTAGATGAATTGAGCAAGGTTCATGTCAAGGAAGCAATAGACGGTGAAGAACTCCGAAAGGGAACTGTCTATATTGCCATGGCGGGGGCACACATGAAGGTGCATCAAAGCACAGCCGGAAGATATTATATCCGCTATTCAGATGAGCCGGTGCGAGATGGGGTGAAACCGAATGCCAGCTACATGTACGAATCTTTGGCAGAGAGTAGGTTTGAAAGTGTAGTTTGTGTGGTGCTGACCGGGATGGGAGCTGACGGTACAGAAGGAATTACTGCTTTACAAAAGACAGATAATACATATGTGATTGCGCAAAATGAGGAGACCTGTACTGTGTATGGCATGCCGGGCAGTGTTGTGAAGGCCGGTCTTGCAGATGTAGTACTTCCTTTAGAACAGATTGCGCATGAAATTGTTCACAAAGTGGGCGTACAATAAACAGCCTGAAGCGTCAGAGGAAGTCGTTCAAGGCGGAATGGAGGAGAGTATGGACGTTAGTCAATATCTTGAAATTTTCCTGGATGAGACCAAGGAGCATTTGCAGAATCTGAACACACAGATTCTGAACCTGGAGGCAGATACGGAAAATATGGACACTGTCAATGAAATTTTCCGTGCGGCTCATTCCCTGAAGGGCATGGCCGGTACCATGGGT
>CAYOGM010000073.1:0-12641 GCA_964403595.1 uncultured Acetatifactor sp. | reverse complement strand
ACGGACCACACTGGGCTTGGAGGAGGTGAACTCCAGCAGCTCTGCCCAGGAGCCATCTCTTCAAGCCGCACATAATATTCCTCTGTACCGGGCAGCTTGTAGATATCCTCTTCACCCGATACAGGATTCTGCCACACCAAATCGATGTACGCTCTTAAGACAGCATAATCATCTGTCATTTTAGCAGTTTCTTCCTCAGATAAACGTAATATTTGAGGTACATATTCTGTAAATCGCACCTTCTTGTTCCACAAATTATACTCATATACACCAATGTACATATTAGTCTTACTTAAGATATATGACATCTTTCGATTGTTGTCCATAATGCTTTGGACCATATCATTAACATGAATGCTCAGCTCCGCAAATTCAACACTGCTCTGTACGTCCACCCGTGCATCAAGATCCCCCTTGCTAATTGCACGAAGCTTATTGTTTACACTGTAAATTCCACCCACAACATACTTATTCATGTAACCGGTCACTACCCTGACCAGAACCTGCGCTACCAAAATCAGACATACTCCCAGAACTAATGCATTTATAGGCACTTGCTTATACAGCGAACTATTGGGAAGCATTCTCCCTATATAATTACTTCCCATCTGTTTGAAAACACAAAAGTAAACTATTCCATTCACAGTTTCATGAAAACCATCTTCGTCCTTTTGAATTTCCCCAAGCTTAAATCCCACATCCTCGCAGTCTCTTCCAACATCGCTCATAATGGTGGAACCCACTATCTCACCACTTACTGCATCTATGGCATAATATTCTGCCTCCGCATTTACCCTAAGCAATGAAAAAATGTAGGATAATTCATTTTTCTCTGTAGCCTCCATTACCCGAATCGGCTCCATTCCCACTTGTACAATAAACTCTCCATTCTCACTCCAAAGCGCCGAATACTGCATCAGCTTCGCCTCTGCCGTGTTGGGTTCAATGTCTTGAACAAGCTGTAGACTCTTATCTGTCAAAAGAGGCTTAAAAAATGAGATTTGTTCCCCCGAATCAACCGTCAAACCAAAATATTCCGGATGTGTTCCTGCAATAATACAACCTGACTTGTCAAAAATATGTATTTCATCTACTTCCACAGAGCCCGCTATCTCCTCCAAAGCCTTCATATCATCCAGCAATTCAGGACTGCGCTCCAATATGTAAGCGATGGTCTGTGCATTATGCAGACAGGTCTGCCTGTACTCTTCCTCCACTTCCTCCAGCTCCTGCTGATTCTCTATCAGAACCTGCTCCATCTGATAAAAGGTCAACTCTGCGCTTTCTCTTGCCCGATGCTGCTCATTCAAGAACTGTATCAACACAACAATAAGCATTGTAACCACAACTATCATCAAGGATATTATTTGCATATATCTGCTAATCATTCTCTTTAGAGTCCGCACCTGCAAGCCCTCCTTATCTGTCGTAGTATAATGACCAAAATTAACCATAACTAAAATCATTATACTACATCCCTTGTCAATAATAAACAAAATATTAATCTTAATTTAAATTTATTCCGTGAATATTTTTTCATATTCAGTGTCTCTAAAAGAGCCTAGGATATGCAATAGGAAGTAACCATAAAACGCACGAATAACCGCCCCAGTCTCACAAACTAAGCGGTTATCCGTAACTAATTATATGTGGGCTGACCGTGTATTCGGTAGCACTTTTTCCATCTTTGTTATAGCTAATATCCAGACTAGCGTCAACATTTTTTCTGCTCTGCTCGTGGCGTTCACAATGATTTCATTCTCTTTTAGATAAGGTGCGGGCACTAAACCTAAAGAGCAAGGAAGCCTTTGTATTTGCCCCAGAAAAAGAAATAGCGGAAAACGCTTAAAATAAGGTTTTCCGCTGATTCTTTTTAGAGTAGCGAGAATCCGCGACACATAGAAGTGGCAACGGTTACACTCTCGGCGGCATAAATTATCCCCCGGCTCATCACCGGGGGAAACTATTATTTCACCAACTTACCCTCATTCAGCAGCTCCAAAAGCTTTAGATTCTGCTCCTTGGTACCTGTGTAGCCTTTAATGCCATTCTTCACAGCAATCAGCGCACGGTTCTTGAATGAAGAATCTACATTAATCTTATTGAGGGAATCAATCAGAGTAAACTCGGGAGTCTGATAATACTCCGGCTCCACCTCGGTTTCCTTGATGTTGTAATATGCCTCGTCAAGGTCAACATCACCGTTGATACCATCAACCCTACCCTTGGAAGTATGCTGCCATCCCCAAAGAGTTCCACTCTTTACAACAGGACAATACTTCTCATTAGGTGATTCAGTAAACGGAATTACCACATCACCCTTGTAATACCGAGCAATCCATGTGTGGTCATCGAACAGGTCAAGGTTAATTTCTCCGGTCTCATACCGATACTTGCCCATATACAGACCGAACTCAAAGCCTGCTGCCAAGACCTCCTCTTTAAATGCCTGCACAATCTTGGTCAGCTCCGCAGTGCTAAGTGCCATCTGCTCATCCCATTCGATATCCGCCCAAATAACCACATTCTTACTGGGCTTAACACCATACTTCCCGAGCCATTCCACCACCTGCTTGACTTCGGTTCTTGCTTCTTCCGGAGTCAGAGCATAGCTGTACTTGTAGAAATCAAAGGGAATACCACATTCAATACACCCCTTGATGTTGGATGCAAGCTGTTTGTCCGGGTTCCCGGAGCGGCGCACAGAACGCAAGATGGCAAATTCTACACCTGCAGCCTTTACTTTGGGCCAGTCAATATAGCCCTGGTTGTCTGAAACATCAACTCCATACATTTTACTATTCATCTTCTTTAATATCCTCCTTCATAATTTCCATTGCCTGTGCAAGCTGTTCATCAGCTACACGGTTAATTTCATTCTGTGTTTCCACATAAATCATGTGATTAAGCTTCTCTGCTGTCTTCTGAATAATATCGCTAATCATCACCGAGGGAAGCTCTGATTCATTGATAAGGGATAATAGATTATCCTCAAATCGCTTATGTTCAATAAGTAAATTCGCCATTGCCCCTCCTAACTCATCAAGATTCCGTTTTCAAACTCATAATTTAATTGAGATACAATATTGGATGTTCCACCTGTAACAACTGTGATTGTTTGGGTTGTGGGCAATATGGTTTCCCCTATCTGGGTTATTCCTGTAACAACTGTAAGTGTTTGCGTTGTCAGACTACCAATAACACTTGTTGGAACCTGCGGCACATTGATATACTTTGTCAACGATGCCTTTCGTCCATTCATCTTCAATCCACCACAAGTAATGTCCAAATCTCCCACCCATATGCTGTCATCATACTTTCTAGCCTTGATAACAATATTTCCGCCTGTCAAATTCAAATCTCTATTGTGTTTGTATTCTTCCGAACTTGCGTTCCAAACACCAGCTGTTATTTCCAAGGCTGTTGAATTAGCATATATTCCACCAACCTCTTCATCTTTTGAGTTCTTAAACAACAACTCACCACTCTGCAATGTAGTGGAATTACCTGCACTGTCAGAAGTCTTGACATAACCGTCACTGTGCAACCGCAAATTGCCAGCCTGCAAATCAAACTTCTTTGATACCAATGTGCCATTTTCAAGATTCCAGCTTGTATTTCCCTTTGCATCACTCAACGTTCCTGTTTCGATGTAATCAGCATTAATTCCCTCTGCATATAACAGCTTCGTGATTACTTCACCATTCACCGTAAATCCATAAGGATAAGTCTTACCACCATCCGTGGAAATACCAAATGCAAGGGCTGTCAGCTTCCACACAATCATAGATTCTGCAAGAGTGGGCTTGTCATGCATATAATAGATGATACTGCCGTCCTTCTGTTTCTCCTGTGTCATGAAAAGCCCACTGCTGGTCTTTAAATCCTGCGCAAGCTGCTCCACGGCTTTCTCTCTTGCGGTCTTCTCTTTTTCCACAAGCTTTTTGGCTGCTATCAAAGTCTCAACCGCCGCCGAATAGGTCTGTGAACTGTTTCTCATGGCAGGCTCTGCACTGTTGGAGAGGGTAGTAAATCCAAAAAACTGAAAATGAATATCTGTCAGAATGGTTGCATATACATTACCCTTGCGGTCTGTCACTGCTGCCACATCCATAAATTCACAAGTAGGGTTTGCCACCAAATCACCGCTGAACTTACGCATCTTGCCGCCTACCACCACCGCTCCAATTAACTCCAGGGCAGCTTGCTCCTGTCCGGCAATCAAGGGATTCTCAATCTTAAGCACATACCCCTCAACGCCATATATCAGTTCCTGCTCCTCACCCTCCTCGTTTTCTGCCGTAGTAGATATACCAGTAACAACCACATCATCCGTATCCACTGTCAATCCATCCTTCCAGTTGGCTAGTATATGATATTCTGGCAATACATCAAACGCGCCATCATCTGCGCTGTCTCCGCTTGTGTAATCCGAAAAATTACCACCGTCTAATGAGACAGGATTTGTCCAATTCAGATAAGCACCACCATCTATTCGGCTGTTTATACCTTCTATAATGGAAAAATCATAGGTAATCACCCTTAACCTTCCAGTAGTATCAATACGAATGTTTCCTCCGGCAATCATTGCAATATACCCAAACAACTGACGGAAAGTAATGTCTGTAGGTGCTTCGCTTACTGTGAAATCATCATTCAAAAACGAAGTACTTCCAAGGGAAATATCCAATGTATCACACGCATCCACAAGCATAGCTTTTATTGTGGCCGGAAATGCCAAATTGGTTGAATATGCCCTGTTTGCCTTATACATATCATCCAAGGCACTGATTATGATAGTATCTCCGTATGTCTCGGGTTCCCGGACTGTAAACGTTCCATATTCAATTTTCTCTTCTGTCTCCGACAATTCAAATGTCAGATACAAGCGGATTTTCGCACCAATGAAATCGATCTCAGAATAACGCTCATCCCGGTTATCAATCTCAATCTGAATATACCGGCAGACTGCGACACCCAAGGGAATGCCGCTAGTCTCTGCTCCATCAATGACACTGTTATTATCAACGGAAAAATCATCTTTTGTCAGAATTATCTCTGTACCATCTGCCAGTGTCATTTCTGCATACTGCTTAAAATCTGTCCGCTCATTCATTAACTTACGAAATTCACTCGATACATTAATCATAATGGATCCTCTCCTGTCATATTGAATGAAAGGGATGTCAACTTTTCCTCACCAGTCTTCAGACTTCCGATGGTAAACTGACCTTTACCTACACGAAACTTGCTCTTTAAATTTTGTATACACATTTTCGCAATAAAAAAGCAGTAGATTGCTCTACCGCTTAACTTTTACAGAAAAGAATTGTCATCATTATGCACATCATACATTCTTTTGATATTACCGATTGCCTTGTGTGCCAGATTGTTCCTGAAATCAGGATTGCGTTTACAGAATGCTTCGTAGATATCTATGTCTACAATAATTTGGTCGTAATGTTCTTTTGTGTGAAGCACTTTATGCCGGATTTCATCATCAAATCGCAATATACGGTATCGTGAGGACATTGCGGCATTTTCATTCACTTCTGTTTGCACATCAGATACTTGTTTTGCCAAATCATCAATCTGCTTTGCCTGGGAATCTATTTTATTCCTTAGCTCCTTGTTAAAGATGTTTCCTATCCAACTCCACGGATTGATTTTAATTTTAGAAAATTCAACCAAACTCATTAATATAATAAGTCCAACTGCTCCAATCCCCAAATTTTCTCTAATCATAATATAAATTTCATAAGCTGTCATTTATATATCCTCCCAACACCAATGTCTCTAGGGATATTTTATCAATACTGGGGAAGAGTTTTATATACACATTTTAGGGCATAGAAAAAGCACCCTGTTTAGGATGCTTTTGCTCAATCAATTAACAATTATTCCTTGCGCCCATAATTCCTCTGTTTCCTTTTCTCTCTCCCTCAAATACTCTTTATACTCCTCTGAGCCGTACTTTTCAATAAATTCTTCTATCGTTAATTCTTCTTCGGAATTTAATATTATTTGAGTTAATCTATTTTCTTCTTCTTGGAATTTTGGTGCAACGTAGGCTTTCATTTTTTACCTCCAATAAGTCTATATATCTCATCTGCAAGTTTATTATCAATTCCACCCTTTGCCGTTTCAATAGCATATGCGAATACTTCAAATGGCTTTTTTGTATCCTCTAACGCCCCTGTTATTTGCAAAAGTAATGCCGTATATTCTTTTGAATTTTTTCTTAGCTTTAAATTCTTTCGCGCTTGTTCTACAACATCTTCTGCAAACGAGTGTGTGCCAAATCGAGACATGGCCAAGTCATATGCATGTGCAGCCTCATGCACTCCTGTACCATAATCCCGAAGTCCAGACGGGCCTACTTCTGACACCCCTGCGGTATCTATTCTTCCATAATGTTGCAACCGGCTATTATATCGAACAGATTTTATTTTCCGTCTTGCATCTGGGAACTCCGTAAGCATATCATCGTAACCAGCGAAAGTTGATTTCACACCAAACAAATCCTTATTTTCAAACCCCTCCACCTTGATTCCATGTGTTGTTTCAAAATAAGTTTTTATCTCCTCGACACTTTCCATGCCAATCACTCTGCTATTACTTAATTTTAGCAAATCTTCTTCCGTTTTTATGTTTCTTGCACGGCTTAATACTTCTCTTTCTATTTTACCACTTTTGGCCATATTTTCAAGCGGTGTTTTCTTGAAATACTTATCAACAACTTCAAGAACTTTATTTGAATATGTAAGGTCTGAACCATATCCATAAGACATCTCTATGTATTGTGGTTTTTGTATTGACAAACAAACATTTGTTCATTATACTTTCGATTAGAATATATGTTCTGATTCTAAAGGAAAGGAGGAACAACCTATGGCTGCTTACATGATTACCTACGACCTCAACTCAACTGGTCAAAAATATGAAGATGTAATTAAAGCGATTAAAGATGCTTCCACTGGTGCATGGTGTACATTTTGGAAATCGTCCTACTTAATCAAGTCATATCTTACTGCTGACCAGATTTCAGATAAGATTACACCACATCTCGACCAGAATGACCGTATGATAATCGTTGAGGTTAAAACCAACAACTACCAAGGATGGTTAGGTACAAAAGATTGGGAATATATAAAAGAGAATATTTTTAGTTAGGTTTCTTACAGCTCTTTTCATTCCCTAAGCGTTTGCCGTTGCTGTCCTCCGGGATAAACACATACGGTATCAATCGAACCCTATACCCATTCGCCACCTCTACTGCGCCATCAGTAATCGTAGCAATCGGTGTGGGGTTTTCTTCGTCTGTCTCAACAACTACTTCCGCATACCTTCCTAATGATTCACTCACTTACTTTCCCTCCTTCTTAAATAATTCGTTGGCATCAACATCCAGTGCGTTTGCAATTTGCAACACATCACATGTTTTTATTAGCTTTTTCCCAGTGAGCATTGCGCTAAAAGCATTCGGTGTAAAGCCAGCTTTTTCCGCAACTGCAAGTTGCTTTAATCCCCTTTTACAAATAATTTTCTTAACATTTTCTGCAATAGGACTATTATAATCTGCGATTTGCATCTTATCACCTCCCCAAACTCGCACTTTGCAACCTTTTCCTGTATAATACTCTCATTTCGCAACCTTGTCAATATCTAATTATAAAAAAGTTTGCAAAATGCGTTTTTTATCTTGATATGTGATGTTTTTCGTGTTACTATTCAATTACAACAATCAAAGAAGCGGAGGGTGCTATAATGAGTTTTCAGACAAGACTAAAAGAAGCCAGACTAGCTAAAGAATACACCCAAGAACAACTTGCTAATATAATAGGCGTGGCTAAGTCTACATACACAGGATATGAAAAAGGGAATCGTGAACCTAATATGTTAACTGTATCTAAGCTTTTAGATGCTCTTGGCATAGATGCAAATTTTCTTTGGCAAGATGAAGTAGGGTCAAATTATCCAATAAAAGTATCCTATGATGAAATTCAGCATATTGAAAAATACCGTGCCCTCGACGAACACGGTAAACGAACTGTAAATTATATTCTTGAACAAGAAACTGTACGAACCACGCAGCTCCAAGAAACAACTGCAGGCTCTGATAATAATACGGCTCCTGCCCGCCTTATCAATTATTACTACCGCCTTGCGTCCGCAGGAACCGGGCAAATCCTTTTTGATATGCCCCCGACCAAGAAAATTCAGATTCCTGATACTCCTAAGAACCGTAGAGCTGATTATGCTATTGGTGTGAATGGGGACAGTATGGAACCTGTCTACCATGATGGCGAGACTCTTCTAGTGGAAATGACCGAGGAAATCTCTGTTGGAGACATTGGTATCTTCTCTGTTAATAATGAGTGTTTTGTGAAAAAATTAGGAGAGGATAAGCTTATCTCCCTCAACCCTGACTCTCCCAACATTCCATTAAACGAAAGTGCCAGATGTATGGGAAAGGTAATTGACAGATTATAATTTTGAACCCACCATTGGTGTGTTTGAAGTGATATGACAGATTTTGAAAGGAGAATGATTATGCCACAGTTAAAAGTAAACAATTTTACTGCTAAAGATTATTGGAACATTCCTGATGGAGAACGTGCAGAGTTGATTGATGGTCAGCTGATTGCAAAGGCTCCTCCTAGTTTTAAACACCAGAAGCTTGTTAGTGAATTGCATTATGCTATAAAAAGTTATATTAATTCAAAAAATGGCGCCTGTGAAGTTATTCCTTCCCCCTTTGCTGTCTACCTTACTGTCAATGACGATACCTATGTTGAGCCGGATATTAGTGTCATCTGCGACCCAAACAAACTGTCTGATAGAGGTTGCGAAGGTGCTCCCGACTTCATTGTTGAGGTAGTCTCTCCTAGTAGTCGCAAACATGACTACTCTATTAAGAACGATATATACATCAATGCCGGTGTTCGTGAATACTGGATTGTTGACCCCGAAAAAGAACGCACTACCGTATATCGCTATGAAGAAGATGCTGCTCCTACTATCTTCTCCTTTGACCAGTCCATTACTGTAGGGATTTATGGGGATTTGAGAGTTACTATTTCGGAGTTGCTTGATTAACTACCATTGGTGTGTTTGAGGTGATATAAAAGATAAAGGAAATGAATATATGAAGGATAAAGATATTGATATCTATAGTTACGAAAAAATCATATTTGTAGACGCATCTGGTGATGATGGTTTTTCATTCCGTGAAACCAGTGGTGACGGTTCTTCTTTTACATTCGTTGTATCCTGCCTTGCAATTGACCCTGCAGATTTCGAATACAACTGCGATATCCTAAACCAAATGAAAGAGGCTCTGCACCTACCGCATACTTCCGAATTAAAAAGCACTACTCTACGTCGCCATAGATTTGCTCAAGATGCGTATAAAAAGTTGAACAATATAAAAGGGAATGTTTTTTCATTAGTTGCTTTCAAAAAGGAACTTCAAAACAGCCCTAATCAAATAGACAGAGAATTGTGCGATACTTCTACCAAAGAATTAAGTGGTCTTGTCCACTCATTTCCCGTGTACGCACTGACTAAAACAAAATTTTTACCTGAAGGCGCACGCGTCCTAATTGTTATCGACCACCTAAAACAAGCTGAAGCCGAAGCAATTGAGATGTCTTACGACAACCTTGGTATAAGTGAAGCTATCGACTGTGATACAATCTACCGCGATTCAAAAAGTGAGAAATTCCCACTTATTCAATTGGCCGATGCGCTTTGCGGTTCTGTTAGAAATTACTTTGAGAAGACATTGTCAGCCCCCCTTGATATACAATTATATTGCAAAGCCTGTGGTTTTACCCAACGCCCACTCTGTCGAGCAAAGGGACCGGCACTCAAAGCGTGGGGAAAAATACAATTTACAGAACAGGAACGTATTGTTTTACAATTGCACAGAAATCAGCTTCTATATAATGATATTATGCTTGCTGCAATCAATACGCTCCCCCTTCAATTATTCAAAAGATACAACTATATTAATTGTTATTTCGGAACTGGGCATAAAAAAAGACATTGAACCTTTCCTCCCAGGTGTCCCGAAGGTTTTACACCCTGCCGCGTATTCGCAACGTTCAACGTCTTAATTACAATATTCATTTTTCATTTAAAATATACTAAAAAAAGTTCGATTTGTCAATATTTTACTTAGAAAAAAATCTATCAAAACCGCCCCCTGCGCCAACAGAGAGCGGCTCTTGGAACCATACCGGGAATCCCGATACAATCCACCTTCGACAAGTGATATTGTATCATTTCCCGGGATTAATTGCAAGTTGCACCGGTGCAACTTATGTCCGGGCATTTTTACGCCCATTTTTAAGGAGGATACAATATGAATACCAAACAAAACACCCAAATCAAATACGTTGCCGCTTATGCTCGCTATTCTACAGATATGCAGACTGAGAACAGCATCATCTTCCAAATGAATGCCATCCAGCGTTTTTGCGAAGATAAAGGCTACACCATTACCCACCGTTACATGGATGAAGCCAAGACCGGCACCAATGTCAACCGTGAGAACTTTCAGCTCCTCTGCGCTGCTGCCAAGCACCATGAATTTGACGCTGTAGTTATCTATGACATAACCAGAGGTTCCCGAGATGTAGCCGACTGGTTCAACTTCCGTAAGGCTATGATGCTCTTAAATGTTGAGGTAATCAGCGTTGAGGATAAGCTGGGGGACCTTATGAACCCCAATGACTTCCTTGTGGAGCTCCTTGGCGTTGGTATTGGTCAGCACCATGTCCTTACCACTCGCATGAAGAGTATCGAAGGTATTACCGCCAGAGCAGAAGAAGGTCTCTTTATGGGCGGCTGTCCCCCTTTTGGATATGATGTGGTGAATCAACGGTATGTTATTAATGAGAAAGAAGCTACATATGTACGAAAAATCTTCTCTATGTATGCCAATGGCGCCTCCTACAAAGAGATTCTTGCCATGTTGGAAGGTGTTCCTACCAAGAAGGGCGGCGTATGGGGCTCTACTGCCTTAAACGGTGTCCTGAAGAATGACCGCTATATCGGAATTTACACATGGAACCGCCGACAGGTTAAAATTATGGGTAAATGGGCCGGTGGTGGACCCAATGACCATATTGTATGCATTCCTGGGGCGATTCCAGCCATTATTGACCGTACAACGTGGGAAATTGTGCAACAGCGTAGAAAATCCAACAGAAGGGCACAGAACCGCGCTGTACGCCGTGAATATTTGCTGTCCGGTCTTATAATTTGTGAATGTGGCAGCCATTATGTAGGCATCACCTCCCGGAATACTCGCAAGGTGGAGACAAGCTATTATATGTGCGGTGCTAAAAAGCGCACGAAGACCTGCTCTGCTCCCAACATCAATGCTTTGCAGGCTGAGCGGATCATATCTGATTTGGTACAGAATATTGTGGAATCTAAAATGGATGTTTTGGTAGACCGCATTTATGAGACTGTCCAGAAGTCCTTGACTGACTATCATGCAGAGAAGAAAGAACTGGCCGAGATTGAGAAAAAGATTCAGAATATCACGAACTGTATTATGTCCGGTATCATTTACCCGGAGCTTCAGAATGAAATGAATACGCTTCAGGAGCGCAAGAAGGTTCTTACCGGTATTGTTAATTCAAATAAGTCTATGGACTTAGACCGTGAGAAAATAAAAAAACTGGTATCCAATCGGATATCCAGCTGCAATGGGATGGGTGCTTTGATTCGATTATTTGTTCTCAAGATAGTAGTACACCGAGATAAACAATTAACTGTTCACCTCGGTGTTGCAACTTTTGATAGTAGCGAGAAAGGGATTTGAACCCCCGACACCGCGGGTATGAACCGCGTGCTCTAGCCAACTGAGCTATCTCGCCATAATGGAAGTTACAGGGCTCGAACCTGTGACCCTCTGCTTGTAAGGCAGATGCTCTCCCAGCTGAGCTAAACTTCCATTTGTCGGCTGTTCACAACCGACTTGATTAGTATACAATGAGTTGTCTACTTTGTCAACATTTTTTTCAACTTTTATAAAATATTTTTTCTCTTTTTCAAAGCTTGCGAATCTATTTCTTTTTGCCAATCAGACACCACATTCCCAAAAGAGGGTTGAAAATTATCCCACAATCCTCCGCCCAAAATTGTGGCTGCACGGCCAAACCGGTGTGCCCTCTACATCTTCTCCGGGGCTTCAAAGCCAAGAACATCGATACAGGTTTCAAGAATGTCTCTCGTAAGTACCAAAAGTGCAATCCAACCTGCTTTCTTTACTTCATCCTCTTCCACCAGAATCTTGGTATCATGGTAGAAATGATTAAATGCATTTGCCAAATCATAAATATAAGCACATACCTTATGAGGTGCAACCTCTTCGAATGCACCGGTCATCATGGCATTAAACTGGGACAACTGCATCATCAATGCCTTCTCTGCCTCACTCTGTGCCACCTGAAGCAGAGCCTCAGCAGGGTTACCTCCCTGCTCCTTGTACTTTGCCAAAATAGACTTAATACGAACAATGGTATACAGAATATAGGGACCGGTATCACCCTCACTGGAGGTAAAGCGGTCAATATCAAACACATAATCCTTAGAAGCCTGATTGGACAAATCACCATACTTCA
>CAYOGM010000072.1:1770-13521 GCA_964403595.1 uncultured Acetatifactor sp. | reverse complement strand
GACTGTTCGAGACCTACAATATCGGCGGACACAACGAGAAACAGAATATTGAGATTCTGCATATTATTTTGGATACTTTACAGGAGATGCTCCCTGAGGGTGACCCCAGAAAGGCTCTTGTAAACGAGGAGTTAATCACTTATGTGGAGGACCGCAAGGGTCATGACCGCAGATATGCCATTGCTCCGGACAAGATTAAGGCTGAGATTGGCTGGGAGCCGGAGACCATGTTCAAAGAGGGTATCAAAAAGACCATCGCGTGGTTCTTTGAGCATGAGGATTGGATGAAAAATGTCACAAGCGGTGATTATCAGAAGTATTATGACGATATGTACGGCAACAAATAAAGAAGCATCTGGTACAAAGATAAAAGACTTTTTCGGGCAGATTCCGGGAAAGTCTATCTTTGCTTTTATCATATAGGAGATTTTTAACAAGATTTTGAGAGGAGAAAGAACAAATGAAAGGTATTATTTTGGCTGGTGGTTCGGGAACAAGACTGTATCCTTTGACTAAGGCAATTTCCAAACAGATTATGCCTGTGTATGACAAACCGATGATTTATTACCCTTTGTCTACACTGATGCTTGCAGGAATCAGAGAGGTGTTAATCATTTCCACACCCAGAGATTTGCCTGTATTTCAGGAACTTTTAGGGGACGGACATCAGTTGGGAATGGAGCTTTCCTATGCGGTGCAGGAGAGTCCCAGAGGTTTGGCGGATGCGTTTATTATCGGTGAGGAGTTTATCGGCAAGGACAGAGTGGCACTTGTGTTGGGTGACAATATTTTCTATGGCAGAAGCTTCTCCAGAGTGCTTGCAGAGGCTGCTTCCAGAGAAAAGGGAGCGACTATTTTCGGCTACTATGTAAGAGACCCCAGAGAGTACGGTGTTGTGGAGTTTGATGAGAATGGAAAGGCACTTTCCATCGAGGAAAAGCCGGAGAACCCCAAATCCAATTTTGCAGTGCCCGGTTTGTATTTCTATGACAATGATGTGGTGGAGATTGCTAAGAATGTAAAGCCCTCTGCCCGCGGTGAGATTGAGATTACCAGTGTCAACAATGAGTATCTGGAGCGCGGAACTTTGATGGTGGAACAGCTTGGACGTGGTTTTGCATGGCTGGATACAGGCAATCATGATGCGCTTTTGGATGCGGCAGATTTTGTGGCTGCGTTCCAGAAAAGACAGGGACTTTATATCTCTTGTATCGAGGAAATTGCATACAAGAAAGGCTTTATTGACAAGGAGCAGTTGCTTGCTCTTGCAGAGCCTTTGATGAAGACCAATTATGGTCAGTATCTGGTAGAGGTAGCAAATGGACTCTAAATTGAGAAGAACAGCCATTTTGTCCAGTCTGGTGGCCATTTTGGTAGTGTCTCTGGCGGTGCTTTGGACTAATAGGGATAAGGAACAGTTTGCTTCGGAGAAAAAAGCTTTATCGGCGCAAACCGATATCCGGCAGGAAAAAGACCTCCAGGGGGAGCAGGCGTCAGCAGGGAATTTAATGACAACTGACTTGAAGGCATTCGAACAGGATGACAGTTTCTTTGATTCGGAGTATAATCAGGTGCTGGAGTCGGCAAAGGATATGACGAATCGTTTGTCCCTTGTGGTGACTTCGGTGGAGAAGGATTTGCGTATTCAGGTGGTGGATAATGAAGGCGTCCCTGTGACAGGAGAGAGTTTTTTGGTAGAGCTGGACAAGACTTCCGTGAGTGACAAGGCGGGGGAGATATCCAAGACAGGTGAGCCTGCAAAGCCTCAAGTTTCCAATGCAGAGGGAACTTACAAGGATTTGGACAAGGATGGAATTATTTATATCGGGGATTTGGCTTCCGGTGAGTATGCGGTAGCCCTTAAGCCTATAGAAGGATACAAGGTGCCCATAAGCAGTACCCGTGTAAAGGTTAAGGATAAGGTAGAATATCTGGCAATTGATGATATATCGTTGTTGATTAAGACGGAGGCTGAAGTGGATGCTGAGTCTGAGGACAGTGGAGTGCGCGAGGCTTTGACGGATGCGGATGCCACGGAAATGACGGATTTGAAGTCCTTTTCGGGCAAGACTAAGGCGGGTATTGATGTTTCCAAGTGGAATAAGGATATCGACTGGGATAAGGTCAAGAATGCCGGAGTGGAATTTGCCATTATTCGTGCCGGATACCGTGGTTCCGTCACGGGAAGTCTGGTGCAGGATGTGTATTTTGACACTAATATGAAGGGGGCGGCCAAATCGGGAATTCCGGTGGGTGTGTATTTCTTCACGCAGGCAACCAATGAGGTGGAGGCTGTGGAGGAAGCATCCGCGGTACTTCGCTGGGTGCAGGAATATGAGATTACCTATCCGATATTTATTGACACGGAAGGGGCTGGCGGTAATGGCCGTGCGGACGGACTGGATGTAGATACAAGAACTTTGGTCTGCGAGGCGTTCTGTCGTACGATTGAGAATGCAGGATATGAGGCAGGTATTTATGCCAGCCGCAACTGGTATAATAATAATCTTCATACAGAGAAACTGGAGGATTATTACATATGGCTTGCAGAGTATCGAAGTGTGCCTTTGTATCAGGGTTACTACCGTATGTGGCAGTACAGCTCCAAGGGCCGGATTGATGGTATCGAAGGCAATGTTGATATGAATATTATGTATGAGTAGGTCTTTAAAGCTGCTAATATGGTAGTTTTATAGGATTGGAAAGGATAAATAATGGGACAGATAACAGTTGAAACATGTGAAATTGAAGGATTAAAAATAATTACACCCAAGGTGTTCGGTGATGCCAGAGGGTATTTTATGGAAACCTATCAGTATGAGGATTATAAGGCAGCAGGTATTCCGGAGGTATTTGTTCAGGACAATCAGTCTGCATCAACAAGGGGTGTGTTAAGAGGACTGCATTTTCAGAAGGAATTCCCTCAGGACAAGCTGGTTCGTGTCATTAAGGGTGAGGTTTTTGATGTGGCAGTGGATTTGAGAGAAGGTTCTCCTACCTTTGGTAAGTGGTTTGGTGTGGTTTTGTCCGAGGAGAACAAGAAACAGTTCTTCATTCCTAAGAATTTTGCACATGGTTTTCTTGTATTATCTGATTATGCAGAATTCTGTTATAAGTGCTCTGACTATTATCATCCCGGTGATGAGGGTGGATTGCGCTATGATGATCCTGAGATTGGTGTGCAATGGCCTATTGCTGAGGATATGCAGCTTCTTTTGTCTGAGAAGGATACCAAGTGGGGCGGTTTGAAGGAATATCTGGAAAGCAAGTGAGGTAAATTGGTTTATGAATAACAGTAAAAAGGCCGGAATGCGATTTTTTCCGGTGCTTCTGTTGGAGCTTTGGCAGAGCAGACATTTAATATGGAAGCTGGCCAAAAATGACTTTAAGAAGCGTTATGCAGGCTCCTATCTGGGGGCCTTTTGGGCCATGGCTCAGCCGGTGGTAACGGTGGGCATGTATTATGTGGTATTTGATGTTATCATGGGAGGCAACGCCAGCCGCACTGCGGCGGACGTGCCTTTTGTGCTGTTTCTGACTGCGGGGCTCGTGCCATGGTTTTTCTTTAGTGAGGCTCTCAATCAGGGAACCAATGCGCTCAGAGAATATGATTATCTGGTGAAAAAGGTTGTTTTTAAAATTAGTATTCTGCCCATTATTAAGATTATAGCAGCTACGTTTATTCACGTTTTCTTTGTCTGCGTACTTTTGGTAGTGGCAGCTGTGTACGGATATTATCCAAGTATCTATACAATTCAGCTGGTGTATTACAGTGCCTGTCTTTTTGTTTTCGTGCTGGCCCTGTGCTACACAACCTGTGCAGTGGTGGTTTTCTTTAAGGATTTGGCGCAGATAATCAATATTGCCTTGCAAATCGGTATGTGGGCAACTCCTATTTTGTGGGATATCAACACTCTTACAGATAGTCGGTTTGTTACTGTTTTGAAGCTGAATCCGTTGGTATACATTGTGAATGGCTATCGGAGTGCTGTCTATGGACAACAGTGGTTTTTTGAAGATATTTTTTCGACCATGTATTTCTGGATTGTGACTGTGGTGTTTTTTGGAATTGGTGCGCTTGTGTTTAAGCGTCTGAAAGTGCATTTTGCAGATGTGTTGTAGGGAAATGTGATATGAAGGCTAAATTAAAGAAATTTGCAAGCTGGCGTCCTTCGCCGATGGTATATTCTTGTGGAGCAGTGCTGTTATTGGTGGTATTATTGTTGCCGCTTCTTCGTTTGGCAGAGTATGCCGTTCCCTGGTATGATGACTATGTATATGGCCGTTATGCACGGGATGCCATGCTTCAGAAGGCTACATTGATTAATGCGTTGAAGGGAACCTGGGACTGCATAAGGACTTCATGGTATGCATGGCAGGGAACTTATAGTTCTATCTTTTTTATGACAATGATGCCCGGAATCTGGGGTGAGGAATATTATCATTTTGGCCCTATATTTTTAATTTTGTTTATTACATTATGTGTGGGGGTGCTGGTATATTCACTTTTACGAACGGTGATTAAGACGGATTGGCAGCATGCGCTGGGGGTTGCGGCAGTGAGTTCGGCTTTGGCTGTGTTGATGATTCATACGGCCAGAGAAGGCTTTTACTGGTATAATGGAGGCATTCATTATGTAGGTATGCATGGTTTTTGTATGCTCATGCTAGCTTTGACTGTGCAGGTAATTTATGCAGAAAAACATGTAAAAAGATATCTTTTGGCAGTAGCTGCCATGGTGGTGGCATTTATTACGGCAGGCGGTAATCTGGTGACATCTCTGCAGGGGCTTCTGGTACTTCTCAGTATCGTGGCCTTGGGCTTTTGGAATCGTCGCAGGCAGGTGTATGCTCTTTTGCCTATAGTAGCTGTTTATATAGGTGGCTTTTATCTGAATATATCGGCGCCGGGAAATGACAAGCGTGCCAGAAGCTTTGAGGGATGGGGCTTATCTCCGGTAGAATCGGTGCTTGGTTCCTTTCGAGAGGCAGCCACGCATGCATGGGAGTTTACCGGATGGATGACATTACTTTTTCTGGCGCTGATGGCTCCACTTGTGTGGCATATGGTGAAGAGGGTATCTTTTTCTTTTGAGAAGCCGTGGGTAATTACAGCATGGTCACTGTGTTTGTATGCTACAGGTTTTACACCCAGTCTGTATTCTCTGGGCCATGGGGGGCTGGCTCGTACATTAAATGCGGTGAAACTGACCTGGCAGTTGCTTCTGATATTGAATTTGGTTTATTGGTGTGGTTGGTTGTCCAGGCATAAGGGGCAGCTTCAGGGAAATATGTGC
Source organism: uncultured Acetatifactor sp. (assembly GCA_964403595.1). Lineage (GTDB taxonomy): Bacteria > Bacillota > Clostridia > Lachnospirales > Lachnospiraceae > Acetatifactor. Next base: position 8,224 of record CAYOGM010000072.1, on the reverse strand, counting down.
AAATGGTGGTATTATGGTGTGATTGCTGTGGCAATGTTGATGGTATTTCACGCAGAGCCTAATCAGGCGGGGAGCTTTTCCTCCTATGGGGCATACTATTACGTACACACCGGGGAAGCATACAATTTTTATCAGGAATATCTGGATAGGGTTGAAATTTTTAAAAGTGATGAGAGAACGGTCACTGTAGAACCCTATGTCTGGCAGCCATGGTTTTTGTGCATGGGAGATTTGAGTGACAATCCTGATGATGAGTCCAACGTAGCTCTTGCGACATGGTATGATAAGGATGAGATTGTCTGCAAGACTGTCACAAATTAATAGATTAAGTACGAGGAAATTATGACAAAGCAGAATGAAATTGCAATTGCGGTGAAGGATGTACGCAAAATATATAAATTGTATGATAAGCCCGGGGACCGTGTAAAGGAGGCTCTGGGCTTTGGCAAGAAATCCCATAAGGTGCACTATGCGTTAAATGGTGTGAGTATGGATATTCGCCGTGGCGAGACGGTTGGAATTATCGGCACCAATGGTTCCGGCAAGTCAACTATATTGAAAATCATTACCGGAGTGCTGAACCCAACGGAGGGTGAGGTTGTGGTGGATGGTCGCATTTCTGCACTTTTGGAGCTGGGTGCAGGTTTTAATATGGAATACAATGGTATTGAAAATGTATATCTGAATGGTACCATGATGGGATTTTCGGAGAAGGAAATCGATGAGAAACTGCCGGCAATTCTGGAATTTGCAGATATCGGAGACTATGTGTATCAGCCGGCCAAGACTTATTCCAGTGGTATGTTTGTGCGTCTTGCATTTGCTGTGGCCATCAATATTGAGCCGGAAATTTTGATTGTGGATGAGGCGTTGTCTGTGGGAGATGTGTTTTTCCAGGCAAAATGCTATCATAAGTTCGAAGAATTTAAGGAGATGGGGAAGACCATCATTTTCGTAAGTCATGATTTGAGTAGCATTAGTAAGTACTGTGACAGGGTGTATTTGTTGAATAAGGGCAATCTCTTAGGGGAGGGTAGTCCCAAGGAGATGATTGATGCTTACAAGCGTGTGTTGGTAGGGCAGTATGAGATTCCGGAAGAGGGGAATGAGAATCTGGTGGAGGATGTTCAGATTCGCGCTGCAGCAGAAGGGCTGAATCCTAAGGCGTTAGAGTATGGTACGAAGCAGGCAGAGATTATAGAGTATTATATTACGGATGACAATGGTGTGCGAACTACGGCGGTTATTAAGGGGGCTGAGTTTACAGTACACATGAAGGTACGGTTTGGGGATGCGTTGCCGGCACCAATTTTTGCTTTTTCGGTAAAAAATGTGCATGGTACGGAGATTACCGGTACCAATTCCATGATAGAGAAGGCTTTCTTGGAGCCTGGAAAGCCCGGGCAGGTGAAGGATGTTACCTTTACTCAGAAAATGTCTCTTCAAGGCGGTGAGTATCTGTTATCCTTTGGGGTAACAGGCTACAATGGTGATATTTTTGAGGTGTATCACAGATTGTATGATGCATTGAATGTTACTGTTGTTTCGGATAAGAATACGGTTGGTTATTATGATATGGATTCTGTTGTGAAGGTGACGGATTCTGAATGAAATCATAAGTGATGGAGATTAGTGTGAAAAATAAATCTTCACATTATGTGGAAGGGACACGGTTATAGTATGGAGAAAATTGGAAAAGTAACACTGGATTACAGCAAGTATCCGGGTGAAGACTTTTATTGCGATGGTGTGGTGGAGGATGAGATTTTACAGATTGTACGGGATATGTCTCCGGTGGAGTATGCGGGAGAGATAGAGAAGCGTGCAAGCTGGCCCATTTTGTACCATCTGTCGCCTCTGCGGGAAAATATTGTAGAATGGATTCCTATGGACAAGGATGCCAAGGTTCTTGAGGTGGGCAGTGGATGCGGTGCTATCACCGGAGCTTTGGCTAGAAAGGCCGGCAGTGTAACCTGTGTGGATTTGTCCAAAAAGCGTAGCTTAATCAATGCCTATCGTCATGCGGAGTGCGATAATGTGACTATTCATGTGGGTAATTTTAAGGATATCGAGCCCACTTTGCCGGATGATTATGACTATATCTGTCTGATTGGTGTGTTTGAGTACGGCAAAAGCTATATTGGTGGTAGTACGCCCTATGCAGATTTCCTTCGGATTCTTGTGCCTCACCTGAAGAAGGATGGAAGAATTATCATTGCCATTGAGAACAAATATGGTATGAAATATTTTGCCGGATGTAAGGAAGACCATCTGGGGACTTATTTCTCCGGAATTGAGAATTATGAGGCCGGCGGCGGGGTGAGAACCTTTGGGCGTGGCGGATTGGAGAAGATTTTTAAAGAATGTGGAGTAGAGGAATATCATTTTTATTATCCCTATCCGGATTATAAATTCATGACTACTCTTTATAGCGATGATTATCTGCCCGGCAAAGGTGAATTGACCAATAATCTGCGTAATTTTGACAGAGACAGAATGCTTTTGTTCTCCGAGAAGGCCGCTTTTGACGGTGTGGTGGAGGAAGAATTGTTTTCGGTGTTTGCCAATTCTTATGTGGCAGTGCTGGGGGCAGGTTTTGAGGTGAACTATGCCAAGTATTCTAATGACAGAGCAGCAGAGTATGCTATCCGCACGGAGATTGGCATGGATGCATCAGGGAAAAAATATGTGCGCAAATATCCTCTGACAGAGGCTGCGGCAGACCATGTGCGAGGCATGGGATATGCCTATGAGCAGCTGGTGCAGAAGTATGATGGCGGGAATTTGGAGATTAACCATTGTACACTGGTAGAAGAGGAAGCTTTGTTGTATGCAGAGTTTGATTTCGTAACGGGTGTTTCTTTATCGGAGCTTATGGACCAGTGTCTGGAAAATGAGGATTTGGACGGTTTCCACAAGTATTTTAAGGAGTATGTGGAGCGAATCGGCTATAATGCCAGCTTCGAGGTGGCAGATTTTGACTTGATTTTCTCGAATATACTGGTGGAAGGCGACAGGTGGACACTGATTGATTATGAGTGGACCTTCGGCAAGCCTATTGATACCAAGGAATTGGCGTTTAGAGCAATTTACTGTTATCTGCTGGAGGATGAAAACCGCAACAAATTAAATCTCGATTTGATTCTGGGAGAGCTTGAGATTACAGAAAAGGATGCAGAAAACTTCCGGGAGCAGGAGAGGGATTTCCAGAAATTTGTCACCGGCAATCGTATGTCTATGGCACAGATGCGTGATAATATTGGCTATCGGTGTATGGTGCCCCAAAAGTGGATTGAGCGGTATCAGGATTCTGAAAGCGTGAACCGTGTCCAGATTTATGAGGACAAGGGAGAGGGCTGTAAGGAGGAGGAATCCTATTTTGTGAGAGAGGCTTATCAGGGCGAACAGCTTATTGAGATGGAGCTTTCGGTGGATGGTAATGTGCATATTCTTCGTATTGATCCGGCGTTTGATTCCTGTATGGTGAAGATTTTGGAGATGACCTTCAATGGGGAGAGAGTGCCCTTGGAGAAACGAAAGGTTCTCTTGGTCAATGGCAGAATCTGTAAGCCGGATAAGCAGGAAGGTGATTTGTATCAGCCCAGTATTGTGTTCCCCACAACAGATCCAAATATCAATATTGATTTACAATTGCTTCCACGGAAAGCAGAAAACATTTTGTATACCCGCATGGAAGTGGTGAGAATTCCCTTGGCTATGGCGCAGGATATGGCAGGGGCAGTGAAAAAACTAATCTAGGATTTAATCAAGATTTAATTCCTGGCAAAGAGGGAGAAGAATGGGTTTAAAACAGCTCGTAAAAACGGCACTTATCAATAAAAATAACGCTAGTTACGAAAAAGAACTGGAACGTAGAGTATGTTCCTACCACGCATGGATAACAGGGGAGGAGGCAGGAGTTGTTGCGCCTTCGAAAGACGCTAAGGAGGATGGATTTCATCTGGTCTGCAATCCTCATGGAAGTCTGTCTGCGGCAGCAAGGGAGTGGATTAGTGAATATTTCTCCAAGTATCACAGGGCGGTTCTTTTTTATGGGGATGAGGATGTCTGGAGCAAGGGCAAGGACAGAACAGCACCTTATTTTAAGCCGGATTGGTCACCGGATTTGTTGGATGAAAAATTTTATTTTGGAGGACTGGTGGCAGTCCGGAAGAGCTGGCTGAAGGAGCAGGGTGCAGAGCTTGTAAAGAAGTGGGAGCTGGCGGACTGTGGGATGTGTTCTAAGGAGGAATGTCAACAGCTGGTGAAACAGTCGGTGGAGCTGGCAGGAGGTTATGAAAAGGCTCTTGGAAGAGAGCGGATTCTACACATTCCCCGGATTTTGTTTCATAATGAGAGTGAAGCGGGCCGGGATGCGTGGATGGCCTATGAGGAAGAGAGGCCGGCAGGCAAAAAGGCACCGGCAGGAGTGCTGGTTTCGGTAATCATTCCATCAAAGGACAATCCTCAGCTTTTGGAGAAATGCATTGGAAGTGTTATGGACAGCACTTGTGCATCGGTTGACGGAAATGCCGGGAGAGGTAGCGCAAAGAACGAGTTTTGGTATGAAATTATTGTGATAGATAACGGCTCTGCGCCGGATAACCGCCGACAGATAGAAAAATTGCTTCATGGGCTTCGCCAGTCGGGAAGTACAGGGCTCAAACGCATTCTTTATCATTATGATGAACAGAAATTTAATTTTTCTAAAATGTGTAATCTGGGCGTTAAAAAGTCTTCCGGAGATTTTTTATTGTTTTTGAATGACGATGTTACTCTTACTTGTCAGGGAACTTTGGAGAGAATGACCTCGCTGGCGTTAAGACCGTTTACCGGTGCAGTAGGATTAAAGCTTTTGTATCCCGGCGAGGAAGAATGCAAGCGGATTCAGCATGCGGGCATTACCAATCTTCCCATGGGGCCGGTACACAAGCTGCAGTTTTGCAAGGATGATGAGGAATATTATTTTGGGATAGGTCGCGGACGACACAATGCTTTGGCGGTGACTGCGGCATGTCTTATGGTGGAGAAAAGCAAGTTTATGGAGGCCGGAGGCTTTGCAGAGGAGCTGGCAGTGGCCTTTAATGATGTGGATTTGTGTTTTACCTTGTATGAGCTTGGCTATGAGAATGTTTGTGAGTGTGACTGGTATGCGTATCATGATGAGTCCTACAGTCGCGGCGATGACGAGTCCAAGGAGAAGCTGGCAAGGCTTCTTGCCGAGCGGGCGAAATTATATAACCGGCATACCGGGCTGGAAGGTAAGGACCCTTATTATTCGGTTTATCTGAACAGAGAGGGGCTGGATACAAGGATTCGTCCGGCATATGAGCAGGGCAAAAACACTATACAGCAGGTGGCGAATGGCGCAGGGAAGGGCTTTGTTCCGGCAGATGACAGGGAAATGCTCAAATGTCGTGAGGATGCCTGTCTTATGGTGCGGATTGAATCTGTTGTAAAACAAGAAGGTATGCAGAAAATGACAGGATGGTGTGTTGTTTTGGGAGATAATAACGCGTGTTATTCAAAGGCGTTATTGCTCAGGCCACAAGAGGGAGATTGTTATCAGGTAGACTTGGAGGAGCAGTATCGCCCTGATTTGATAGAAAATATGCCCGACCAGACCAATGTGGGACTCTGTGGGTTCTGCCTGGAGTGGGAGGAGGGGGCATTGCCTGCCGGAAGCTATCGGCTGGGTATGATGGCCCATAACCGTGTAAATGGCACGGGATTAATTAATTGGAGTAATCGGATGGTGGAAGTATGACAGACAAAGCTAAGACAGATAAGGAAACGGTAGATACAAAAGAGAAGAGTACGTTGAAACAAGATATGGAAGGGCCTGTAGAAAACGCTGAAATTTCATGGCAGGAGGAGTACCAACGGGAGCATTTAAAATGTGCGGAGCTGGCAGGGCGCATTGCGGATTTGGAATCGGCTAATGAGGAGCTGACTTGGAAGTTGAATCGTATCAAAAATAATCCCTTGTGGAAGCTGTCAAAGCCTTTGCGCAATGTGATGCATTGGTTTATCAGACAGCTGGACAGAGTGCGCAATTGTGGTGGGATTCGTGGTATTTTTCATAAGCTGGACTACAAAAAGAGAGAGCGTGCTGTGATGAAAAGCTACGGTACGGACAGTTTTCCCGATGAAGAACGTGCGAAGCTTGAGCGGGAGACGGTTTTTCCCCGCATGGTGAAAATCAGTATTCTGGTGCCCCTTTGGAACAATAAGCGTGAGTTTCAAATCGAGATGCTGGAGTCTGTGATGAATCAGACTTATCAGAATTGGGAGCTTTGTCTGGCGGACGGTTCTGATGATGAACATGCCTACATGGGCGAAATCTGCAAGGAATATGCAGAGAAGTCAGGTGGTCGTATCGTATACAAAAAGCTGGAGAAAAATATGGGTATCTCCGGTAACACCAATGCCTGTCTGGAGCTGGCCACTGGTG
>CAYOGM010000072.1:0-1760 GCA_964403595.1 uncultured Acetatifactor sp. | reverse complement strand
ATGATATTCTGCATCCTTCCGTGCTTTTTGAGTATGTGAAGGCCATTAATGAGAAGGGTGCAGACTATATTTATTGTGACGAGACCACCTTTAAGGGGACGGATATCAACAAGATGCTGACCATGCATTTTAAGCCGGACTATGCGCCGGACAATCTGCGTGCCAACAACTATATCTGTCATTTCAGTGTGTTCGCTAGAGAACTTCTGGAGGGTGGGGAGTTGTTCCGCACCAAGTTTGACGGCAGCCAGGACCATGATATGATTCTGCGTCTGACGGACAATGCAAAATGCATCGTCCATGTGCCCAAGCTGATGTATTATTGGCGTTCCCATGCGGGCAGTGTGGCTTCCGGCATTGATGCCAAGCCCTATGCTATTGCGGCTGCCAAGGGAGCTGTGGCAGAACATTTGCGAAATCATGGCTATGATCATTTCCAGATTACAAGTACCAGAGCCTTTGAGACTATTTTCCGCATCCGCTATGAGATTATCGGAACACCGAAGATTAGCATTGTCATTCCCAATAAGGACCATGTGGAGGATTTGCGCCGCTGTGTGACTTCCATCCGTGAGAAGTCAACTTATGATAATTACGAGATTATTATTGTGGAAAATAACAGCGAGACGGATGAGATTTTCAAGTATTATGGGGAATTGTTGGAGTGTGAATACCCTGTCGGGGGAGTTGGGGGTGCCAAGGGCGGGAAGTCTTCCAAGGAAGGTAGGAAAGCTGGGGCTGCAGACGTTTGCACCAGCCCGGATGGCAAGATTTCCGTGGTGCGTTTTGAGGGCGCATTTAACTATTCAGCAGTGAACAATCTAGGGGTAAAGCATGCCTCCGGCGACTATATTTTGCTCTTAAATAATGACACAGAGGTCATCACCGTCAACTGGATGGAGGAGCTTCTCATGTACGCTCAGCGTGAGGACGTGGGTGCCGTGGGAGCCAAGCTTTATTATGGCGACCGCACCATTCAGCATGCCGGCGTGGTAATTGGTCTGGGCGCACATCGCACCGCAGGTCATACCCATTACAAGCAGTCCAGGCAGAATCTGGGTTATATGGGACGACTTTGCTATGCTCAGAATGTCAGTGCCGTGACAGGTGCCTGCCTTATGGTGAAAAAGAGCCTGTTTGATGCAGTAGGAGGTTTGGAGGAAGGTTTTGCCATCTCCTTGAATGATGTGGATTTGTGTCTGAAGCTGAGAGAAAAAGGGCTTTTGAATGTGTTCACTCCTTTTGCGGAGCTGTTCCATCACGAGTCTGTGTCCAGAGGGCTGGATGATAATGGTGAGAAGGCGGAACGCTATAATCGGGAGTCTGAGAAGTTCCGGGAGAAGTGGAAGACGGTTTTGGAGGCAGGAGACCCTTACTACAATTTGAATTTCTCGCTGGACAGAAGTGATTTTTCTCTGAATGTGAATGGACAGGGGAATGAATAATCGGTTGGGAGTTTTTAGTGGGACGATGAGAATCGTTTTGACGCAATCATCGAGGATTATCTCTCTCATATTACAGATGAAAAGCCAATTACTGCCAGACAATGTATTAAGGCACTTGCACAAGTAGGAGTGGCAAAACCACAGTACATTCCGATGATATTACCGCATTTGAGAAATGCTGATTTGTCAAAATACAAAGACAGTATGTGTCCGCTGATTGAAAAGGATATTGCAGAGACAGAAAAGATTTGTCGGATATGTATATGAAGAAAATGATGAAGTGTTAGGTTGTATATTCGCACTTTGTAAGATTTC
>CAYOGM010000071.1:0-13637 GCA_964403595.1 uncultured Acetatifactor sp. | reverse complement strand
ACTTGACGTACAGAAAACTGTACGTTTAATGGGGAGGCGAATATTATGTTAGCTGTGAATTATACAAATCTTCGTGATAATATGAAAACCTACATGGATAAGGTTACTGATGACTACGAAACAATGATTGTTACGAGGAAAGAGAACAAGAATGTGGTCATGATGTCTGAGGAATCCTACAATAATTTGATGGAAAATGTTTATGTAATGGGTAACAAGGCAAATTATGATTGGTTAATGGAATCTAAGGCACAGTTAGAAAAAGGAAATTTTTCAACTCATAATCTTGCAGAGGTGGGAGCAGATGAATAAAGTATTCACCGAGAACGGATGGAAGGACTACGTTTATTGGCAGACAGAAGATAGGAAGACTCTGAGAAAAATAAACAATCTGACTGAAGATATCTGCCGAAATGGTAATGAAGGTATTGGAAAGCCTGAACCATTGATTGGAAATTTAGCTGGATTTTGGAGCAGGCGTATCAATGACAAAGATAGACTCATATACAAGATTAATGGAGAGAATGTATATATTCTTGCCTGTAGATATCATTATAGCGATACATAGCACAAAAGTTCTATAGTTTCCGTATCTTCTGCCCATCATAAGCCGAATACTCCAGGGGATTTTTCCGGTATGCCGCAGGGGAGATTCCCAACTTTTGGGTAAACTGGCGAATGAAATAGGTATCGTACTTGAAACCGCAGTTTTCCGCGATTTCATGGATTTTCATGTTACTGTTGGACAGAAGCTCCTGAGATATCTTCAGTCGATAGTTCAGCAGGTATTCCATGCAGGTGCATGAGAATTGTGCCTTGAATTTCTGGTTCAGGGAGGTGCGGTTTAGGTTTACCAGCTCGCAGAGCATGCCGAGTGAGATGTTTTCTGCATAGTGATTATGAATGTATTCTGCACAAACAGTAGCTGGGTTGTAGCTTTCGGGAGCGTCGAAAAATTTGAGTTTCCGCTGGTCTACAAAGATATCATAAAGACTGTTCAAAAGCTGCAAGAGCATTCTGCGGATTCGGCAGGTCCAGAATCCGTCACTTTGGGAAAAGGTCTCTGCCCCAATCATCAGCATCAGTTCGTTGATATGAATATAGCTTTGGGGAGTGAGGGTAATAATTCCCTGAAAAGTCTCCGTATGCTTGGTAAACATGTAGAGTTTAACACGGTCATAGGTGTATTGGGGGTCAATCTCCACGGAGTCCTCCAGATTGTCAAAGCAAAGGCAGGCCTTGATGTACCAGGGGTCAAAATGAAAGGACTTGGCGCTGAGATTCTCGGCATGAATCAGCTCCACCGTATCATATTGGGACAGGCACAGCGCGCAGGGGGAATTCAGCTGGCGGATGTGGCTGTTTATTTTGATTGTGGCAGAGCCGCAGGTAATCAAAACAACCGAGCAACGTCCCTGCACCGGCAGGGATTCAAGATTATCATAGAAGTCAAATTCAATTGGAATGATGCGTTTTTTATGGCGGTCCTGCTGAGGCATGGGAAAACTCCTTTGCGTATAATCTCTTATCTGAATTATCGTATAGCAATCTAAACTATTTATAACCCATCTATAACACTTTCTGCAACAAAATGTGCATAACTCTGCAAATAGTATATTAAAATCGTGCATATCTGCAATTGTTATAACTTTTCTCTGTTGATAAACTGTAGAAAGTATAGCAAATGTGAGAGGAGATGTAAAGTATGAAGCGGATTATCGGGTATGCAAAGTCTTATTGGTTGCAGATTGTATTGATACTTTTGTCCGGGGTGGGTTGCTCGGTAGCAAATGTGTACATTGTGGACTTGTTAAAGCAGATGATTGACTTGGCGGTAGCAGGAATTTTGGACACAAGTTTGTGGATTGTGGCAGTCAAAGCGGTAGTGGTTATTTTAGTGGGTATGCTGGCTAATTATCTGGTGGTTCGCATGACCGGCGTGTTTGGGGCAGGAATTCTTAGGGATATGCGCCGGGATTTGATGGCTCACATGATGAGGATTGCCCCGGACTTTATGGCAAAACAGAATTTTGGAGATATCATGGAGCGCTTGTCCTCCGACGTGTCCACCATAGCAGGATATATGCAGACTTACTTTAAGGATTGTCTGTATGTGCCCATCGTAGTAGTTGTTTTTGCGTTTTACCTATTTTCTATGAATCCGGTGCTGGCGCTGGTGTGTCTGGGTCCTCTTGTGGTGATGGTGCCTCTGAGCATTAAGCTTTTGAATCCTGTAAAAAAGGCGCAAAAGGAGTATGTGAGGAAACTGGGGCTGACCAACAATCATATTCAGGAGGCCTTTGACGGGGCGGATGTGATTAAGTCCTATAATTTGCAAGGGAAAATGCAGAGCAAGTATTATGGGGCACTGAAGGAGACTCTGGACATTTCCAACAAAAATGATTTGTGGCAGTACAATATTGAGCCTTTGTCGGCTCTTATACGGGAGGCACCCACCGCCATTGCTCTGTGTGCGGGCGGCTGGCTGGCATTACAGGGGGAGTTGTCCATTGGAATTTTGGTGGCATTTATCAGTGGTATCGAGAAGATAAACGAGCCTTTGGTGTATGCGTATCAGCTGGTGGTACGGACACAGATGGCAATGATATCCGCGAATCGTGTGTTTGAGATTTTAGACATGCCTGCGGAGTGTGAAAATGAGAAGCCTGTGGAGCTTCAAAAGACTTCAAAAACCGTTTTTGAGTTTCAAAATGTATCTTTTGCGTATTCAAACCAAATCAATGATAGCGCTAAACCGAAAATCTGCAATCACGAAGCTTCCAACAACATTCTGGAGCATTTCAACTTATTTGTTGAAGAGGGCAAAAAGGTTGCTTTGGTGGGAAAAAGCGGAAGCGGTAAAAGCACCATTATGAAGCTGATGTGCAGGCAGAATGAGGCGGACAGTGGCAATATCAGCTTTTATGGGCATCCTTTTTCTCAGATAAATCCGGAAGATATCCGTAATCAGCTTGCATTAATTTCCCAGGAGGCGGTGATATTTCCCATGAGTGTGCTGGATAATATCCGCATGGGCAGACCGGAAGCAGACAGGGAGGAGATTGTAGAGGCTGCAAAGCAAGCCGGTTGTCATGATTTTATTATGAATATGCCGGAAGGCTATGATACGTTTTTGGAGGAGCGGGGGAGTAATCTGTCCGGTGGGCAGAGGCAGAGAATCGCCATTGCACGGGCGATTTTGAAGGATGCGCCGGTTATTTTGTTGGACGAGCCCACTTCTGCATTGGATGAAGAAACGGAAAAATATGTGAACGAGACAATACTTGCGATTTCTGCAAATAAGACCTTGATTACTGTTGCTCATCGCTTGAATACCATTGTGGACTATGATGAAATCATCGTGCTGGAGGAGGGGCGGATTGTGGAGTCCGGGACCCATGAGGAGCTTATGCAGGCTAAGGGGAAATATTTTCATATGTACAATGAATATAAGCAGGGAGGTGCCGATTCATGAAGGAATTAAAGAGATACTTTTCCTACATAGGGAAATACAAGCTGTCCTATTGGACGGTATTTATTATGACGCTGGTAACTTCTGCGGGACTGACCGTTGCTTATCCGTATATGAACAAGTTGATTTTCAACGCATTGGAATATAGAGATGTGGAACTGTTCCAAAGGGCAGTGGTAGTATGTATTGTCTTGGTGGTGTTGAATTGTCTGGCTCCTTACCGGAGATATTTTCAAATCAGAATTGTTCGAAAAATTGTTTTTGACATAAAAATTAAACTATTTGAAAAATTGATGAAATTGGATATGAATTATTATGAAACCCATCACAGTGGTGAGGCTTTAAAGACCTTGAACTGGGATGCCAATTCATTGAAGGATTCTTATTTTTCTCACGTTTTCTGGGTGTTCGGCAGGTTGGTAAACGGTGTCACATCTGTCCTTGCCATGTATGTGTACAGTCCGCTCCTTATGCTGGTGTCTGTGGGTTTTTGTTTGGTGACGGTGTTTTTCTCGGTTCGGATTAATCGGCAGATTAAGGAGACCGACAAAGAGATTCAGAATAAAGTGTCTCGTCTTACTACCCGGCTCAGCGATATTTTAACCGGTTTTACAGAGCTTAGGATGTATCGTGGTGCGTCCATTGTGTCCGACCATTTTTATTGTGAAAATGAAAGGGTTTTGCAGGATGAGAAGGCAAGAGCCGGTAAGGCGGCAAAGCTTGAGATGGTGACGTTTTTCCTGGGGATTTTGGCAAGCTTTGGTACTATGGGCGTGGGTGCCTGTCTGGTATCTGCAGGGCTGCTGGATTATGGAACGGTCATGGCCATTGTGTCTTTGCAGATGGGTGTCAGCACCATGGTACAAAGCTTTGGTTCCGCCTTGACTACCCTTTCGGCCTCTTTGGTGAAGGCAGGGCGTGTGTTTGATTTCCTGGAGTTGGATTGTGAAGAGTGCTTGGGAGAGTACGACCTAGAGCAAGCAAAAAATGTTATTCAGGAGCAACAAAGACTTGTGGCTCCTAAGCAAATAGCTTCTGCCCCTATTGAAGTGAAGGAGCTTGCTTTTTCCTATCATGGGGAACGGACTGTGTTTGAGGATTTTTCCCTTCGACTTAAGGAGGGAGAAAAGGTTATGCTCATGGGAGGGTCCGGTTGTGGCAAGAGTACTATGTTGAAGCTTTTATTGGGATTTTATCCGCAGGAAAAAGGTTCTATCAAGTTGTATGGCCGGGAGATAAGCGGGTATTCGCTGTCCGCCCTGCGCCGGCTGATTACTTATATTCCTCAAAGGAGTTATCTCTTTGAGGGAACGATTAGAGAAAATATTGCTATGGGCGGTATGGGCAAGAAATATGTGGAGGAGCAAATTATAACTGCTGCAAAAATGGCATATGCTCATGAATTTATCAGTGCTCTGCCGGATGGATACGATACGGTTTTGAAAGCCGGAGGTAAAAATCTGTCTGTTGGACAGAGACAGCGCATTGCCATAGCAAGGGCATTTTTGAAGGATTCCCCCATTCTTCTGATGGATGAGCCTTCCTCTGCGCTGGATGTTCACAGCGAGAAGGCAGTGAACAAAGCCATTGCTGAATTAATGAAGGACAAGGTGGTGCTTATGGTTACCCACAGGAATACAGCACAAGGGGAGTTTGACAGAGTGGTGGAGCTATAAAGTTCTTTGAATAAATGCCGATATACTCAATAGATACAAGGATGTAGCTACTAAACATAAGGATGTGTTAATATGAAAATTTCAGAGGCAAGGCAACTTTATCGTTCACAGATTCAATCTTATCGGGAGCAGCAGCTGGTTCTTTCCAAGCAGAAGAAGGAGCTGGAGCAGAAGATGAATACCACGCCCGACGGGAAGAATATTTATGTCAATGAGGCGGCGATTTTGGAGCTGACCATACAGGCTGTGGATGAGAAACAAAATGAGTATAGGGATTATATGGAGAAGCTCACGGAGCAGTGGTCTGCCATTGCCAATATGGTTTCTGCCGAGCAACAGGGCGAGGCCATGGAGGATTATGTAGAGGACCTTGGCAAAATTATGGAGGTTGCAAGGCGGCTCATGAAGGGTGATATTGTGCCTGCAACAGACGAGAAAAAGCTCATGGAGTTTAGCATGGAAATGTACCAGGCAGCCAAGAACATCGGTTCCATGGTTCGCGAAAAGGAGAGAGAGGAGCATGATTCTCTCTGGGATGATGACGAAGAGCAGCAGGTATGCGAGGATCCTATGGAAGTGGCGGATAATACGGAGGCTTTTGCTCCCGGACCGGAGATTGTGGACGTGGCCGAGACAATGGAAAAGGTGGTTATTACAGAATAATATGAGAGATAAGCAAGGGGTGCTCAATCAGGGCACCCCTTGTATATATTAGGGAGATGTAGTCATGCAAGGATAAACTGTAAGGTACGGATATCCTTTGGAGAATTATTTCTTGTATAAAAATATGTAATGGATTATAATTTATATTATCATAAGAAATTGTTCTCTTGTAACAACGCATCATATTGAAATTTGTATGGGGAAAGATGAAATGTTTTGCTTGGCGATTTGTGATGATGAAAAAGAACAAAGACAGTATTTAAGAAATTTATGTGAGAGTTTTCTCTCTCAAAATGTAAATGTGTATAATATAATTGAGTTTTCCTCAGGTGAAGAGTTATTATCTTATTTTAAAGAAGAAGTACAGCCGATTCATCTTTTATTTCTTGATGTGGAAATGGGGGATGTAGATGGTATAGAGGTTCTTCGTAATTTGGAGAGGAATAATAAAGTATGGAGGGTGGTCTTTGTATCAAATCACGAAGAAGCGGTATGGGATTCCTTTGGAATTAAAACTTTAGGATTTGGCAGAAAGCCCGTGGAATCGTTTCAGATTGAAAAATGGATTCAAGTTGCAATTTCAGAAATGAAAGAAAATACAATGATTTCGTATATAGAAGGAACAAAAACCTGCTATATTTCTTTGGAAGATATATATTATTTGGAAGCAGCCGGCAACTATTCTTATTTGCATACAATGAGGGATTCTAAATTAATAAATGATAAGTTAAAAATATGGCAAAATAGACTGGAACAACAAGTAATGGTTCGAATTCATAAGTCTTATCTCATAAATATGTTAAATGTGAAAGAGTGGCATTCTGATTCAGTGACTTTAATTAATGGAGTAAAGCTTGTTATAGGTAGACAGTTTGCCAAGGAAGCAAAAGAAAAATACTTATTATTTGTAAAAGAGCAAGCTATGAAAAGGATATAGGATAATTAGATGGTAGGAGAAATGATTTATTTTCTAGTGGAGTTGGTAAATTATTATCTGGCATATAGATATATATTTAGGATTCCATTTACTAAAAATAAGTATTTATATCTGACAGATATTATTTGTGCCTGTATGATAGAGACATTTGTTTTGATGCAAATGGGGCTGGTATATGGAGATGTAAGTATATTGATTGTCGGTTTATTGGCAATACTGATTATTACAAAAAGCAAACGGTGGAAAGTTTTTTTATTATATCCGGTCGTATTTTTTTTGACAAGTATGATTAATACATTAGGTTCTTATGGTTTGGCCGCTTTGCTTGGTATTACACAAGAGGAAGTATGTAATTCTACAGGATTAACATTGATTGCAGAATGTACAGCGATAGTTGTTTTTTTATTATACGAAAAAGTTATAAGGAAAAAGAATACAGAAGAAGTAGAACTCACTCTGGGTCAGTATGTAGTTGTACTTGTGGGAAGCATTGGAATTTTTCTAATTGTTGGATTTTCACAAGGGTTATTGAGAGGAGAAATAGAAGTTCTTGATAAAAACAAGGAATTGATTGCAGTCGTAAGTGCAATGGTGGCGATTTTCTTTATTGGATTAAGTATATGGCAACATATTACATGGAAAAAAGCTTTTCAATATAAAATTGAAAATGAAAAGTATAAAATGTTTTTGTCCGGTCAGGAGAAACATATCCATATGTTAATATATGAAGATGAGAAGAGGAGAAAACTCTACCATGATATGAATGCACATATGATTGCATTAGATAATTTGATCATCAATGAAGAATGGGTTCAATTAAAAAAGTATATAGGCCAAATGAAACAGTCTTTGGATGAATCCCGAGTAGATAAATACACCACGATTTCAGCGGTGGATGCGATTATCAGTGAGTGGCACAGTAGAGCAATTAATCATAATGTGGAGTGGTTATGGAAAGGAACTATAAGTCCCTCCGACAGAGTTTCAGTTTATGAATTGTGTATCGTATTTTCTAATTTGCTCAGTAATGCAGTAGAAGAATTGGAAAAGGGGGATATGGGAGGGAAGTTAGATATAAGTGTATCAAACTTTCAAGGAAATATCGTTATTGCTGTAAAAAATACATGCAGAGATAAGGCAACCGGCGGTGATTTGAAAACTACCAAAGAAGATAAAAGTTTACATGGATTAGGACTAAAAAATGTAGAGGAAATTGTTGAAAAGCATGAAGGCAGTATAGAATATAGTATTGTAGATAATTGGTTTCAGGTTGAAATAATACTGTAAAACATAGAAAAAATATAGAAAACAAATGTCTGTGTATGTCGTTCATACAAAAAGTATGTCGTTCGTACAAAGATGTTTGTTTTTTTTATTGTTATGGATTACAGTAATGAAAAAAGAGTAGAAAGAGGGGATAGTATGTCTATTATTGCTATTGATATATGGCGATTAATTGAAGGTTGGTTTAAATAACAGGTTGTAAATACCTAAGAACAGAAGTTGCAAAGGAGAATAAGAGGATGAGGAATAAATGGAAGCAGAGCATCACAAAGGGATTGTGCGTAGTTTTAGCAAGCACAATGATTGTAGAATGCTCAGGGATGCATAGCCTACAGGCAATGCAAACCGTTCAGGCTGAGGAGAGTCAGGTTGCAGAGGCAGCATGGGACGGCGTGACAAGAGAAAAGGTATGGGAACTGGACAGATGCAAAGTGGTTTATTCCCTTACTGATATTTGGGCAGATGGCTATACTGCATCCGTAACGGTGGAGAATACCTCGGATACAGCTATTGATAACTGGCATGTGGCATTTCCGGTACAGGAAGAAATCGTGGATATCTGGAATGTGCAGATGATTGATACAGAAGATACAATGGTATTCAAAAATTTAGGGTGGAATCAGGATATCGCTGCGGGACAAAGTGTTTCCTTCGGATTTACGGCAAATGGAGCATTCAGTAATTTCCCGGCAATTTGTGAACTGCCTGCATCCAGACAGTATGTAGAGGAAACAGATTATGAGATTACCTATCAGGTTACCAATGCATGGGATGACGGACATAATGGAGAAATCTGCATTCGTAATGTATCAGATAAGACTATTGAGGACTGGTTTGTGTCCTTTGACTGTGCTCACGAAATCAGTGATTTGTGGAGTGGTAAGATTGTCAGCAACGAGAACGGCAGATATCTGATTCAGAACATGGACTATAATCAGAATATCGCTGCCGGAGCAGAAGTGCGCATTGGATTCACCGTACAGTGTCCTGCAGAGGAGATTCCTACCGGTTATCGTCTGGAACAGATTGCGCTTGGTGGCGGCAATAGTGAACAGGGAACTACTGACGGAGGAGACGTAAGCGGCTCTGATATTAGCAGTGGTGATATAAGCGGAGGAGATGTGAGCGGTTCCGATGTAGAGGAAATGGTCCTTAAGATTGATACAGAACAGTTTGATTACAATGAAGTTGCGGACTACTATCTGACACAGGATTGTATCGAAAAGCTGACAGGTACATTGACTTGCGAAGAGAAGGTAAAACAGATTCTCTTTACTGTAACGGATATCAATGGTATGGTAGTTGATAAGGGCGAATGTTCTGCCCAGGCAAATTGGACTATAAATGATATCGGTTTTGTGATTGGTTATAACGATATCTCTGTAACTGCGGTATGTAAATCCGGTGAGGAACTGACAGCGGCTATCTCTATGATGAACTTCAATCAGGAGAACGTAGATGCAACAGATATAGACCGTGATGATACGGATGGTGACGGTATTGATAATTATACAGAGACTATTTTTGGTACGGACCCTATGAGCGATGATACCGATGGGGATAAGATAAAGGATTTGGATGAAATGGGTAAGACCGGAACCAATCCCACGTTGGAAGATACGGATGAGGATGGTATTTTAGACGGACAGGAGGATCCGGATGAGGACGGACTCATCAATCTGGAGGAGATAAAGGCAGGAACGGAGCCTTTGTATGAGGATTACGATAACGATAAGCTGAATGACGGCGATGAGGTGTTGAAGTATCATACCGATCCTTTGGTGGAGGATACTGATGAGGACGGCCTGCGGGATGGCGAGGATGTCATCATGGGCTATGAACCTTTGAATCCTGACACGGATGGAGATGATATTCTGGACGGTGATGAGATTGTATATCAGACCGCAGTGGAGGAAATCGACCAGGAGCGGGTTGCCGGAATCACAGAGGTAGCTGTATCCATGGACTGCGCCGGATATATCGATAATGAGGTATCTATTTTCAATGTATATAATCTGGACATGCGCACTACGGATGTGGTAGGCCGTGTGGGTGCAGCGGTTGACATCGAGACTACACAGGAGTTTGAGGAGGCGACCATCACATTTACCTATGATGAGGCAGCTTTAGGAGACAGTCTGGAAGACAATCTGCGAATTGTGTGGTATGATGAGGAAAATGACGAATATGTGGTCATGGACGAAGAGACCGTGATTGACAAGGAGAATAATACACTGAGTTGCAAGACCACACATTTTTCCACATGGTTGGTGGTGGATATTATGAAGTGGCTGGATGCAATGGGGGTTGATTTGGATTACGGAAATGTGGTGTATAAACAGGAATTTGTTTATGACGTAGCATATTTGTATTTTGATGATAAACTGTATAACAAAAAAGAGGGAAAAGTAACCAATATAGCTTATGGGCAGAATAAGGCTGTGTATTCTAATCATGAATGGGGTGCCTGGATGATTAATGGGAATTATGAGAATAAAGAATACACATATGAAGCGGCTTTTGAGCATCTTCTCAATCAGTTGGGAAGTATGAAACATAATATTATACGGAAACAGCTATATGTTATTTGTGCAGAAGATGTGGATTATGATGCTCGTTTGGTGAGAAAAGCAAATTCATTGGGAATTTCCATTAATTTTATTACTAAATTCCATAAGGATGGCGAAAGACCTAATATGACTAAAATGGCAAAAAGTACATCCGGAAAATGTATAAAAACAGCAAACTGGTGCAAGGCAGAAGTTGATAGAGAAAAATATGTTGATAGTTATGAGGTATGTGTAAAATTATTAGATAATCGTTATCTGGATGATGATTGGGATGGACTGCTGAATGTGTTTGAAGAGAAAGGAATGCTTCTTTCTAATGGTACGGTAGTAAGAACAGAGTCATGGTATTCTGATACGGATAAAGATGGTGTTAGTGATTTTGTGGAAATGGGTGGTTTGCCGGAAGAGGTGAAATATACTATTGGTGGTAAAGAATATACTTTTTATATTTTTAAAGGGGCGTTGTATGAAGAACTTACGGATGAGTTTATCTTTGTAGATGGTACGCCGAATAAGGATGGAACGGTAATTACGGAGAAGTTGGATTATGTGCCCTATTCGTATGCAAGCAACAAATTTGCATGGTATGGAAATCCAGATGACCCTCAAAAAGAATATGTTTTTATGAATGATAAACAATATTATCGGGGACGAGACGAATTGTATAATTTGTTTTCTCATAAACTGGATGAAGTTACTCCTGAAATGCATGCTTTTTATGAAACAACAAATGTGTCAGCGTTATATTTTTTAGTTCAATATAGATTAGCTATGGCATACGAATGTCTTGTAGCATATGTTAATGCTACTGGTGGAGATTCGTTGGGGATAGATGGAATGGGTACTAGGAAATATGTTGATATTGATAGTATATTATCTAATAAAAGGAATAATTCAGCATATGATAATTTTAAACAAAATCTCTATAGTGCAACAAAAGTTGCAAAATCTGTACTAAACCAACATAACACAGAGATTTATTTTGCTGTAGCTCCAACAACAAATTGGGATGGTTGTGCCTATTTGGATAAATTTAAAAAGGATGATATTTTAACCAGTCTGGCTAATTTTGAAGCAGCTGCTACCTTCAATATGTCAATTGCAGTAGCTACTTTTCACTGTATATATGATCCTGAAACAAAGGAGTACACAATGGAATATAAGTATTATTTGGCGGACTATTATGATTTTGAAAACGCAGATGTTTTTGAAGAACAAAATTTGCTTGGAAAATGTAGAAGTTATGAATTGTATGGTAAAACACAGGGAGATTTTAAATGGTCAGATAGTCAAGATGCACTGGAGGTGATATCTGATATCGAGTTTGGAGAATAGTATTATGCTAAGGTGCGGAATAATGAAAAAGGTAATTAAATCAATAATGTTATTTTTTTTAATTGGAATATTTGTTTGGTGGACTCGGGTGATGTGGTTTGGGCTTGTTTCAAATTATATCCCATGGGAACGTTCTTTTTATTGGAGTTATTCAAATTATAATGATGTTTTAGAAAATCATTTTTTTTATACGCCACGCAATTACTTTATGAAAGAACTACCAGATAATACTATTTTCTCCAAAGGATTTTGTTACCAAAAACTGAGAGAGCGAGGTACGGCATATGCTCTTATCATTGAAGAGGAAAGCAAAGACTGTTTAGAAAATCGGATTGATTTTTACTATAAAGAAGCACAAAACCTAAATACAGAAATTATATATCAACAACAAAATGAAGAATATTTGAACTTTGTAGATTTGAAAAATACAATTAAATGTGCAAATATTATAGATGAAGTTATTTTGTATTCCGAAAGGCAAAACGAGTATTATGGTGTAATAGTGCTTAGGTCAGAGATTCCAAGTGGTGTTTCTTATATGGGCATTGTAGTAAACGATACTACAAGTGAAATGATTGAATTTAGTGTGGAGTTACCTGATGAGTAATTACTGAGGGTAGATTATTTATATGCTTACATAATTGATGGGTCTTGGTGTTGGCTTCTTTTATAAAGGGGTCAACACTAATTCTCTAGATGGAAAATATGGATGTACAAATTTGAATGGTATATCAAAGAAAGTTTGTGGAGAAAATTTATGCGGAATTGAGGGATGATGCCAGCCCCAATATTGGGCGGTTGTACTGGCGGCATAACGATTTTATGAATGATACCTATAGAGCGTCCTATTGTCTGGAAATACCGGAATCAATGCATGATACAGAATATTTTGTCTATGAAGGTCAGCAGATTTTTAAATCAGGTTATAAGGCGGCATTTTCAGAGGAGGATTATGAGAAGGTAAAGCAAGAACGGTTAGCATATTATCAGACATCAACTTTTGATAGCAAATATGATCCTGTAGGTGATATTTCTATTTATTCTGAGGATTCCAAGAAGTATTTGGATTCCCGGTGTATACCGGGGGAGAGAATTGATTATTTGGACAAGCTTTTGCCAGAGGAGGAGAAAGGGCAGTTTTATCTGGGATGTTCTCGTTTGAAAGAGCAGTGGCATTATCGTTATGATGCAGTGTTCTTTTGTGATGAAAGATGTGAAATGATAGAAGTCAGTTATTATGGTCCCTTAGATAGTACAGTAGATTCCAGCGAGGAAGAAATGCCTTTTAAAGAAAAGCTTGCAGGTATTTTGATATTTTTTGTTTTCCCCATAGTTCTTTTGACATATGTGGTATTTTTTGTAAAGGGCAGACCGAAAGAAGAAAAACATGAATAAATCTTAGGAAGAGAATAGATTATTATAATTTTGATATTGCGGATATATATGAAGAACAAAATATGTTAGGACTTTCTAAAAGTTATGAATTGTTTGGTAAATTAACAGGAACAGCGATTATGTTGGAACAAGTAGATGTGTATTTTGATTTTCCGAGTATATTTGAAATATAATTACAGAGGGTGAAGATGAAAAAAACATAATAAGACAATTGATAAAGATATTTGGGGTATCTCTATTAATATTATTAACTCAAACTTCGCACTTAAATAAGTGCCTATGCACCTTGAAAATTCAATAATAAC
>CAYOGM010000070.1:0-13695 GCA_964403595.1 uncultured Acetatifactor sp. | reverse complement strand
GAACCAACTGCACCGCTGGTTGCAAGGGCAATGGCATCCAAGTCAACTGTCTCATCCATCTTCACGCCCTTTGAATGAACCTTCAATATATCCACACGTCCCTTAAGGTCCGGCTTATCCACAATAATACGTCTGTCGAAACGACCCGGACGCAAAAGTGCCTTGTCCAAAATCTCCGGTCTGTTGGTTGCACCGAGAATCAAGACACCCTTGGAGCTGTCAAAACCATCCATCTCGGACAACAACTGATTCAAAGTCTGCTCACGTTCCTCGTTGCCACCGCCGTACTTAGAATCACGGCTTCGGCCAATGGCATCAATCTCATCAATAAATACAATACAGGGTGCGTTTTTGGTAGCTTCCTTGAACAAATCACGCACACGGCTGGCACCCACGCCCACATACATCTCAATAAAATCCGAACCGGTCAGGGAGAAGAACGGCACCTTGGCCTCACCGGCCACCGCTTTTGCAAGCAGAGTCTTACCTGTTCCGGGAGGACCCACAAGCAAAGCACCTTTGGGAAGCTTTGCACCAATCTTGGTATATTTGCCGGGGTCATGCAGGAAATCCACAACCTCCACCAGAGACTCTTTTGCCTCATCCTGGCCTGCCACATCCTTAAAAGTAACACCTGTCTCCTGTTGCACATACACCTTGGCGTTGGATTTTCCAACGCCCAAAGGACCGCCGGAACCACCCATTTTACGGAACATAAAGCCCATCAGAATCCAAACCAGCAGAAGCGGCAGGATAATAGTCAGGAAAATATCCATCAACTTACTATCCGACACCACACGCTGTGCCGTAATATTTTTCTCCTCTAAACGTGCTGTAAGGACAGTAATCTCTTCCATCATGCGGGTGTTATAGGTCTCACCCTTCAGATTAATCCGTCCCTTATAATAGTCCAGCATTGCAGCCGTGAAAGGGTCTGCATTCTTTTTCTGTGCCTCTTCGTCATACTTCAAGGTGACACTTATAATGGACTGCTCATAGTTGACCAGAACAGACTCCACCTTATCCTCCTTCAAATCCTGAAGGAATTTGCTGTACTCTACCTCCTGCTCCTTGCCGAATCCTAAAAGCAGGCTCGAGAACAACATAACCAGCACAAAAGAGCCCAGCATTGCCATGATAAGTAAACCTATTCCAGGTTTCTTGGGCGGTCTCCCGCCTCCATTATTATTTTGATTCATTTGACGATTATCCATATTTGCTCCATTTCCTCGTAGTAAACCGATAAGTAACATTATAAAGATAGTTTTCTCATAAATCAATAAAAGAAATATTAAATATTAGGTATTTCACCATTGATTTTGTACAAAATATTTTGTATTATGGAACAGGATGTTCAGACGCCTCAAATATAGACCTAATTGGAGGAAAAACATGGGAAAAACAGGATTTGATAACGACAAATATCTCCGAATGCAGTCCGAGAAAATCAAAGAAAGAATCGCAGCCTTCGGTGGCAAGCTCTATCTGGAATTCGGCGGCAAGCTTTTCGATGATTACCATGCTTCCCGAGTACTGCCCGGCTTTAAGCCCGACAGTAAGATTAACATGCTGGTACAGCTCAAGGAACAGGCCGAAATCGTAATCGTAATCAGCGCTGCTGATATCGAAAAGAATAAAGTTCGTTCTGACCTTGGAATTACGTATGATTTGGATGTACTTCGCCTAATTGATGCATTCCGCGGCTACGGATTATATGTAGGAAGTGTCTGTCTGACCCAGTTTGCCGGTCAGCCCAGTGCTGTTGCCTACCAAAAGAAGCTGGAATCCTTAGGTATGAAAGTATATCGCCACTATAATATTGAGGGATATCCATACAATATCCCTTTGATTGTGAGCGATGAGGGCTATGGCAAAAACGAATATATCGAAACTACAAGGTCTTTGATTGTTCTGACCGCACCGGGACCCGGTAGCGGCAAAATGGCTACCTGCCTGTCACAGCTCTATCATGACCACAAGCGGGGAATCCATGCAGGTTACGCCAAATACGAAACCTTCCCTATTTGGAATATTCCTCTTAAACATCCCGTAAACCTGGCTTATGAAGCCGCTACGGCAGACTTAAACGATGTCAATATGATTGACCCCTTCCATCTGGAGGCTTATAACGAAACTACCATTAACTATAACCGCGATGTGGAAGTTTTCCCCGTATTGCGCGCCATGTTTGAGAAAATCATGGGCGAATGCCCCTACAAATCACCCACTGACATGGGTGTCAACATGGCCGGCTACGGTATAATAGATGATGCAGTGGTACAAGCTGCCTCTAAACAGGAAATTGTTCGCAGATACTACAATGCTCTCTGTCAAAAGCGACAGGGCAACGCAGATGATGAACAGTTGATGAAGATTGAACTGCTTATGAAACAGGCTGAAATCACCACAGATGACAGACCTGTCATAAGTGCCGCAAAGGTCAGAGCTGCAGCAACCGGCGAACCTGCCGCTGCAATTGAATTGCCGGATGGTCGCATTATCACCGGCAAAACCAGCGCACTTCTGGGTGCATCCTCTGCCATGCTTTTGAATGCACTTAAGACTCTGGCAGGAATCGATGCTGAGGTACAGTTGATTTCTCCTACCATCATTGAACCCATCCAGAACCTTAAAGTAACTCATCTGCACAACAAAAATCCCCGTCTGCATACAGACGAGGTATTGATTGCGCTTTCCATCTGTGCTGCAACCGATGAACGCGCCAAACATGCCATGGAACAATTGCAGAACCTTCGCAATTCAGAAGTACACTCCAGTGTTATTCTGTCTCAGGTGGACAAGAATGTCTTTAGAAAATTGGGTGTCAACCTGACCTGCGAACCTGATTATCAGACACAAAAACTGTATCATAGTTAATTGAATTTTCATTAAAAACTTTACAACTTATGAATCTATAAAATACCCGCCTGAAATTGCATTTATTCCGTTTTCTAAATGCAATTTCAGGCGGGTATTCCTAATATTCAGACTCAGATTACACCATTTCAATAACACACCACCAACTAATTTACTCTTTTTCTTAATACATTGGTGCAAACAACTTCCCCGACTCCTACTTTTTCACTCGTTTTCTCTATCCGTTGGGCGGTATAGCTTTGCGGACTCCAACTTATTTGCTTTTTTCCTCTATCCGTTGGAGTAAACGCCTTTGCGACCTCCAACTTGTTTGCTTTTTTCCTCTATCCGTTGGAGTAAACAGCTTTGCGACCTCCAACTTATTTGCTTTTTGCTTTCATCTATTGGGGCAAACGGCTTTGCGGACCCCAACGGATTTTACTATTTCCCTATATCTATTGGTATACAGCCAAATCACTCTGCTTACCAATCCATACATATAGCAAAAGCCATCGCCCGGCACATTACTACCAAAGCGATGGCTTTCTTTATCTTTTCATTTTTACATCTGGCCTGACAACAATCTGGCAAAAGCTGCATCCATTTCTTCCTGACTTTGCTCCTTCGCTTCTACAACAGTTTCTACATTAGAAGCTTCTGACGCTACTCCGGCAACCTCATTCACCATAGCAGTCTCTGTGGGCATCTCCATGGCACTCTCGCCAAAGATTTCATACAGAGCTTCCTGTGCTGTCAACATGCGGTTATCCTCTGGCGGCTCCACTGTGGATACAGACGCTGCCTCGGGCGCAAACACTTCTGCAGGTGCAGACGCTGCCTCGGGCGCAAACACTTCCGCAGGTGCAGACGCTGCCTCGGGCGAATACTCCTCTATCGCGCTTTCTCCAAAGATATCAAGCAACGCTTCCTTTGCAGACATTGCAGGATTTTCTGCAACCGGCTCTCCCACAGGTGTAGATTCTGCTACATACACTGGTTCTTCCACAGGTGCAGGCTCTGCTACATACACTGGCTCTTCCACAGGTACAGACTCTGTCTCAGGTACAGGCGTTTCAACAGATACTGGCACCGCCATAGGTGCAGGCTCTGCTACATACACCGGCTCTTCCACAGGTACAGATTCTGCTACATACACTGGTTCTTCCTGCTTCACAGGCTCGTCTAAAGGAAGAAGCAAATCTACATATCTTGGTGTCAGCACTGATACAGAATCAGGTGCAGCTGCAGGCTTCAACACAGATACCGGATCGGGCGCAATCGCAGGATTCAACACAGATACCGGATCGGGTGCAATCGCAGGATTCAACACAGATACCGGATCGGGTGCAATCGCAGGATTCAACACAGATACCGGATCGGGTGCAACTGCAGGTTTCAACGCAGATACCGGATCAGGTACAACTGCAGGCTTCAACGCAGATACCGGATCGGGTGCGACTGCAGGCTTCAACGCAGATACCGAATCGGGTGCGACTGCGGGTTTCAACACAGATACCGAATCCGCTACCGCTTTGTTCATCTCTGCCTCAGCTTCCGCTGCCGCAAGTGCTGCAGCTATCTCCGCATCCATTTCATCCCCTGCATCGATTCTATTTACCTTTCCGATTCCTAATAGAGCAATCTTCTCAGCTGCATCAGCCATCGCTTCCTCTTCTGCTTCGTGGGCCAGACGGACTACCTTTTCATCATAAACCTTATCAAAGATTTCCTGAGCTTCTTTCAAGCGAACTCGAGTCTTCTCAAACAAAGTAATACTTACGCCGGCCTGTACCCGTGCATTTTTTACTTCATCCATATATCTGCGAAGACCCTTATCTGACTTTTCAAAAATCAAAATACCTAAATCATCGCCATCCTTGATATATCTCTCATAATTCTCATCCGAAGGAATACCCTTGTCGAGAATAGGCTCTGTTGCCGGAATATAAACCAACTTGCTACCATTCCAGCTGGTAACAGACACTAATTTATTCTCTGTTGTACTAACCATCTTATCACAGCTTGCAGTATAAGCATACTTAGGCTCTCTCCGAGTCAGCTCCATATCATTTTTGCTGACAACCGGGGTGTCCAGTCTTGCACGAACATTCGCAACAGTAGATACACCAGCCTTACCATCAATCGCCTCTCTGATACCGGAGGCAATACCACCGTTCAAACCTCTGACTGCAATCTTCTGGCCTTCGCTGATAGCACTCTGTGCAGCTGCGTCATCTGCGTCATTGGTGGACTTCGCCGAACCCATACCGGTAGCATGACCACGCACCACATAGTTTACAGCAGGTTTCGGATTCTTCCAGTCAATATCCTGAGGATTAAGAAGCTCACTTCCCTCGGGCAACTGTGCCAGAATTGCTTTCTCATCAATTCCCTGTCCTCTTCCCAGAAAACCCTGCTTAAGAGAAACCACTGCTGAATTTCTCTTAATATATGTAACAGTGACGGTTCCACCCGTCATCTGATAAGTCTTCATGGTGTTAATCCAGCCTACGTTCTCTTTTACGTCAGCGGTAATATTTTCGCAGGTGATATCAAGAATATGATACCCCTTCTCATCCAGATACTGATGAATTGGTTTAGCCAGCTGCTTACGCAGATTCTCCTCATCACTCTCATTAGGGTCATAATCCTCAACACCCTTACCAATCTTCTTGGAAAGTCCTGTCAACTCAATACTGGTACTATATACGGGAAGAAAATCAAACTCTGCAACCGTAGAGCCTTCCATTCCCACATCCACTCTCAGATTGGTCTCACCCTCCTGCACTTCCTTCGCTGCAGCACGTTGTGCATCTTCAATACTGTTAAAAACAGGTCCGGGACCGGCAATCTTTCTGGTCTCAATGGTGATTGTAGTAACGTCATTGGTAGTTGCCTTCACAAGCTGACCATTCTTACTAAAGGAATACTTATCCTGCTCATTGTCGCCGAAAACAATTTTGACATTATTGAGCCCTTCATCCTCAACAATCATCGTGGTTTCACCACCACGGACATCACCGTCTGCATTGGTTGCTTTACGGAAATATTCATCTCCAACCTTTACAATATCGCCTTTGGCAACCTTTCTCGCCAATTCTTCGGCGTTGTAAACCATGAGCTCCGTTTTACCGTCAGCATCATACCATACATACCTCTCAGGGTCACCCGGCTTCAAAACTACTGTCTGGAAAACCTTCTCAAAAAGGATAATATTTTTACCATCCTTATCAACCTTGTAGTTGTATCCTACATTTCTGGTCTTACCGGAAGCCGCTGTAAATACAGCCTCAATATAATCCTTTTCAGGCTCCTCTGTTCGTGTAAATTCCTTATTCAGCTTAAAAGTAAATCCCTCTTTCAAAATACGGGGAAGATAATAGCTTTCCAAAATCAGACGGCACTTATAATCCAGCAAAGCCCGATTAGGATTTTCTTCCTCCTCCAGCTTTGCCAACTCAAGAACTCCCTTCTGACGATTGGTAAGCACCGCTCGACTCATGCCATGATACGCCCTGTTCTCAGCCTCTCTCGCCTCTTCCAATGCCTTTCGGGCAGTCTCCTCCGTCCAAACAACCTCTGCATTTTCTGTTTCTACTAAGTTTTTTGTCTCTTCAACCATATTTCATCCTGCTCTCTATTAGTATGTTAGTTATATATCAGATGCCTTACAAATTAGCATCAATTCTGTCACACAAATCATCCGCAGACAATGCCCCTACAAAACTATCCACAGGCTCACCGCCCTTAAAAATCATAAATGCGGGAATATTGCTTACCCGATACTTCTGAGCCAAAGGCATATTGGCTGACACATCACATTTACCAACCTTAACCTTCCCCTCATACTCCTCTGCAATTCGCTCCACCACAGGAGCCATCATCTTGCAGGGATTGCACCAGTCGGCATAAAAATCCACCAACACCGGGAGTTCCGAATTCAGAACTTCCTCCTCAAAATTCGCAACAGTAAATTTATATTCCATAACCATCCTCCTTATACCATAGATTTGCAAAACTCTGAATCGTTATCTATGGATAATATATTTACAAATCGGATTGCCCATGGAAGAAAATTTCTCCTCATATTCCGTCATAACATTGCCTTCCATGAGTGTAACATCACTGTGTAAATCATAAGTTATGACCTGTGCCTTCCATCCTGCCGGTTCCAATTCCTCCACTGCAAAATCAAAAAGATCCCGGTTATCTGTTTTAAACTCTAATATACCGTCTTTCTTCAAAATCACATTATAACGGGCAAGAAATTCCTTGGAAGGAAGTCTTCTTTTGGCATGTCGGTCCTTGGGCCAGGGGTCTGAGAAATTCAGATAAATCCGATCCACCTCACCGGGGCCAAAAACCTTGGCAATATCTTCCGCGTCCATGCGGATAAACTTCAAATTGGGCAATTCCTCCGCCTCCATCTTCTGGATAGCGCGCAGGAGCACACTGGAATATTTCTCGATTCCGATATAATTAATCTCCGGATGCTCCTTAGCCATAGTATGTATAAATTTGCCCTTTCCCATTCCAATCTCAATGCGAACAGGCTGATTATTTCCAAAAATAATACTCCATGTACCGGGACAGTCAAAAAGCTCCGCCTCGGGCACTACATAAGGGCTCTCAGCAATTACTTCTCTGGAACCTGTGATATTTCGCAATCTCATTTTGTTTCCTCCGAAACACTTTCTATTTCAAGCTTACTTTATCTTACGAAACTTGTCAATCAACAACTTATGTTGTATGATAAAAATGAGTATACTTATATAGCTATTATAACACATTTAGGAAGGATTTTATGGGTAAAAATTACCTTTTTAAAAAAATTTATCGTTTTGCGGCTGCTTTTTGCATTTTTTGCCAGATATTGTCCGCGTCCGGGCTGACCGCATCAGCAACTACTGACAAGGAACAGGCTATTGCCGCCAACCGGGCACTCCCAATAGAGTCCAACAATATTTCCAACTGGCCTGTGGGCCCTGTAGTCAGCGCTGAATCTGCCATATTGATGGATTTGGACACCGGCGTTATTCTTTATGAGAAAAATATTCATGCACGGCAGTACCCGGCCAGCACTACCAAAATTCTAACCACTCTGATTGCCGCCGAGGAGTGCAGTCTGAATGAGACTGTAACCTTCTCCCATGATGCAGTTTTTGGCATTCCTGCAGGCAGCAACCATGTTGCCATGAATGTGGGTGACACACTTTCCATGGAAAAATGCCTACAGGCCATTCTGATTCGCTCTGCTAACGAGGTTTCCTACGCAGTAGCTGAACATATTGGCACCACATGGGAAGGCTTTGCCGAGAAAATGAATACCCGCGCCCGGGAATTGGGCTGTGTGGATTCCAACTTTGTCAATCCCAACGGCCTCCCGGATGACAACCACTACACCAGCGCCTATGATTTGGCGATGATTGGACGAGCTTTTTTTGATAATGATATGCTCTGCCAAATCACCCAAATGCCTCTTCTTTATATCGAAAAGGAGGGCGAAGATTTAGTAGATGCCAATCAGATGGAGTTGCTTCCGGGTAAAAAATACGCTTATTCTGGGATTGTGGGTTGCAAAACCGGATATACAGAAGCTTCCAGAAGCTGTTTGGTCTCCTGTGCCGAGCGCAATGGAATGAAGCTTATCTGTGTGGTACTCAAGGATGAAGCTCCCTACCAATACGAAGACACTGTAGCACTCTTTAATTATGGATTTACCAATTTTGAAAAGATAAACATCTCCCAAAAGGAGACCAAATACAACATTGAAGGCGCAGGATTTTACAGCAATAATGATATCTTTGGCAGTTCCAAACCTATCTTGTCCCTGAACCAGAGTGATTACATCATCCTGCCCAAGACCATTAACTTTGAGGATACCACTTCCGAAATTACCTATAACACCCAAAAAGCAGGACAGGTAGCACTCATCAATTACAGTTATGGGAATATCCCCTTAGGTTCTGCCTCCGTAGATTTGGCAACTGACAAAAAAGAAAGCTATACCTTTGACCCTGAAGTGGAAGAGGAAGAAGAAGAAAAGTCCAAGCTCCCCTCTGTAATCTTTATTAATGTACTAAAAATTTTCCTATGGATTGTGGGAATAGGCAGTTCCGTTCTGCTGGCTCTATTTATTTATAAGTCTGTCAAATCCTATAACGCGAAACATCCTAACAGCAGACGCAATTGGAAAAAGAACCGACGCAAACAGCACAGCTACAACCAGAGCCGCAACAGCTCTCAGCCAGAACACCGCAAGCAGGCCATCAGACAAGCCAAACGCCGCCAACGCCAGAACAGACGCCGCTCCAATATATTTAAACGCTGATAAACAATAACAGGAATCCGCTTATTGCGAATTCCTGTTTTCTTTTTCTTTCTGTTTATGCTTACGGCTAAGCTCCAAAGCACGCTTCTTGCGCTCCATCAAATCCTCTGCCGCCTCATCGGTTATCAGCTTGGTGGTTTTTACCACATAGGTTCCACCCTCGTCCGTTTTACGAATACGAATTTTTCCCTTCAGATAACCATGTTTCTCACAGTAGGCCAGACAATAATAATGCTTGCCGTTGGCTGTAAACCATTTAATTTTTTTACGCAGATTACGGTGGCAAAGATAGCATTTACTGGAACTTACCTCCCTGTCTGCAAATGCCATTCTCTTATCCGCAAACTCTCTGGATATATACTTTGCGTAATTATCAAACTGCACCTTCACCTCATCCTTACGAGATTTGGGCACATGAAAAACATCATAGGATTCATTTCGCAGAAGTTCCTGATTCTCCAGCATCATATGCACAAAAATTTGCGCAGTATAATAGGCATCGCTAAACGCCCGATGATAAGGCAAATCCTCCTCCAGTGCAAGAAAAGTCACTGCATACTCTAAAGCTCTGCGCGTTTTACGATCCTCGTAAGCAATGGAAAAAATCTTCTGTACATCCAAATAACGCAAAGGACCTTCTGCTAAAGGTTCCATATTGTAGAATCTCATATTCCGCTGAAACTCCGTTAAATCCGTGGACCCCCAAGTACAAAACAAATACTCTTCCTCACCGCACCATTCCAAAAATTCCTTGGCAACCTTGGCAAAAGGTTTCCCCCTCTCCAATTCTTCCATCTGCATATGAATCAACTGGCTTGTAAAATGATGCATCTCCTTATAAACTACAGGCTTGACCAATTGACTGAACTCACCTACAATCACACCCGATTCATCCACCTTAATGGCACCGATTTCTATAATTTCTGCGGGGAGCTGTTCCACTTCCTTTTCTTTACCGGTATTGCTCTGGTTCCATTCCAGGTCTAATACGATATATTTCATATACTGCTCCTTTTGTTACTCAACAACGCCGGGAAAAATCAAATCCAGCACCTCTTCATGCCACCGATGACCACCTTCCCTGACATCATGAACAGGAGCCACAGCTTCCGGATAAAGTGCATAAGCCGACATTATGACATCCATCTGTTCATAAACATTTTCCAGACCTCTGGAACCGTTCAAGTGATCCTCATCACAAGACTGAATTACCAGCCTTCTGGGTGCAATCAATGACGCAATATCTCCGCAATCAAAGTGTTTCCACAAATTTGGTACATAATTACAACTACAATTACCGTTTAAAATCATCAGAGAATCTTTATAGCCATACATATACCCGCTAATAACGCAGCGTTTCACACGCTCATCCAAAGCCGCCAGCCACAGAAGCTGCATCCCGCCGCCGGAAAATCCCACAGCTCCCAGATTCTCTGCATCCCATTCGCCGCGCTCATAAACATAATCAATCAAACGCATGGCATCCCATGCACACATACCCGCTACCGTCATACCGAGAGGCTCTGCCATATGCGCCAAATGAAAACAACTGCTGGTAAGGAAGGCATGCTCATCTCCGGGCGTCTGTGCCTTCTCGTCCCTACGCTCACCAAATCCGCGACAATCCGGACACAATGCCACATAACCGCGTCCGGCAAGCTGCATACCATAATCATAATTATAAAACTCTATTTTATCCTTTACAGCCGGAATATCATAACATCCCGCCACAGAGTACTTGCCTGCACCCTGATGACCGGGTAACGCCAATACACATTCTTGCTTCGTTTCACCCTTTTTCTCCGGAATCAGAATATACATAGGCATCCATGTATCCGGCTCCACTTGGATAATAACCTTCTCACGAACAATACCATTGTCCAAAGTAATGCGTTCCTCCAGTTTCGGTTCCAGAGGGCAGGTTTCCATATATTCCATGCCAAGAAGCTCCCGAATTGTCTCGCGACTCTTTGCCTTCCACTCCTCAAATTCTTCCGAAGTACCTCCTGCAAAAGCATCCTTTCTGGCATACTTATCATATTTTTTCAACATTGTGGGTAAAGAACTGTAAAACTTAGGAATATCAATAATACGATCCATTTTAAATTCCTCCACAAATTAATTCTTTTAATGAAATGCTTTTATTCTTCAAAAAACATATTTTCCATCCAAGTATGAGCAAGTTCTACCCAGCTGCCACACTCTTTCTGAATGTGCTGTCCTTCACCGGACTGGGTGAGACGAGTGGCCAATGCCAGTCCATGACAGCCTCTTGGATAAAGATGATATTCCACAGGAATTCCCACTCTGCGCATAGCACTTACCAAAAGAAGCGAATTCTCCACAGGAACGGATGCATCCTCAAATGTTCCCCAGATAAAGGCTTGGGGAGTCTTTTCACTCACCTGCTTCTCCAAGGAAAGCTTCTCTCCAAGTTCTGCCTCCCTGTCACCCAAAAGATTCCGAAATGAGCCTCTGTGTGCAAACTCACCGGATGTGATTACCGGATAACTGAGAATCATACCCGCCGGCTTCAGAAGACAATGCTCGTCCGCCTTAAGTCCCATACGCTCCGCAAGCTCGTCATCATCCCAAAACATACCCAAAGATGCTGCCAAATGACCGCCTGCCGAACCACCTGCCACTACGATTTTATCTGTATCCACATACCATTCCTTGGCATGCTCCTGAATAATTAACATGGCCTTTGCAAGCTCATCCAACTGTGTGGGATACTGCGCCGGAGCAACGGAATAATGCAAAACAGCCGCATGATAACCCATAGCCAGAAAAGCAAGTGCCACAGGTTCGCCCTCTCTGTCAGAAAGATGTTCATATCCGCCACCGGGACAAATAAGTACCAGCGGCCTCTCATTTATCATCATACCATCTGAATAATCCTGAATATATGTTGTCAGATGAGCACCCGGCAAAGACCCCTCCACCTGAATCGGAAATACCTCATGTAACATACACTTTCTCCTTTTCGTCTTAGTAGGCTCTGCCCCAGTAAACCATCTTCTTGGCAGGTTTGCCACAGCATACGCACTCCTCAGAAAGCTCCTCCTGCTCAAAAGGCATACAACGGCTGGTTACTGCCAACTCTTCCTTAATCTTATCTTCACATTCCTGACATCCACACCACATAGCCTTTACAAAACCGGACTTCTCGGAGAACATCTGTCTGAACTCCTCCATGTTGCCAGCCACATAGGTATGCTCCTCACGATGTGCTCTTGCGCGCTCCAGCATCTCCTTCTGCATGGTATCCAGAATCTCTGCTGCCTTCACCTCAAGCTCATCCAAAGCCACTTCAATCTTCTTTCTGGTATCACGGCGACAGATTACACACTTACCGGCCTCAATATCCTTAGGGCCAATCTCCACACGGATAGGATAGCCACGCATCTCAGCCTCTGCAAACTTATATCCGGGAGTCTTGTCGGAATCATCTACTTTCACACGGAAATCCTTTTTCAAACGGTCACAAAGCTCATAAGCCTTATCCAGAACGCCTTCCTTTTTCTGCTGAATAGGAATAATGCAAATCTGGGTAGGTGCCACTCTGGGCGGTACTACCAGACCCTCGTTGTCACCATGCACCATGATAAGCGCACCAATCAGACGGGTAGTCATACCCCATGAGGTCTGATGTACATATTTTAAAGTATTGTCCTTTGCCGCATACTGAATGCCAAATGCCTTGGCAAAACCATCGCCAAAGTTGTGGCTGGTACCGGACTGCAATGCCTTACCATCATGCATCAATGCCTCGATAGTATAAGTAGCCAATGCGCCTGCAAACTTCTCCTTCTCCGTCTTCTGTCCCTTTATGACAGGAATTGCCAGAACCTCCTCACAGAAATTAGCATACACATTCAACATCTGAATGGTTCTCTCCTCAGCCTCCTCAGCGGTTGCATGAGCGGTGTGACCCTCCTGCCACAAGAACTCTCTGGAACGAAGGAATGGTCTGGTCTCCTTCTCCCAACGCACAACGGAACACCACTGATTGTATACACGAGGCAAATCTCTATAAGAATGAATATCATTTGCATAAAAATCACAGAACAAAGTCTCAGAAGTAGGACGTACACACATTCTCTCCTGAAGGGGCTGCAAACCGCCATGAGTCACCCACGCTACCTCAGGTGCAAAACCTTCTACATGGTCCTTCTCCTTCTGAAGCAGAGATTCAGGAATAAACATAGGCAGATACACATTCTCTACCCCTGTCTCCTTAAATCTTGCATCCAGCTGCTTCTGAATCAGCTCCCAGATTGCATATCCTGCAGGCTTTAATACCATACAACCCTTTACGGAAGTATAGTCAATCAACTCTGCCTTTCTCACTACATCCGTATACCATTGGGCAAAATCTACCTCCATGGATGTAATTGCTTCCACCATTTTTTTGTTGTCTGCCATAATTCTTCTCCTCTTTATTTAAACTTAATTTTGTACTGTTTTACTTTTGTTCTTACTTACTATAGGTAATATCAGCGGAA
>CAYOGM010000069.1:0-13723 GCA_964403595.1 uncultured Acetatifactor sp. | reverse complement strand
ATTCAAAATTTAATCCGAATAATGTTCCGGATACTATGCGTTGTGGTCCAATGAAAGTTGGAAAGTGTTATGCAATGGATGTTATGAATATGGATTCATTTGAGGAGATTAAGACCTATAATGGGCGAGTATGCATAGTGCATGGAACAGCAGATAAGATAGTCAATGTTAATTATGCAAAACGTGCGTTAGAAGTTTATAGAAATACTACACCAGAGGCGATGAGTGAAGAAGAGAGAGTATGTTTACATATAATTGATGGTGGAGCTCATATGTTTTCTAAAAAGCACGATGTTATAGCGATGGAGAAATTAAGAGCTTTTGCAAGTACGTAGTTGTGAATAGGTAAGGTAATAAAAGAGCGAAAGGAATTAGAGGATGCTCCTATTAGTTTTAAGGCATTTCAGGTGGAGGATGCAGAAAAAGTAACAGAGACGATAGTAAGCAGTCAGGATATGGACGATTCTGCAATTTCCGAGATAAGTGAGCTGGTAAAAAGCAATATGGTTAATGGAAAAGTCGGTATGGAGTTGTTACAAATATATGGCAGTAGAGAAAAATATTTAAGTGCCGTAGAGGAAAGCGAACAGCATCCAGAAGTTACTGAAAAACTTCAAGAGGAATTAAAGAATATCTATTTTTCGTTCAGGGATTCTACTGGAGAGAATAGTGAAATGTTGGAACTTGTAACGCGATTGGAAGATAATACAAAGAAGATGTACCGAACTGCAAATGCAAGGTATATTTTATTAAAAATAGCAGAGGGATATTTGGCAAATGATAAAACAGCACAAGTTCTGGATGGTCTTTATGGTGTTGGAGTAACTGCAACTATAGGAAAAGCTATCAATGAATATTATGGTGTATGATATCAAGTCTTAAAGTACACTCGAAAATTCAGGTTTATGGGTTGCTGATATAGATGAAGATAACTCCGACTATATTTTCCTTGCGGTCTTTTTTGGCGGGATGGCAATCGTTTCTATCGTACTGTGTATATTGAGCGTAAGGAAATATAGAAAGAAATGTGGTTCATAGATAAGAGGGGGTATCACCTGAGGGTGGTATCTCTCTTTTTTATTAAATATTTATCTAAAAATATGATTGCTTTTTTAGTCAACGAAAATGGAAAAACACATAGTTGTTTCAATAAAATAGTTGACTTAGTACAAAATACGCACTATAATACAAGTTAAGAGAAAGTTGCAAAGATGCACTAACTAAAATCGGGATAATTTAGGAGGCAGTATGATAGTAGGAATTGATTTGGGAACAACAAACAGTTTAATTGCATATTACGACGGAGAAAATGGAGCGAAAATAATTCCTAACCGTCTGGGGGAGAAACTTACACCCTCTGTAGTCAGTGTGGATGAGGATGGAACGGTATATGTAGGTGCTACTGCCAAAGAGAGAAGAATTACCCATCCTCACAGAACCATAGAGGTATTCAAGCGCGACATGGGTACCAAACGTGAATGGGAAATTGACGGAAGAACCTTCACTCCTACGGAGCTGTCTGCCCTTGTTTTGAAATCCTTAAAGGAGGATGCCGAACAATATTTAGGTGAAGAAGTAGATGAGGCAGTTATCAGTGTTCCGGCTTATTTTAATGAACAGCAGAGAAAGGCTACCAAAATTGCCGGAGAACTGGCGGGGTTAAAGGTGGAACGCTTAATCAGTGAGCCTACGGCAGCGGCTATAGCCTATGGTCTGGATGAGTGTGAGGAAGGAAATTTTCTGGTATTTGATTTAGGTGGTGGTACCTTTGATATTTCCCTGTTGGAATATGAAGATGAGGTAATGGAGGTCCACTGTGTTGCCGGAGATAATTTCCTTGGCGGAGAGAACTTTACTAAGGTTCTCTATGATTTATTTTTGAAGGAAAAGGGACTGCTGGATTGGGAGCTTTTATCGGATAATACCAGAAATCATATTGCCAAGCAGGCAGAACTTTGCAAGGTGGCATTATCAGAGAATATGACCGCCCGGATGCAATGTAAGATAAATGATGAATTATTGGAACTGACAATTACCAGGGACGAATTTAAGGATGCCTGTGCAGAGCTTTTGGAGCGGTTGCGCAAGCCTATTGCAAGGAGTCTGCGGGATGCCAAACTCAGTATAGAAGACATCGACAGAATTATTATGGTGGGCGGCAGTACCAAAATGCCTATTGTTCGTTCTTTCGTAGCATCCATGTTTCGGAAGTTTCCCGATTGCAGTGTAAATCCTGATGAGGTTGTGGTAATGGGAGCCTGCATGCAGGCGGCCATGAAAGAGCGGAATTGCTATGTGGAGGATTTGATTCTTACGGATGTATGTCCCTATACTATGGGAATCAATATTATTAACAAAAGCGGTACGGGAGATTTATACAGTCCCATTATTCAGAGGAATTCCACGGTGCCGGTAAGCCGTACCCACACCTATTGTACCGCTCATGACTATCAGACCAGTGTGCGGTTTGAGATTTTGCAGGGGGAGAATCGCAAGGCTTCCAATAACCTTCGAATCGGGGGTATAGAAGTGGAGGTTCCGCCTAATGAGAAAGGTCGGGAAAGCATTGATGTGACTTTTACCTATGATATCAACTCCCTGTTGGAGGTTATTGTTAAAGTAAATTCCACAGGGGAAGTACATAAACAGATTATTATGAATGAGGATTGCACAATTTCATTAGAGGAAGCACAGGAGCGTTTTGAAGAACTTAATTATCTTAAACTCCCGCCAAGAGAACAGGAACAGAATAAGCTGACTATGTTCAAGGCGGAGGAACTGTATGAAGAACTGCTTGGTCGTGAAAGAGATGAGTTTGCGCAGTATATAGAGACCTTTGAATATATTTTGAATACGCAGGAACCGGAAGTAATTGAAGAGGAAAGAGAGAAATTTGAAGAGATTATCAGAAGGTTTCAACGTTCACCCTATTAATATAGTGAGGAAAAGGAAATGATTTTAGGAATCGATTTAGGTACAAGCAACAGCATGGCTGCAGTTTATAGAGATGGCAAGGTAGAATTTATTCCAAGCAGAACAGGCAGTAAGATTATTCCGTCGGTTGTCGGTATGGATGAGAATGGGCTTTTTTATGCCGGAGAAGTGGCGAAGGAGCGCAAGGTCAAATATCCCCACATGACCGTGGATTTGTTTAAGCGCAGCATGGGAACCAAGAAAACCTTTACCATTGGAGATAAGGAAATCATGGCAGAGGAGCTGTCCGCTATTGTTTTAAAAAGCATCAAAGAGGATGCGGAAAGCTATCTGGGAGAGACTGTTGCAGAAGCTATTATCAGTGTTCCTGCTTTCTTTAATAATGCCCAGCGCAAGTCTGTGCTTCAGGCCGGAAAGCTGGCAGGCTTAGAGGTAAAAAAGATTATCAACGAGCCTACAGCGGCTGCCTTAGCTTATGGGGTGGATGGAACTTCCAAGGGTATTTTTGAGGAAAAAATCATTCTGGTACTGGATCTTGGGGGAGGAACTTTTGACATATCTGTTATGGAAGCCGGCGAGGATGTAATGGAAGTTGTAGCTGTGTGTGGTGATAACAAGCTGGGCGGGAGCGATTTTACGGCTCGCCTCATAAGTCTTTTTCAGGAGGCTCATCAGATAAAAGAGATTACAGATTTGGAGGAAAAATCCATTTTGTGGGAACAGGCAGAGAAAGCCAAGAAACAGCTCGGTGCCACAGGGGTAGGTACCATTACCTGCAATATAGGGGGAAGACAGTGTGAGTATTCCATTACCGAAGCAGAGTATGAGGTAGCCTGTTTTGATTTGTTGGAGAGAATCCGCAAGCTTACTGTGAAGGCGGTGGAGGAATCCAAGTATAAGTCCTGTGAAATAGAAGATGTGATTATGGTAGGCGGTGGAACCAAGCTTTCTATTGTGAAGCGGGCCATTGAGAAGCTGGCAGGCAAGAAACTGGATTATCCTATCAGCCCTGATGAGGCAGTAGCCATGGGGGCTGCCATGCAGGGAGCCATGTATGAAAAGAAGGAAGACTTGAAGGAACTGATTATGACGGATATTGCACCCTACTACATTGGAACCATAACATTGGGCGGGAACAGTGGGGATTTGCACAGTATTTATGATGTAGTAGTACCGAAAAACGTAACCATTCCCTACAAGGGTACGGTTGTCCATAATATGGGAAATGCCAAGTTTACTATGTGTGTATATCAAATGGAAGATAAATACGGTGAGCATGTAAGTGAAATTGGCAAGCAGAACTATCAAGTGCCGAACCTTGGGGACGACAGACATGTTCAAGTGCATAAATCTGTTTATTATGACAACAATGGCATTATCCATCTTTCCGTACATATACCGGCAACAGGAGCCAATTTTGAAGGGACAGTGTCCAATGAAAATGATGAGTTGTCGGAGCAGGAAGCAAGGAAACGTCTGGAGGAACTTAAGTATCTGAATATGAGCGACAGAGAGCAGGATGCCAACAGTCTGCTTATTGCGAAGGCAGATAATATTTACATGGAATTGGATATCAGGTCAAGAGCATATTTAAGTGAAGCCATTGCAGAATTTGAAAGTATTGTGAATAAAGGTAAGCGCAGTGATATTATGAGAGCAAGACAGAATTTAAAACGTTTGCTGGATAGTTATCGGATACAGGATTTTTAAGGGGCAGAATATATGAATTGTTGGAATAGATTGCAGATAGAGAAAACCACAGATAAAAAGCAGATTAAAAAAGCATACCATGCGATGTTGAAAGTCACCAAGCCGGAGGATGATGAAAAGGGCTTTATGGAGCTTAGGTCAGCCTATGAACAGGCCGTAGAGTATGCGGAATATGCAGAGTATGAGGAAGAGTATGACGAAGACGAAGCATATGACGGGGATGAGTATGACGGTGCAGATTCTGAGGATGCATGGAATGATGAAGAGGAGCTTAGCGAAGAAGACAGAATCGTGATAGACTGGCAGAAGCGCATAGCAGAGGTTTATAAGGATTATACAAAGCGTATTGATGTGAATTGTTGGGAAAGGCTTTTGTATGAGGATATTCCGGCACAGATAAGGTACTATGAACGATGTAGGAGTTTCCTGTACTGGCAGATAGTTTCATCTAATAGCTATCTGCCCTATACCGTAACGAAGCTAATGGACAATTTCTTTTCCTATGCAGGTACAGAGGTGGAGAGAGCCAAAAACAATAACACGGAGCAATCAAGACGCCTAAATAAGAAACTCAAATTAAATGAAATCATTGAGTTTACCAAAATGCTTGTAACCGAAGAGGCAGAAAGTCATGACATAGACTGGTTTTTCGCATTATATACCGAATTGTGTGGAGATGTGTTAAGCTGGGAGGACGCTTCTTTTGTGAGAGGCATTCTTCACAGAATCCGGGAGGTATATGACCAGACTGTCATGAGCTATCTTCCCTATGAGTGTCTTGCTGTGGCGTTGCAGATGTCAAAGAAGGGGATAGGGAAGACGAAAGAGGCTATAGATTCCTTGAAGGAGAAATATCGGGATGCAACGGAAGTGCGCCTTTTGGAGGCAGAGTACGTTTTGTATCAGGGAGAGTGTGAGCAGGCAAAAGCTTTGTTAAAGGTGTTGTATCAAGAGATTCCTGAAAAAAGTTATCCCTTTGCATATCAGATGGCAATGTGCTGTAAGGCTGCCGGAATGTATTATGAGGCCTATCAGCTTGTAAAATATCTGACATGGATGCGTCCGGAGAGGTGGCATTTTGAACTGGCAGATGAGATATGCAATTTGTTGGAGGATGAACTTGCGACAAAGGCTGTGGCAACAGATGAAGAACTGATTGCATTGTGCCGGGTGTATCTGCGTTCCAACAGGGAAGTGGAAGCTGTGAAGATTCTGAAGCAGGTTGCTGAAAAGAACGGCTGGGAATATAACATGGCTTACAGTCTGTGCAGTTTCTGTGGAGAGGAAAAAGTTTGCCCGGAACCTGATTATTATGTCTATCTTGCAAATTATCCCAAGGATGAGTTGAATGTGATACAGCTTTTGGAATGGGAAGAACTTCAGGCAAGATACCGGTATGAGCAGAGGCAGTACAAAGAGAGTATGGATCAATGTAATAGATTGTTGCAGGAATACCCTGTTTCTTATCCCGTTCTTTTGTTGCGCTCCCATGTGGATTATTCATGGGGACAGTACAAGCAAAGGTGTTCCCATACATTTTTATATGGTGGTGCAAAGGATTTTATTGATTTGGATTATCTGTTATCCCTGAATGAAAAGCGGATAGAGACAAGGCTGCTTCTGGCATGTGTACAACGATATGCCAAGGATAATGAATGTGCATTGCGAGCCTTGGAGCCAATCAAGGAAAGTGTACCAATGGAATATGAATATTGCCGGATTCGACTTTTAATGGAAGAGGAAGATAACTATGAGGAAGTGATGGAAGGCTGGAAGAAATTCTGGAAGATAGTAAAAGAGAATCCGGTAAAGGTCCCGGCAGTCAGCAAGTATTATCTGATGGATTTAAGAGAAATTTATGAGCGGTCAGCAAATATGCTCATATATAACAGAGCGAAATGGGCAGCTTGGGAGAAAGCACACTATGAGTGTTTGAAATCTATGGCAGATTCAGCGTTTAATCATCCGGAGCGATATGTGGATTTCAATTTTTTGTATGAGTTTATCTATTATGGTGACTTTGATGAGGCAGAACAGTATGCATTAAGAAAACTGGAGACTGCAGAGACCGTAAGGGATACGATTAATGCCTATGGCGCGTTGATGGGATTGTATCGCGCAGGAAATAGAATTGAAAAAGCAGTGGGATTGTATGAGCAGTTTTCACCGGAATATCAGTCGCGTTTTTCAACTGTTCTTGCAGATATTTTATACAATAATGGAGTATATGAAAAACTAATTGAATTGTGTGAAGTCTGGAGAAGGGATAACGACTGTACACTTAGTGAGTATGCAGAGTTAGGACGAGCTTATTACAATAAAGAGGATGCAGATTATCCAAAAGCAAGAGAGGTATGGGAAGAAGCCATTCTGCGTATTACACATTCCGGAGATTACTGGATTGAAGATAATCTATATTATGATATTGCAGATTCTTATGGGAGGGAGAAGAACTGGAAAGAGGCATTCAGATATTTGAAATTGGGAGCAAGGAAGACCAAGAATCAGAAGGTGAGAGACTTGTATGCCTTAAAGTATGCTGAGATATATAGTTCCTCTATCTGGGAATATGTAGAGGTCGGAGCAATAGAAAAGGTACAGGAACTTGCAGAAAAGGTACCGGAACCAAGTCGGAAGTATATGAATTATACCATTGCGTGCACCTATTATGATTATGTGGAGCGTATAGCAGGAGAAGAGGATTTTACGGAGCAGATTCAAAAAGCTAAAGAGCACTTTAGGAAAGATATAGAGGATGGTAGAGAAAAATGTGCGTCCTATGGTAATTTGGCATATCTGTGTATTAGGACCAGAGATTATGAAGAGGCAAGATTAGTCCTGGAAAAGGGAACAAAGAAGTGTCTGCAAAACAAGAGAAGTTGCGACTATTACTATTGGGGACAATCTAATCTTTTTAAGGTTTTGTATGAACTGTGCATGAAGGAAGAAAAATGGGAGGAAGCTATAAAATCTCTGGATATGATGCGAAAGGATACCCAACAACAGACATTAATTGATAACTACGGAAAATATTATGCACATGTTTATGAGGAGATAACAGATTCTTATGCACAAATAGGAGACATTGAAACAGTGGAGAAGATGTGTCAGAATGTGCCCAAAGAGTACAAAAATTATCTAAGTTATACCTTTGGACGAACATATGATAATTGTATTAGTAGCCGGGAAAATGATGAAGACTGTACAGAGCTGATTGAGAGTGCAATATCCTATTATCAGAAAGATATTCGGAATGGATTTAAATATTATCTCTCTTATGGCAGACTGGCATGTATGTATAACAAAATAGGGAAAAGAGAGGAAGCTATCAAAGTATTAGAAGAGATTACCAATAATTGCATTGAATATCAAAGTACAGGGGATTATTGGAACAGCAACAATCTGTTTCGGGAACTTGGATGGTTTTATGTAGAGGATAGGCAATGGAGCAAAGCAATAGAATATTTTGATTTATGGCGGAAGCAGAGCGTGTATGGAAAAGAAATTACAGAATTGGATTATATCGATTATGCTACAGGTTCCTATTTTATGCTTGGTGACTACGCCAAGGCTTATGAATTGTGGGAAATAGCTTATAAACAATATAATCGTTCTGATATGGGAATCATCATTTCGCTTGCATTGTCTGCCTTTGGTCTGGAAAAATACAGTCTTGCAAAAAAATATTATAAGGAAATATTGTCCATGAGTGAGGCTCCGGTTATGGACCTGTTAGT
Source organism: uncultured Acetatifactor sp. (assembly GCA_964403595.1). Taxonomy (GTDB): domain Bacteria; phylum Bacillota; class Clostridia; order Lachnospirales; family Lachnospiraceae; genus Acetatifactor. The sequence goes on along the minus strand of CAYOGM010000069.1, from coordinate 5,342 downwards.
ACGCATTGCACATTGTGAGTATATGGAACACGGAAGAGAGAAGAAGGAAGTGTTTGAGGACATACGGGAGGAAATTTTTGCGTTTGCCGCTTCGGATAACAATATCGAAGAAGAACGTGCTTTTGCTTTGGCACACGTTGCATTGGCGATGGGGGATGAAGCAAAAGCGGCGGAATATGTAAGTCAGACACAGACCTTTTCGAATGGAAAAACGGAAGCGTTTGAATATGTTTACTATAATGTATGGCGTTTGTTTTATAAAAAAGAGTATGAAGAAGCTTTGCAGCTCATTGAGACAATATGCGAGGAAGATAGTGAGTGCCGGTGTTTAAGGGACTATATACAAAAATGTTGCAATTGGAGAAGTCATAAGTAGCAAATTGTGAAAAATGAAATTACATAAATAAAGAGAGATATTTAACAGCAAATGAGCCAAAGAGGAGAAGGAAATGATTTTAGGAATCGATTTAGGTACAAGCAACAGCATGGCAGCAGTCTACCGAAACGGCAAGGTGGATTTTATACCCGGCAGAACAGGCAGTAAAGTAATTCCGTCGGTAGTCAGTATGGATAAGGACGGCATTTTCTATGTGGGAGAGGTGGCTAAGGAACGTAAAATAAAATACCCCCATATGACAGTGGACTTGTTTAAGCGAAGCATGGGTACTAAGCAAATTTTTGCTATCGGAGATAAGGAAATCATGGCAGAGGAGCTGTCAGCCATTGTGTTAAAAAGCATCAAAGAGGATGCGGAAAGCTATTTGGGAGAGACTGTTGCAGAAGCTATTATCAGTGTTCCGGCCTTTTTTAACAATGCCCAGCGAAAGGCTGTGTTGCAGGCAGGAAAGCTAGCCGGATTTGATGTGAAGAAAATCATTAACGAGCCTACTGCGGCTGCGTTGGCATATGGTGTGCAGGGAACTTCTCAGGGTATTTTTGAGGAAAAAATCATTCTGGTATTGGACCTTGGTGGCGGAACCTTTGATATATCTGTTATGGAAGCCGGTGAGGATGTAATGGAAGTGGTAGCTGTTTGTGGTGATAATAAGCTTGGAGGTATTGATTTCACCAATAGGTTGATAGAGCTGTTTCTGCAAGCAAATCATCTTACCGATGAGATGAATATTGAGGAACAAGCTTCACTATGGAATCAGGCTCAATGCGCGAAGCATCAGATGAGCAGAGATGGATTCGGGGAAATGAATTGTACGATTGCGGGAAAAACGTATGAGTACATGATTACGGAAGCGGAATATGAAGAAGCCTGTTTTGATTTGCTGGAAAGAATTCGCAAATTAACCTTCAGAGCAGTGGAGGAGTCTAAGTATAAGCCAGAAGAGATAGAAGAGATTATTATGGTAGGCGGTGGAACTAAACTGTCTATTGTAAAAATGCTGATTGAGAGAATTGCCGGAAAGGCTCTCAGTTATCCCATAGACCCGGATGAGGCGGTTGCCATGGGAGCCGCCATGCAGGGTGCAATGTTTGAGAAGAAAGAAGACATTAAGGATTTGGTTATGACGGACATTGCTCCACATTATCTTGGAACCATAACAAGTGCAGGTGGACAACATGATTTGAATGAAGAGTTCGAGATGATTATTCCGAAAAATGCCACAATACCGTCACAAGGTAAATTAATACATTATCCAAGACCCGCCAGATGGTTGTTTACCCTATACCAATCGGAGGATCAGTATGGGGAACATAGAAATTATATAGGTGGTCTTAATTATATCGCGCCGGATTTGGGTACATCGGAGCGGGTGGAGGTACATAAAATAATCTATTATGATGTAAACGGTATTGTTCATCTTGCTGTGCATATTCCTGACACAGGGGTAACCTTTGAGGATACAATTGTGGATGAAAATAGTGAATTGTCTCTTGAGGAAGCAAGGGAGAGATTGCAGAAATTAAAATATCTGGAGCTGGGCGACAGAGAGCAAAATGAAAATCAGTTACTGATTGCGCAGGCAGAAAATCTTTATATGGAACTGGATATCAAAACCAGAGAACAGTTGAGCAATATAATTTCAGAATTTGAAGGGGCATTAAATGGTGGTAAGCGAAGCGACATTATAAAAATGCGTCAGGAGTTAAAAGGTTTTTTGGAGCAGCATCAGGTATAGGAATATTAAGAGGTTGAGCGAATGAATATATGGAAATTATTGAACATAGAGCAAACAACAGATAAAAAACTTATCAAAAAAGCATATCATCGCAAATTAAAGCTGACCAAACCGGAAGAAGATGAGAAGGGGTTTATGGAGCTTAGGGATGCATACGAAAAAGCTTTGGAGTATGCAGAAGATGATTCAGATAATGAATATGATACTGCGGATGGATATACAGATGAGTATGATGAAAACGAAGGATACTTTTATGAAAATGACTATTTGGAAGTAGAACTTTCCGAAGAGGAACAGCAGATTTCAGCCTGGTGGAAACGTGTTTTGGAGATTTATGAGAATTACCAAACAAGAATTGATGTATCCTGCTGGAAAACGCTTTTGTATGATGACATTCCCTGTCAGGTAAAGTATTACAGCAGATGCAGAAACATTTTACGTTATAGCATAGTAAACAGGAATAGTGATTGGTATTTGCCGGATGAAGTAAATAAATTGCTGAATGATTTTTTTGACTATCTTGGTAACGAGGTACAACGTGCCAAAAATGATCACACGGAAGAATACCGCCGGTTAAATAAAAGAATGAAGCTCAATGAGAATATCGAATTTGGAAAGCTTAAGCTGACAGAACCGGTGGAAAGCGGAGCGATTGACCGTTTTCTGAAAGAATATACTGTTTTGGTGAGCAGTATAGGTCAATCTGAGTTGGGAAAGGATTTGGAACAATTAAAACTGTTGCAATTACGGTATGAGAATACGGCTATTGCATATGCGCCATATGAATGTCTGTATGCGGCATTGCAGATGGGACAATTCAGGCAAGACGGTACAGCAGAGGTGATAGCGGATTTAAAAGAAAGATTCGGGGAAGTGGCAGAAGTACAACTTCTGGAAGCGGAGTATTGTCTGTATCAGAAGAAGGATGCGCAGGCGAAAGAATTATTAAAACTGCTTTATTCCAAGATTCCATCCAAGAGTTATCCCTTTGCTTATCAGATGGCTGTCTGCTGTAAAAGTGTCGGAATGTATTACGAGGCATATCAGCTTGTTAAGTATCTTACATGGCTTAGACCGGAACCCTTTTTATTTGAGATGGCAGATGAAATCTGTGATTTGCTGGAGGAGGAATTTAAGACAAAAGAGCAGATAACGGATTGGGACAGGATTGCCATGTGCAGAGTATATCTTCGCTCTAACAGAGAACAAGAAGCAGCAGATATCATAGAGCAGGTAACTTCTCAACCGGATGAATTGGACAATCCGGACAATGTATTCAGTTATGAATATCATATGGCTCGTTGTCTGTGCTGTTTTAACGAGGATGAAGTGGCGGAAGTGGTTCCGGACTACGAGTTTTTGAAGAAGTACCACAAGGCACAGTTAAATGTTATGCATCGAATGGAATGGGAAGAGTTGCAGGCAAGATATTTATATGAGCAAAAAGCATATACGGAGAGTATTGCGAAATGTAATGAGATATTACAGGAGTATCCCATTTCGTATTCGGTATTGTTGTTGCGTTCTTATGCAGATTATTCTTATGGGCAGTACAAGGAGAGTATGAACAGAGAACATACCGTTGGATGTCAGAAAGATTACAGAGATTTGGATTATTTAATATCCGTAAAACCGGACAGAGTAGAGACCAGACTGCTAAGTGCAGCTGTTATGCGCCAGCCTGCAGGAGATTTTACGAATTTTACTCTAATTTGGTATCCAAAGGCTTTAGAAGAATTGGAAGTGATAAAAGAACAAAGACCGGAAGAGTATGAATATTGCAGATTGAAATTGTTATGCAATCAAAAGATTTCAACGAATAAAAAAGAAGATTATACAGAAGTAATGGAAGGCTGGATTCAATTTTGGACCAAGGTTATGTATCACCAGGTCAAGACACCGGCAAAGAGCAAATATTATTTGATGGATTTGCGGGAAATGTATGAGGAAGCAGTTAATTTTGTTCGCTCCTATTATTATAATAATAACAGCGAAATGCGTAGGGCATATTTTGCTCTTATGGAGGGACTACAGGAGTCAAAATACAATCACCCGGAAAAATATATTGATTATGCAAAATTATATCAGAATATAGGTCAATATGACAAAGCGGAAAAGTATGGGCTTGAGGTGTTTGAAGCGATGGAGACAGAGGCTGAAAGGGCAAATGCGGCTTCGCGGTTATTTTATATTTACCGGGGGATGTCAGATATTTCTAAAGCAGAAAACTTAATGAACCGACTGGATAACAGAGAGGATAGGTTAAAGTATAGTGAAACAATTGCCAAAATGTATCTGTCTGTAACATTAGAGGTACAAAACTATGAAAGAGCAATTGAATTATTAGAACCTGTCAGAAAAGAAAGCACACTTACCATAGATGGTTATATGATGCTTGGAATGAGTTATAAACATACGGACCAATTTGAGAAAGCGAAGCAGATTTATGAAGAAGCAATTTTATATGTTACGAAATGTGGAGACTTGAAAGACAATTGGGATGATTGTAATTTCTATAATGAATTGTTTCATTTGCATAAGAAAGCAGGGAAATGGGAGGAGGCTATACGGTATTTAAATTTAAGAGACAAATTCACTCAAAATGAATTTTTAAAGAACTGTTATGCGAGAGATTATGTAGGCGTTTATAGGGAATTATTAGCGCCCCATGTGAAAAATGGGGATATTGAAACGGTAGAATGTATGTGTAAAAAGGCTCCCCAAAGATGTTGGCCGTATTTGTGTTTTTCTATTGCAACTGCATGTTACAATTGCGTGAACCAAAGAAGTGGCAGAGGGGAAGATTGTACAGAGCTGATAGAGAAAGCCATAGAGAATTATAAAAAAGATATTTCTGAAGGGGAAGGTTATTATTCTTCTTATGGTGCATTAGCGGATATGTATTTGCGTGCCGGTAATGACGAAGCAGCAGAAAATATATTACAGCAGGCGGTAGACTTATGTATCAAGTATCAGTATGCAGGGCATTATTGGGGAGACTGCAATCTGTTTGAAAAATTGGGACGCTTATATTATCAGAGGTTTCAATGGGAAAAGGCTCTGAAATATTTTGAGTTATGGAAAGAATATGGAAAATATGGTCAGGAAGTAACGGAATTAGATTATGCCCACCGGGCTGCTGCGGCATATTTCCAGCTGGGAAACTTTGCCCAAGCATACAAGCTGTTTCGGGTTTTGTTTGATTCTACT
>CAYOGM010000068.1:0-13794 GCA_964403595.1 uncultured Acetatifactor sp. | reverse complement strand
ACAGGGAAGTTTTACCATGGTCAACATGACCCATTACACAGATAACAGGAGGTCTCTCAACAAGAGTCTCTGCTGCCTCATCTTCCTCCTTCAAAAGCTCTTCAATTACATCAACCTTAACTTCCTTCTCACAGAGAATATCATATTCCATAGCAATGTTCTCCGCATCCTCGTAAGAAATCTCCTGATTCACGGTAACAACCTTGCCCTCAAGGAACAGTTTCTTTACAATTGCTGCGGGCTGAATCTTCATTTTATCAGCCAAATCCTTAATGGTAATATTCTCCGGAAGGGTAATAACCTTAATAACTTCTTCCACGACTTCCTTCTTCTCCGGCTTAATGAATCTGCCGGGCTTGTTCTTCAGTGCCTCTTCCTCTTCGTAGATATGGTCCTTCTTGGAGCGCTTATTGTCCTTCTCGCGTCCAATACGTCTCTTATCGTCGTCACGCTTCTTCTCCATATCCTTAACAGGTGCCTCGCTTACAAAGCCTCTGCCTGCGCCGCCTCTGCTGTCATTTCTATTATCATTTCTATTGTCGCGTCCGCCGCCAAAGCCACGTCCGGGACCTGCATTGTTGCCATTACGTCGGTCTCCCTGGCCACCATCACCGGGACGACCCTGACGACCTGAGCCGCCTCTGTTATCATTGCCACCGAAGCGGTCTTTATTCTGTCCGTTCTGAGGGCGATTGCCGAAGCCATTGTCCTGACGGGCAGGTCTGTCACCGCGGTTTCTGTCATTGTTTCTGTCGTTTCTGTTGCCCTGATTCTGAGGTCTGTCATTCTGAGATCTGTCATTCTGAGATCTGTCATTTGCAGGTCTCTCATTCTGCGTTCTCTCGCTTACAGGTCTCTCGTTTGCAGGCTTCTCGTTTACAGGAGCCTTTGCCTGTGCAACAGTCTGCGCCTTCGCACTTTCCTCCTGACGTTTTGCAGGCTGGGGCTTGCTGCTCACCATCTGCACAGAAGGCGTGGGGGAAGGAGGGGTAAGAGGCTTAATAGGCCGAACAGGAGCCTGCGCTCTGTTATTATTGTTGTTATTATTGTTATAACCGCCCTGATTTCTTCCCTGATTGCCTGCGGGACGCTGATTGTTGTTACCATTATTAGGGCGTCCACCGGGCATCTTGGAATTCTGAGGATTACTTACGAAGATAATGTTTTTCTTTTTCTTCTTGGAGCCATCCTCTCCTTTAGGTGCCTCCGCCTTAGGTGCCTCCGCCTTGGGAGCTTCTGTCTTGGCAGACTCCGCCTTGGGTGCCTCCGCCTTGGGTGCCTCCACTTTAGGAGTTTCCGCCTTGGGTGCCTCTGTCTTAGGTGCTGCCGTCTTTCCAAGTTCTTTTCTTACCATATTTGCAACGTCCTCCTCCACGGAGCTGTTGGCAGCCTTCGCTTCAACACCTTTCTCCTGCAGGAAACTCAATATATCTTTGCTCTGTTTATCTAATTCTTTTGCGAGTTCATGTACTTTGATTTTCGCCATGCTTTCCTCCATTTCCTGTCATCAATTTTCATTAACAACATGCTATATTTCTAATTGTTTGATAATTGCCTCAGCCAGTCCTGCGTCACTTACACCCAGAGATGAGCGCATATCCTTTCCGATTGCCCGGCCCAATTCATCCTTGGTGCCGTACTCATATACCGGAACCTCATAAAATGTGCACTTATTCGTAAATAACTTCTTGGTATTCGCCGACGCATCCTCTGCAATGATTACCAGCATGGCGGACCCGTTTTTCACTGCTTCCAGCGTCTGAAATTCTCCGCTCACCAAATTACGTCCTCTCATTGCAAGTCCAAGTAACGACAAAACCTTATTCTGCTTCAAGCTCATCAAACTCCTTTTCCAAAGCGTCATATACTTCATTCGGAATACTCATTTTAAAGGAACGCTCCAGCCCTTTTGACTTGCGCGCCTTCACAAGGCATTCTCTATTCTTACAAACATATGCGCCTCTTCCATTTTTCTTGCCTGTAATATCCAGACAAAATGTATCATCCTCCGCCGACTTCAGCACACGCAACATTTCCTTCTTGCTCCGCATCTCGCCACAGCCGACACACTGTCTTAAAGGGATCTTTTTGGCCATGAAAACAATTACTCCTCCTCACCGGTCTCGTATTCGTTCTCAGCATACTCTCCCTCGTACTCTTCCTCATCGTACTCGTCGTACATATAGTCCTCATAACGGAAGCCGGGTGCATCCTTCGCCTGAGTCTCAGACTTAATGTCAATCTTGTATCCGGTCAGTCTTGCGGCCAATCTTGCATTCTGTCCCTCTTTACCAATTGCAAGGGAAAGCTGATAATCGGGAACAACTACCTTTGCGGTCTTCTCGTCGGGGTCCGCAAATACCGCAACCACCTTTGCAGGAGACAGTGCATTCTGAATCAGATTACCGGGGTTTTCATCCCAAGGTACAATATCAATCTTCTCACCGCGAAGCTCCTCAACGATAGCATTTACTCTTGCACCGTTCATACCTACACAGGCACCTACTGCATCCACATTGGGGTTATTGCTCCATACCGCAATCTTAGTACGGCTGCCTGCCTCTCTTGCGATGCTCATAATCTCAACCGTACCGTCCTTAATCTCAGTAACCTCGGACTCGAACAGTCTCTTAACAAGCTCCGGATGAGTACGGCTAACGCTGATGCGAGGACCCTTGGAAGTATTCTTTACTTCCAGAATATAAACCTTGATACGCTCGGTAGGTCTGAACACCTCACCCTTCACCTGCTCACTCTCAGCAAGCATTGCATCTGCCTTACCAAGATTGATGCTGATGTTTCTGCCGATGTTACGCTGAACCACACCGGTAACCACATCCTTTTCCTTCTCAAAATACTGATTGTAAATAACGCTTCTCTCTTCCTCACGAATCTTTTGAAGGATTACGTTCTTTGCATTCTGGGTAGCAATACGGCCAAACTCTTTAGACTTAATCTCCACGTTCAGTACGTCGCCAACCTTTACCTTCTTGGAAAGTTCCTTGGCATCCTCATATGCAATCTGAATGCAATCGTCCTCCACATCATCTGCAGTCTCCACAACTTCCTTCTCTGCATAAACCAGAAAATCGCAGGTCTCGCGGTCAATCTCAACCTTTACATTATCTGCCTTTCCAAAATGATTCTTACATGCGGTAAGCAGGGAATTCTCGATAGCTTCAAACAGCGTCTCTTTGCTGATTTCCTTCTCCTTCTCCAGAATGTCCAGTGCCTCCATTAATTCCTTGTTCATTGTTTCCTCCGTTTCCGGCTTACGCCTTGTTCTTTTCTATTTCAATGTTTTAATGTTAATTTTGTAATCAGATTCTTTTAAAAATCAATCGTCAGTCGAATCAATGCAATTTCGGGGCGGTTAAAGGTACGGTCTGTTCCATTTTCTCTGATAGTCAGTGTGTCCGTATCAAAGCCCACCAATTCACCCACAAATTCCTTACATTTATCAATGGGCTTAAACAACTTAAGCTCTACCTCCTGACCAATACTTTTCGCCAGATGCTTATCCTTTTTTAATGTTCTGCCCAAACCGGGACTGGACACCTCCAGAATATATGCATCGGGAATAAAATCCTCTTTGTCCAATGCATCCGACAATGCTCTGCTCACATTCTCGCAGTCAATAATGTTCACGCCTTCGGGCTTATCGATGTATGCCCTCAGATAAAAGTCACTGCCTTCCTTCACATATTCCACATCATAAATCTCCACGCCATTTGACGCAGCGATGGGAGTCAGCAGTTCCTCCGTGCGTGCCTCATAGGTCTCTCGCTTTGACATTCCAATCCTCCTTATCAGCAATCGGTATCTATTTTCACAAAGAAGAAAGAGTGGCACGTGTCCACTCTTTCTGAAATCTACCTTTATGCTACAAGTAGTATAGACCTAAAATCAGAAAATGTCAACGTGTTTTAGTTATTTTCTCCCACAATTTTTATTTCACAATCTTCTCATACAAAAAGTCTTCCTTATTCCCACAATTTTGCAGGTTCCGCAAGACACAGTTCATATCCTGTATCCGTTCCCGATAATCAGCCTTGATGCAGTGTTCAATAACCTTCTTTAGATGGAGTGGTATCTGCTTACAATGAATCTGTACGTTTGACCTTTGTGTGAACTTCAGGCATGGATTATCCCCTGTCAACATAAAATAAAGCAGTTTTCCCAAAGCATAAACATCACTATATACCCCCGGCTGTCCCTCCAATAATTGTTCCGGTGGCGCATACCCTCGTGTACCCGCTTTTGAAAACCGCACTTCTGTAAGCCTGCACGCACATCCCAAATCCAAAAGTTTCACCTTTCCATCTGAACTTATCTTCACATGCTCCGGTTTTAAATCTCTGTACAAAACAGGCTCTGAAAGCTCATGCAGATACTCCAGTCCCTCCGCCAAGCGCACAGCATACTCAATAGCCTGTTTCACCGGCAACGCTCCACGCCCCAGTTGCCCTGTCAAACTCTCCCCCTCCACATATTCCATTAACAGAAGACTCCCCATTTGCTCCTCCTGAAAGCTTTCGAACCGAGGAAATACCGGATGACAAATCTGTCTCAGCAATTCTGCCTCCTTTCGCAAAAGCTTCCGCCCCTGTAAGTCACATGCGCTTTTACAGGCCAAAAGCATTCCAGTCTGCCGTTTTTTCACAAGATATACCTTGCCAAAGGCTCCTGTTCCTATTAATTGCTTTACCTCATAGCCCTTTCTTTCCAAACTTATCTGTACCCACGCTTCAATCCGTCCGTTCTCCATATCCATCCCTCCCTGTCACAGTCAAAACAGCCGTCAGCTGCTCCGCTCCTCTGCTTTCTGCTTCAAGTGACGCCTCTTTCAGATGTTTCTCTATCTGATTACTGTTTTCCATGGACGTTACCGCAAGGCAATCCATCAATCTCTTTTCCGGAAGGTACTCACAAAAACTTTTTGTCCCAAGCAAAATACCAACCCCCGGTTCGAGACCGGCAAACTCAATCTGCATCTCATTTGTATACCATGAAAGCTTCCTCCTGTTAAGCCGGTTAAAACACAAATTCAGAAGATGAATTTCTGCGTCACCTTTCCAAGCATAAAAGCACTCTTCTCCCACACTCACAAATACCGACCATGAAGCTTTTCTACAGGCGGACAGCCTGTCTAATTCATTCCGGCCATGGATTTCATACCATTTTACATAATTCCTCCCAATTGCCTTTATGCATTTAGCCGGCGCTCCCTTAGTACAAACAGGAAGTCCCTGCACGTCAAACCACTCCAGCAACATGTCACCAAAGCTTTTTGTTCTCTCCTTTTGGAACTCTCCTGCTGCTTCTGTCAAAGGCTCCCATATTCCCATCAACACAATCGGCAAATCATCTCTAATCCGCCTGCCCCGTACCAAAACAAGTGCCGCATCATCTGCGTCACCGCAATAAGAACCTGTTAAAAATTTCATATTTCTCCTTTCTTACAGACAAATTTTGTTTTCTAAAATCATAAATTGTGAAAGATGCTGTGAATACAGCCTGATTATATGACCGGGCCGGCCAACAACCGACCCGGCAAAGAATTCTAGACACCAAATATATTGACTAAATCATTAAAGAAAATTACTACCATTAATATCATGAAGAACATCAGTCCCACAAAATGTACCATGCCTTCTTTCTCCGGCGGAATGGGTTTGCCGCGAAGCACCTCCAGAAACAAAAACACCAGTCTTCCGCCGTCCAATGCAGGCAGGGGCAATAGATTCAAAATACCCAGATTAACAGACAACATCAAGGTAAGATTCATCATTGTTACCATTACATTTTTCCAGCCATACTCCTTGGACTGGTCATAGGCCTCACCAACCACATTGGCAATACCTACCGGGCCGGCCACATCCTTGCGGCTTACCTGACCGGTCACCATCATGCCCAGACTTTTATAAGTGTTTTTCACATTGTAACGCATTTCGTACCAGGCATATTTTATGGTATTCAGGCCTTTCACCTCCACAAAATCCGCATTGGAAAAACCTAGCATATAGCGTCCGTATTCCTCACTATAAAGAGGGGTCAACATAGTGGTATAACGCTCACCATCACGTTCATACACCATTTCCACTTCCCCTTCCCGATAAAGCGCATTAAAAAGAAGAATCTCTTCATACAGATATATACGCTCTCCGTCTAAGGAGATAATACGGTCTCCATCCTGCAAACCGGCAGCCTCCGCCGCGCCACCCTCCAGCACCTCAGTAGCTACAGGATCTCTTACCGCTTCAATCATGCTTACCATTGCTACAGCAACAATAAAAGCCAGAATAAAGTTAAACAAGGGGCCCGCCACAACCGTGGAAATACGCTTCCACACATTGGCATTAGGGAATGCTCCCGGATTACTTTCCGCTCCCTCCTCCGTATTCAGTCCATCTTCGCCCTCAAACATACAGGCTCCACCAATAGGAAACAGTTTCAGCGAATATTTCGTTCCACCCTTTTTAAAGGACAACAATGTGGGACCCATACCTACACTGAATTCTACCACTGTAATACCACCGGCCTTAGCCAACAGGAAGTGACCCAGTTCATGAGAAATTACTACAATTCCAAAAATTACTACAAATAAAATTATGGTTATAAATGCATTTGATTCGTTCATATAATATCCTTTTACTTCTTATCTGCTTAAAATAAAATCATAGGCTTCTTTTTCCGTGGACAAAATCTCCTCCACACCGGGATTCTCAATCACACGATGAGCTCTCATACAAGCCTCAATGAGCTCGGTAATCTGAAGATACGAAATCTTCTTGTTTAGGAACAACTCCACAGCCTTCTCATTGGCAGCATTATAAACTGTGGGAAGACTTCCTCCTGTTTTAGCCGCCTCATAGGCAAGAGTCAACCCTGCAAACACCTCTGTATCGGGTTCCTCAAAAGTCATCTGTCCCAGCTCAAAGAAATCCACACGTTTGCCGTCCATGGGACGTCTGTCTGGATAATACAAAGCATACTGAATGGGCAGCTTCATATCGGGGGCTCCCATCTGTGCCATAATGGCGCCATCCACAAACTGCACTGCAGAATGAATAATACTCTGAGGATGCACCACCACCTCAATACGGTCCAAATCCACTCCAAAGAGCCACTTGGCCTCCATAACCTCAAGTCCCTTATTGACCAGCGTGGAGGAATCAATGGTAATTTTACGCCCCATGGACCAGTTCGGATGCTTTAAAGCATCTTCCACCTGCATATGCGCCAGCTCCTCTCTTGTCCGCCCTCTAAAGGGACCACCGGATGCTGTCAGCAGAATCTTCTCAATTCTGTCAACAGGTTCCCCATTCAGAGACTGGAAAATAGCACTATGTTCGCTGTCCACGGGAAGAATGGATACACCACATCTTGACGCCAAGGGCATAATAATATGTCCGGCACACACCAGGGTCTCCTTATTGGCGAGTGCAATATCCTTACCTGCCTCTATGGCAGCAATTGTAGGTCTTATACCAATCATTCCCACAATGGCGGTAACTAATACCTCCACCGCTTCCAGCGTTGCAATCTCCAAAAGGCCATCCATTCCGGATACTATTTTCACAGGCAGGTCTGCTACTCTACTGCGCAAATCTGCTGCACTTTCTTCACTCCACACGCCTGCCAGCACCGGTTTAAACTCCCGAATCTGTCGCTCCAAAAGTTCCACATTACCGCCTGCCGACAATGCCAGCACCTGCAAATCCGGATTGGCGCGCACAATCTCAAGCGTCTGCGTTCCGATAGAACCGGTGGACCCTAGTATTGCAATTTTCCTGATATTTCCTGTATTTTCCATAATCGTCTTCACTTTCTGAAAATTCAAAATTCAATCCGGGCAACCGCCCCGGGAACCATTAGTTCAATATCATGAGCACTGACAAAAAATAAATCATTGGTGCTGTCACTGTCATACTGTCAAAACGGTCCATAATACCACCATGTCCGGGAATCAAAGTGCCATAATCCTTAATCTCATGATTCCTCTTAATGGCTGATGCAGCCAAATCTCCTATCATACTCATAATAGCAGCTACCGCACAGATAAATGCAATGACCCACGCCACATTCTGATTCGGCAGCACTTTTTCCACACAAAAATATCCATACAAACCACCAATAAGAGCTGCACCCAGCACACCGCCAAAACAGCCCTCCAAAGATTTCTTGGGACTAAGCTTAGGGAAAATTTTCTTTCTTCCAATGAGTTTACCTACTGCATATGCGCAGGTATCACACCCCCATGAACTGATGAGTATCAGCCATACAAGATACTCTCCCTCCTGACTCATTCTGGTAAGATATACAAAGGAAAGCAAAAGTGGTGCATACATATAGGAAAAAACAGCCGCCACCACATGATCTGCCTTATATTTGGGAAAGGTCACGACATACCAGAACATTTCTGCCAAAAACAGACCCACAATACACATTAATAACATTACCTTATCAACAGAGAAGTACACTGCCGCATAATAACAGGTAATCCCCAAAAATCCAATAACCTCTAATGCATTAAATTTCTTCTTATCCGTGGCACAGCCAAGCACCTTTGTCAACTCCCTGAAAGCCACCATCGCACAACCATACACAATCAAAAGCAACGGCCACTCTCCCACCAACATCGCAACTATGGCGATGATTAGCATTATGATTCCGCTGGCTAATCTGGTCCAAAACATGATTACTCCTCCTTCAGGCCGCCATACTTTCTGTCTCTATGATTATATGCTTCAACAGCCCTCAACAATTCTTCTTTGGTAAAGTCCGGCCATGCCACCGGTGTAAAATAAAACTCCGTATATGCCAGCTGCCATGGCAGGAAATTAGAAATTCTCTGCTCATTACAGGTACGAATCAGCAAATCCGGATCCGGAAGATTCCATGTATCCAAGTGACCGTTAATCATTTCCTCTGTTACATCCTCAGGCTTCACCTCACCCGTTGCAACCTTTGCTGCTATCTTTCGAACTGCTCTGGTAATCTCATCTCTGCCGCCATAATTGATTGCCACCTGAAAATGCAGACCATCATTATTTCTGGTCGCCTCCTCCAATTCAGCAATTTTCTCCTGTAAATCTTCATCCAGTCTGGATACATCGCCAATGATACGCACGCACATACGATTCTTTTCTGCTGTTTTAAGGCAGTTTTTCATATAATTGCGCAACAGCTTCATCAACGCATCCACCTCATCCTGAGGGCGATTCCAATTCTCCGTGGAAAAAGCGTAAACCGTCAGGTACTGAATTCCCATCTTATATGCCTCTTCACAGATTTTCTCCACGGTCTTGGCCCCTTCCACATGTCCATAATTGCGCGGAAGACCTTTTGCCTTGGCCCAACGTCCGTTACCGTCCAAAATAATTGCCACATGCTGGGGGATATTTAAATTCTCGCTCATAGTAATCTCCATTCTTGCGACTCAGTTTCTCTATAGGTAAACAGGGCGGATGAGTTTTGCCCTTCCGCCCTTGTCTATTTTGATTGTATTTATACCGTCATAACTTCCTTGGTCTTAACATCCATCATTCCATCGATGTCCTTAACATATTTGTCGGTAAGCTTCTGAAGCTCGTCTTCAAGCTGCTTAATCTCATCCTCTGAAATCTCGGTCTTAGCAAGCTTCTTAAATGCATCATTGCCGTCACGTCTGATATTACGAACCGCAACCTTTGCATCCTCCGCCTTCTTCTTTACATCCTTCGCCAACTCTTTTCTGCGCTCCTCAGTAAGCTCAGGGAATACCAGACGGATTACGCTTCCGTCGTTGGAAGGATTAATGCCCAAATCGGAAGTCATAATTGCCTTCTCAATCTCACGAATCATCGTTTTCTCCCAAGGTGCAATCTGAATGATACGTGCCTCGGGAACAGTTACGTTACCAACCTGCTGAATAGGGGTAGGTGTTCCATAATAATCTACACGAATTTTGTCAAGAACATGAGGATTCGCACGCCCTGCACGAATACCTGCATAATCTCCCTCCAAAAAGTCAAGTGCCTTCTTCATTTTCTCATCATACTGCTGTAATCTTGCGTCCATAATTCCTCCATTCCCCATAGGGTCCGCTGTTATTTTTTTATTTTATTTCCTGACTATACGGTAACCTTCGTACCGTTAAACTCTCCCTTTACCGTGTTGATAATGCTGTTCTCCTCATTCAGCCCAAATACCCACATGGGCATCTTGTTGTCACGGGCCAGAATGGAGGCTGTCATATCAACCACCTGAAGATTCTTGGCAATGACCTCGTCAATGCTTACCTCATCATATTTCTTGGCATTCGGATTCTTCGCGGGGTCTGCATCATACACACCATCAATGGACTTAGCCAGAAGAATCACATCTGCATCCACCTCTACGGCACGCAACACAACTCCCGTGTCCGTGGAAAAATAGGGATGACCTGTTCCACCTGCAAAGAATACTACCATACCCTTGGCAAAATACTTATTGGCTCTGTCCTTAGAGAATAATTTAGTAAAAGAGCCACACTCAAAAGGCGTAAGAATATTGGTCATCATGCCCACTGAGCGAAAAATTTCTGATACATAAATACAGTTCATAATCGTTGCCAGCATGCCAATCTGGTCAGCCTTGGTACGGTCAATATTTTCACTGGAGCGTCCTCTCCAGAAATTACCGCCTCCTATAACGATTCCAACCTGTATACCATCATCTACAAGAGCCTTCACCTGAAGAGCCACTTTTCTTACCGTCTCCTCGTCAAATCCGGTCTTCTTCTCTCCTGCAAGTGCCTCGCCGGAAAGCTTTAATAAAATTCTACGCATGGCTTACCCCCGCTGTTTATTTATTTTTTTTGCTGTTTTTAATCTCTGTCTTATACTCATCGAAGAAGCTCAAAGGACTTACGTCTGCATAACATTGTGAACACATACCCTCGATTACCGCACCGTTATTAATCTGCACAGACTTGGACTTAATATTACCCATTACGATAGCAGATGCATCCAAAACCACAGGTCCCTGCACATCGATGTCACCCTTTACCGCACCTGCAATGGCAGCACTCTTAGCAGTGATATTACCGATAATTACAGAGCTGTCACCAATCTTTACAGCACCGGAGCTTACAATCTCGCCATTAATCTTTGCGCCCTCTGCATAAATTTCTGCTGCATGAGAATTACCGTTAACATGTCCGGTAATGTTAAGCTTGCCCCACACCTCGATATTACCATCTACTGTACCTACCACATCCACGGATCCTTGCGATGTAATATCACCTTTAATCTGCATTCCTGATGTAATAACAGCTGTCTCATCTGTAGCCTGTCTGTTTGCGTAACTATCCATCTTCTCGTCTGCTCCTTTGTCTTCTTTCTCGTTATCTACTGTTATTTCCTTTACTGTTGTATCTTCTACCGCAGGCTCCTGTGCATCCAATGCCGGGTAATCCGTAACAAGCGGTTCTTCCACAAGCGGAGTCTCAATACCGGAAAAACTGTCCGCAAAGCTATTCATATCCGCCTCCCCATTCTCCTCCGGAATACTATCAAGAGCCGCCGCCAATACTGCCTCCAAAGAAGCATCCATGGATTCTGTAACAGTTGCCTCCGGCTGCATCTCATAATCCTCCGAAATCTGAATACTGTCAATATTTTTAAGCATTTCCTCCAAAGAAAGCTCTACTGAAAAATCATCCATCTCATTTTCAAGTGTCTCCTCGGAAGTCACTTCTGCATCCCCTACAGTCTCTGCTGTATCTTCTGCCAGTTCATCCTCCACTGTTTTGTCTGTCAGTTCATCCGGCATTAATTCATTAACTGCCTGAGACAAATCCTCTTTTAAATCTGAGAAAAATCCCATTTAATTCACACCTCCGTTGTCTTTCGTTCTATCTATGTGCTGCACCGGAACCGTATCCTCAGTAATCGGCAAAAGCACTGTGTTTTCCATCTCCTGAATAGTCTCTATAATCTGTGGCAGGGCATCCACTGTGGTAGATTTCTCTGCCGAATCATGCAACAGTACCACAGCAGTATTCTTGTGAACAACATCTGCCGTACTGTTTCTAACCAATGTATCCACATCCAAAACCACTCTTCCACCATCTCCTGAAGAAATATTCCAGTCATGGAACACCACTCCCTGACTATCCAGATAATCAGCAAACAAATTCATATCCACATCGCTGACAGTATTGGAACTGCCTCCCGGAAAACGATAAATATTGCAAGGCTTGCCTGTAAGTTCTTCAAGAAATGTTCTCTGCCTCTCGAAATCTGCCCGAAAGCTTTCCTCAGAAGCATATAGCTCAACATACTTATGACTGTAAGAATGCATTCCCAAAGAATGCCCCTCTGCCACAATCTGCTTTATCAATTCCCTGGATACTTCATCTTCCTTCCCCACCACAAAGAAGGTAGCTTTTACATCATATTGCGCCAGAATATCCAAAATCTCAGTGGTATTGGCCCCCGGTCCGTCATCAAAAGTCAAATATACCTTTCTCCTTGTATCCTCAACCGGCTCCTCTTCCGTTAAAGGAGGCTCATCAGCCAAATCCGGCTCCTGAGTCTCGTCCAAAACCTCTGAACCATACTCCCTCTGTTCCAGCACACTGATGCGCTCTGAAAGCTCATCAATCCGCTGGTTCATATTGCCCACCATAAACATGAGCACAACGCAACATACAATGGGAATCAATATTAAAGTTAAAAGTGTAATGATTATCAGATGCTTCAGTCTCCGGACACGTTTTTGTCTCGCAGCAGCATCTCGCTTTCCATCCTGCGACATAATCGACACGCTCCTTTGAATTCGACACTTCTGTAACAGTATAGCATATTCTCCTTTTCTGGGAAAGTAAAAATTTCATTTTCTTGCATATTTGGACGACTTATACTATAATATTCCACGATAGAAAGGATTGGGACTTTGAAAAGTCCCCTGACATGGTGAGAAAATGAGTTTTGAATTTATTAAAGTTTTACCTACCCCCACGGAAATTTGTGAAGAATATGCACTTCCTAATGAGTTAAAAGAATTAAAAAAGAAACGTGATGCCGAAATCCGTGATGTCATCACCGGCAAGAGTAACAAATTCCTGGTAATCATCGGTCCCTGCTCCGCAGATAACGAAGATGCAGTATGCGACTATGTAAACCGACTTGCCAAGTTGAATGAGAAGGTAAGCGACAAGTTGATTCTGATTCCCAGAATTTATACCAATAAGCCCCGTACTACCGGCGAAGGCTACAAGGGCATGGTTCATCAGCCCAACCCCGAGGAAAAGCCGGACTTTCTGGCAGGTCTTATCGCTATCCGCAAAATGCATATCCGCGCTTTTCAAGAGACCGGTCTTTCCGCAGCAGATGAGATGCTTTATCCTGAGAACTGGCCTTATTTATCCGACCTTTTGTCCTATGTGGCAATCGGCGCACGTTCTGTCGAAGACCAGCAGCATCGTATTACCGTCAGCGGATTCGATGTGCCTGCCGGCATGAAAAACCCTACCAGTGGTGATTTCTCTGTTATGCTCAACTCCGTTTATGCAGCACAACACCCCCACTCCTTCATCTATAGAGGTTGGGAGGTAAGCACCACCGGTAATGATATGGCGCACACCGTACTGCGCGGAGCTACCAACAAGCACGGACAAAATCTGCCCAACTACCACTACGAGGATTTAAATCTTCTTTTAGAGATGTATGGCAAAATGGATTTAAAAAATCCCGCCTGTGTTATTGACACGAATCATTCCAACTCCGGCAAGAAATTCGACCAGCAGACTCGTATTGCTAAAGAAAT
>CAYOGM010000067.1:0-13796 GCA_964403595.1 uncultured Acetatifactor sp. | reverse complement strand
TTTCACTTCGAAAACCAAATGAACCATTCTCTCTGAAATCTCACCTAACTGCAAAACAGGACGCGTCACCCTTTGGGTCACCAGCCAAATGACAATTCCACCCAAAAGCGCACCCGCAATTCCCGCATAGGCCAGAAAGCGATTGGCAATAGCTGCACTTTCCCTGATACTCTCAAGTGGAGTCTGCATAATAAATGAAATTCCGGATGTCAGTCTTCCATACATCTCCAGATATTCCCCGTCCCCCTTACCGGAAATCTGAACCACATAATCACTTCCCTGTTCAATCACCTGAACAGGTTCTCCTGCCATCTGAAACAGATAACGAAACAATCTGTCTTCCAGCTGACGGCCACCATTCTGAGAAACATATTTAATCTGGGAATTCACATCCATAACACAGATTGTGATATTATAATTCAGACAAACCGCCTCCAGCTCCCGCGCAAACTCCGTTGTGCCATAGCTATCCTGACCAGCCGCCTGCTGTATGGTTTCATAGGCATCAAAAATAATCTCCTGCTTCTCATTCATGTAATACCGCTCCAAAAAGAGTGTATTAGCAAGCCAGCAGATTAACACAACGCCCGCCATCAGCGTAATAAAAATAAGAGCAAACTGTATGCGAATAGAAAGTATCTTTTTTTTCTTAGTCATCATTTATATCCTTTAAGATTTACCAGCTTATAAAACCCAGTCACCGCCATCGTTGCAAAAACCGGCACACTGGTATAGAGATATCGCGCCCTGCCTTCAAAAAGCATCACAAACAAAAATACGCCGATGAAGGTCAGAATCAAAACCGTACTGATGTGGAATTCGCAGGAACCTTCCTTCTCTACATCCTTATTCTTACGCAGTGCAACGAACGCTCCAAGCAATACCATGCCGGCCTCCACAATTATGCCCACCAATACAAACATCCATACTCCATGACTAAGGGTAACAAATTGCAGATAATCCTCACCCTCCAGCCAATAGAAATCCCGCAGAGGTTCCTTCCATGAACTGTCTGTAAGTTCATCATAAGCTTTGACATTAAAAAATCCCTCCTGATACCAGGAAAAGGTTCCGTCATTGTAAGTCATGACTTGTTTACGGAGCCAGAAATCCATAAGACCGCCAAAGCCCTTCTCTGCAATTCGATTGCGAATGCCTTCCATGACGAATTCTTCACGCTCTGCTCTGGGTCTGCCGGCAAATTCCTGCACTATCAAATAACCGTCCTCCGAACAGGCTCCCGTGGATGCTTCATTTAAACCATCATACAAAAATCCGGTCCATCCAATATCCAAATCATAATTGTACTCATAATCCAAAGCCTTGTACATTCCGTTTTTGCAACAGGTTGCAAGGGCTATTCCACATGCCAACAACACCAGACGCAGCGCCAGCTCCTTCACTTTCTCCAGCGCTTTGTCCTTCTGTAACACCACCCATATGCAATCTACAATCACAATGGCAATCAGAGTCACATAACAAGTGGCCTTCATGATGCCACCCAGCATTCCCACCAGACTCACCAGAAACCACAAAAGATACCTCCATCGGGATTTCATCTTCAAAAATACCACATACAAGAAAATTGTAAGGACAGGAAAGGCAATGGGTGCCGCATCGGTATAGGGAATAATCTTCCATGGCGAAAGCCCAAGTATAACCATATTTACCAGCAACACCAGCCCGGACAGTCCCACATTTTTGCTGACCAAAAGCACTGTCATGGCGGCAAAAAATACCGTCACCGCATGCATGGCACACTGAAACTGAATCCAGATAAACTCCGGATTGTAGGGATAAGCCGTCCATTGGCGTGCAAAGCTATACAGCCTGTTCAACAGCCAAGTAATGGGTACATTATTGGTGAAAATATAGTAATAATTATCATATCCCAAACCTTCGCCTTGATAAATCCATTTGGCCGAATTAGCTACCATGCCACAATCCCATCCGCCATAAAAGGCAATGCATTTCGCCACATGTACATTTACCAGATAAAACAAAATACTTGCCACAAGGGCCACTCCCACAAAACCTCTGACAGTGTACTTATTCGTAGGAATCTTCTTGGCAAAATACATAATTGCAAGAAAGACAACCACGCCTATCAAGGTAAGCGCCAGCATAACTCTGTTACCATATAATGCATATATCTTATGATCCGGATTGTAATTCATGTTATTACCATACATAATTACATGATAGAAAACCGGAAGAAATAACATAAGCAGCAAGGCGGCAAAGGCAGCCACACTTATGTTTTTAAGCTTCATAACGTTCCCTCCATATGACTACTAATACTTAATGGGCATTATAACACAGGTGGGGAAGATTTACCAACTGTTTCACATTATTTTCACGCTTTTATAACGCGAAAAAGAGTTGCGTGACACAACTCTTTTTTAAGAAGCCATAAGGCCAATACCTCTTATGATGTCGGATATTGAGAGCACCAGTATTACTTAGGCGCCATCAAAATCTTACCGGTTCCACGATACACATTCACCAAGCCTTCGCCTGATGCGGCGGAACCAATCAGAGATTTACCGGAACGCTCTGTTGTAAACTGTAGACCCGCGGACCAGCATACAGCCATATTTCCATCAATCTTGATGCAGTCATTCTCCAAAACAATTTCATAAAGCTCTTCTCTAGGGCAGCGACTCTGCAACACTGCATAACCATTTCCTACAAGCTTCAGATTAAACAAACCCTCTCCACCAGCCACTGCTGAAGACAAATTAGAGCGCATCTGCACCTCATCTTTTACTTCGTCATCACAACAGATGAACATACCATCATCACAACACAGGCCACCCCACTCAGCTACATTTTCAATAATGGGATAATAATATGTAGGCTCACAAACCACCAAGCCTGTTCCTTTATAAAGGGGCTTAATAGGTGCATCTCCGGTCATCTTGGACTTGAACATCTTGCCCATCATATCACCTACTCCGGTAACACCGGTGGTCTGCGCTACATTTCCTGTCATAAACTGCATAGCACCGGGTTTCAATCTCACTGCATTATCCTGTAAATCAATAAGTACCTGCTTCACTGTGCAATTGGTCTTGGACATATAATAGGATGCCGCTGCGCTATTGGGCGTTACAGACATATCCTTGTTGTGCTGAAATACAGTGAATACACCTTTTTGCTCCAAAACTGTAATGTTATCATTGTCCTGTACGAAATTTTTGATTTTTACCATTTTAACCCACTCCATTTTTATATTCTGAGCAACGCTCTTGCTCATGATATTATTGTATGTGAGTTGTGGCAAAAAATAAATTGCAAAAGTTGCACGAAGCAGGGAGTTAATGTGCGGATAATGATACTTTTACTGAATCAGCGAAACTCATTATTCATTCTCTTTCACTTCTTTCGTCATTCATGGCAGATCAATCTAGGCGCACAATTCAGACCTAAACCAACACTTGCAATAGTTAATACTCTTTTCTTACCTTCTAGCATTCAAAACAATCGACAGATGCTCACTTTCCACAAGTTCACCCCATCCGCCTCTATAATCCATTTTAAAATTAATTATTTCTTCTATATCAGGAAGCTCAATATTACGTTTTTTAAGAATATCCTGTGCCCGTTCCATAATTGCCAATGTGGGCTCATTTGCATATCTAAAATCCGTACATTCGCATTCATTATTAAAATCTATTGGCAACATCAACACTTCATCTATTTCTGCATCACCCGAGCCATCTGTAATGCCTTTATACAAACTCACCAGTTCCAGATAATCTTCTTTCGAAAGTTCACCATCAAATTCCCTCTCATTAGTTTCTCTATAGTTGTCAAATTCAAGTAGAAATTCAGGAACAACATGTGCATAAATATCCTCACCTTCATTCCAATATTTATTTGTCCATTGCCAGCACTTTTTCGCAACACAAGTCCAGTCTCTATCCGGATAACAGGTAACAAGATATTTCTCTATACACATAAACAGATAACACAACCTACCTGTAAGCGTAATGTTTTTGAATTCATTTGCCATACTATATCCCCTTTCCTTCAAGCACCGTTTTGGCAACTTAAATGTTTCCACATTCTTTTCATTTCATCTGTAGAATTCAATTTTTTCTTATTTCAAACTATTAATTTCTTCTTGTAAATTTGCCCAAAATCTACCTGCATGAGCACCATCCATTTGCGTATGGTGAAACTGAAAAGAAAGTGTAAGATAATACTTGAACCATTTCTTTTTGTATCTGCCCCAAATGATAAATGGGTTATTAAAAATACCACTATTCATACCCACAGCACCATCAATTTCTGTGTCTATAATTGCTGATGTCCCTATTACCATACTATCGTTTGATAAATCTCTATCTTGACAGGTTTCTGCAACCTGAGAAGTATATTTTAAGTATTCCTTATTGTATCCATCTATGTCTTCCTCATACCAAATGTCACAGGAACTAACTTCCCCATCTCTATTCTTTACAATCGTATTAAGCGCAATCGTATCATATTACATAAGCTTATCACCAACAGGAAGTATATAAAACTCTTTTATACCTACTTTTGCGCAATCTATAAATATTTTATCATAGTATCACACAAATCGCCATTATTTTACACATAAAAACTGCTCTATTAACAATTTACTATACTTTCCTGCTCTTCATTATCCTCTCCCAATTTTCTCCAAACCAATTTTTCCATTATGTCCAATAAGTCCACGTAGTTGCTAAATAAAAACAACAAAAAAACGAGTGACACAATCCTTTCAAATTACATCACTCGTCATCTCTCGAAAATCCCATATTGCCAACATTTTTTAATAGTTATGAATGACACAAAATTCTCAAATTATATCACGCCACTCGCCATGCACTCAGCTCGAAAGCCTGCGGCTTCCTCGCTGTCTGGCTGTCGCCAGATAAAAATAGAGACACAAGCGTTCACGCGAGTAAACTCGCATCACGCTTGTGTCTCTATTTTTGCATGGCTCGTAGCTAGCACTCAAATTTGTAGCCTATGCCCCATACTGTTTTTATCATTTCACCTTTGCTGGGACCCAGCTTGCTCCTCAACTTTTTCACATGTGTATCAATGGTTCTTGCATCGCCGAAGTAATCATAGTTCCACACATGGTTCAGTATCTTCTCTCTGGACAGCGCCAAGCCCTTATTCTCAATGAAATAGGTCAACAGTTCAAACTCTTTGAAGCTCAACTCCACTTCCTGGCCGTCGATGGTGACGCGATGGGCGGCTTTGTCCAGTTCAATGCCTCCGCAGAGGACGGTTTCTTCTTTGTCCATCTGGCCACTGCGACGTAAAAGGGCTTCCACGCGTGCCACGAGGATTTTGGGGCTGAAGGGTTTGGAAATGTATTCGTCCACGCCCAATTCAAAGCCCTGTAATTCATCCTGTTCCGTTCCACGAGCAGTAAGCATGATGATGGGAACTTTGGAATTAGTGCGAATCTCCCGACATACCTGCCAACCATCCACACCGGGCATCATCACATCCAAGATAAGAAGTGCCAAATCCTTTTCTTTATAAAATATATCGAGCGCCTGTTCTCCGTTTTCAGCTTCCAGAACTTCATAATTACTTCTTGTCAGAAAGTCAGATACAAGCTTGCGCATTCTGCTTTCGTCATCAACTACCAGAATTTTCAATTTGTCCATCTGTACTCACTCCTATCTCCGGCAACAACCGATACACCCTATCACTAATGTTAGCACGTATATTTGTCCAAATTGTGAAAATTATTCTCCTGTGGGATTAATCTGTAATTCCAGTTCCTTTTGACGAACCTCCCGCTCACGCTCTGTCAATTCCTGCTCCCACGTAGCATATTTGTTCTGTATTACATTTTCATAATTCAAAATATTGGGCTGGTCCGCATTCAAAGCTACCGCAAACATAGCAACCACAGCTATTGCCAAACCTATATTCAAAATTATTGAGACAGGCAACGCAGCCGACTTCTTCTTAGGTTTGGGTGCCTCCGGTTTTACCCTGCTACGGGCAGGACTGGGAGCCTCTCGAAACTCCCCTTCAAAGGATACATACAGCGGAATCGCATCCACTTCCTCAGAATTAATCTCCGTCTGGTCCAATAGATACATTTGCAGATTTTTGAGAAATAATAATCCCACCGGTGATTTGAACACTCTTTCCTCTATGGCCTTTTTATAAATACGCAAAATACTCTCCGGCTGGTTATAATCAAGCCTTGCCTCCAGATACTCCACCTTACGTCTTTCATTCTCTGCCAAAGCAGCATCCCTCTCCGTATAAAAGGAATAACCTTCTGCCTTGTATCTTCCCATGCCCTGAATGTCCGTCATAACATACTCTCCCATTCGGTCTGAATTCTTTCCTTATATTTTATCACAAACCTTGATACTTCATCAATCGCAAAATAGTATCCCAGTCCTTCTTTTTATCCTCTTCCTTCATTTCTTCAAAAGGAATCAGACAGGTATGTATTCTCTTTTTTCTATCACTTCGGGCATCCGGCAAGGGCTTATATACCCAGTGGTTTACAAAATGAAATCTGCACCATCTGATGTGCTCCGCTTTGCTAAGCCACAGCTGTTCCTCCTCTGTAAAAGAAGACTCCTTCTTGCCCTGCTTACGCAAAATCATCAGACGAATCTCATGATAGTCTGCCGCCGCCAAATTAGATGCCTTGGTAAAACCATCCAGCTTGTCCCATAGAGATGTCATAGCCTCCTTTTTAGGCAAAGTACTGTCGTAATCCTCAGCATAATTTTTACTGTAAGAATAGTTAAGCTCCATGCCCAGTCTGCAAAGCTCCTGTCCCATGATATTTTTCTCTGTATAAATACTGTCCCATGCGCCAAAGGAATGAAGCTTTTCTCCTTCAAAAATATTTTCAAGCAAAGCCTCTCCATTACTGTAATAATGAATCTCTGTCTCGTCACACAGATACAAAAGCATCTGCAAAAATTCAATATTCTACTCCTTGGCATAAATATTGTTAATCAGTCCAAAGCTTAAAAGCTTCTGTCCAAGCTGTTCAAAGCCGATAATGGCAATTTTAACCTTCAGGGCATCCTTCTCCATATATTTCAAAAGGTTATATTCTTTCCAATAATTGCGGGCAATCACCTCAGTCTCATTAAAAAATTTAATCTTATGTTCCTTGAGCAAAAAAGAATCAATTTGCTCCAGTCTCAGATACACATTACTGTTCTCAAATTTCCGCTCATTCAAATAATAAAAATCCAGATTTTCCAAGTCATCGCCCAGCATGATAATAACATCCTTGGCTCCCGTATAGAAATTTTCCTTAGAAACAATAACACTGTTGCGTATATTTTTCTTAAGAATATGTTTCTCTTCCTCACCGCAATAAACTATGATGGCCCTGCCGGTGATATAAAGCCAGAAATCTTTTATACGCTGAGCCAAATTCCTAAGCACAAGAAGAATTCCACTGGCTGTAGCAAGGGGAGCTGTCCACCGGGCAATCTCAATAAAAATGTTCCATGTAGCATCGTCACATTCCAACAGATACAGACGCATGCTGCTGTACAACGCCTGCAACACTCCCGCCCCCGCCATCAGATATCCAATCATACCTAATATAAAAGGCAAAACATATAACACAAGCTTCATGCACAATGCAAAAGCCTTACTCCCTTTTGTCTTCATGTAAAATTCTCCCTCGCTATGTAAAAACACCGCATTTCTGCGGTGTCACGAATGGCGTCGACGAAAGCTGCCCCAATGGGTTCAACTCCCACCAACATTATGGCGTAGACGGGAGTCAGAACCCAACGGGTTCGACTCTTCGTCGGTTCATTAAAAAATGGAGTAGACGGGAGTCGAACCCGTGTCCAAAAGCCCATTCCCTGTCCTTCTACTATCATAGTCCGTTATCTTGACCGAACTTGCTTCGGTCTGTTCCCTCCTGCACCAGGAAACGAACAGCCTGATGTATTCAGTAGCTTCATAATACGCCCATGCGCGCAAAGCTTAACGCATGTCGTTTCTCACATAGTCGATGCCCGGATTCTAAAGTGTGAGTGCTCTAGAGCGGACAGCTGCCATTAGGCAGCGTATGCTAAATTTTCTTCAGCGTTTAGTTTAATTTTGCCATTTAACGCATTGCATACGGATAGCTTCTCCAGCTGCAAGACCCCTGTCGAAACCTTTACTACCCCTTATTAATTTTCTATTTGAATTATAACAAGCAAAGATTGTATCGTCAACAACCGCCGGTTAAATTTCATGGATTCTTTAGAAATCGTTCTGCAAATCTCTTAGAGATTTCGCACCTTAAATTCACGCTCTGTCTCTCTGCGGGCATCCTTCTTGGCGATGGTTTCACGCTTGTCATAGAGCTTCTTACCTCGGGCAAGCCCAATCTCCACCTTTACCTTGCCCTCCTTAAAATACACCTGCAAAGGAACCAAAGTATAGCCTTTTTCTTTTATTTTGCCTTCTAACTTATTGATTTCATAGCGATGCATCAAAAGCTTTTTTACACGCATGGGGTCCTTATTAAAAATATTGCCCTTCTCGTAGGGGCTGACATGCATACCATAGACAAATACCTCTCCGCCTTCAATGCGGATGAAGCTCTCCTTGACACTGCATTTACCCATACGCATGGACTTTACTTCAGTACCATGCAGTGCAATTCCTGCCTCATAGGTCTCATCAATAAAATAGTCATGATACGCCTTTTTGTTGTTGGCAATCAGCTTTTGTGCCTCTTTCTTAGCCATACTGTTTTCCTCCAAGTTCAAAATCTATGGTGCGGGTAAAACGGTCACAATCAAGAACTCTGATGCGCACAGGCATGCCCAGCTTATAGCTGCGTCCTGTAGCCTCTCCAACCATTTCGCAGGCACTTTCATTAAAGTAAAAATAGTCTCCCGGAAGTCTTGATACATGCACCAGTCCTTCCACTGTATTGGGAAGCTCCACATAGATTCCCCATGCAGTAACACCGGAAATCACACCGTCAAACTCCTCACCCAGATGTTCTTCCATATACTCAACCTTTTTGAGTTTATCCGTCTCCCGCTCTGCCTCGTCAGCTCTTCTCTCCAATTTGGAAGAAGAATCCGCCACGTCCGGCAAGATTTCTTTGTAATGGGCAATGCGAGCCTCGTTAAGTCTTCCCCTCAGCTGTTCCTTGATAATACGATGAATCTGCAAATCCGGATATCTTCTGATGGGAGAAGTAAAGTGACAGTAATACTTGCATGCAAGACCAAAATGTCCACTACTAATCACACTGTATTTTGCCTGTTTCATACTGCGCAAGGCAAGTCTGGCAATCATCGCCTCCTCCGGCGTTCCTGCCACCTTTTCAAGGAGTTTTTGAATTTCCTTGGGATGAACCTCCTCACTGCCAACCTTGCTACCGCTCTTACCCATGGACTTCATATAATATCCAAAGTTGTTAATAAACAAAGCCAGTTTCTGAATACGCTCCGGGTCAGGCACATCATGCACACGATATACAAAAGGAAGCTCCATCCAAAAGAAATGCTCTGCTACTGTCTCATTGGCCGCCAGCATGAAATCCTCAATAATATCTGTAGCCACATTTCGCTCATAGGGCTTGATTTCCAACGGATGTCCATCCTTATCCAGACGAATCTTACACTCCGGGAAATCAAAATCCACCGCTCCACGTTTCCGTCTCTTGGCTCGCAAATAACCAGACAACTCCTGCATCTTCCGGAACATAGGCAAAAGGTCTTTGTACTCAGCAGAAAGCTCCTGCCACTCCTTACTGCCTTCATCCTCCAAAAGTGCTCTTACGATATTGTAGGACATTCTTCTGTCCACACAAATTACGGATTCACAGATTTCATAGTCCACTACATCGCCATGTTTATCAATTTTCATAAGACAGCTTAATGCCAGACGGTCCACTCCGGCATTCAGAGAGCAAATACCATTAGACAAAGCATGAGGCAACATGGGAATCACTCTGTCTACCAGATATACGCTGGTGCCACGCTTAAGCGCCTCCCAGTCCAGAGCAGAATTCTCCTGCACATAATTAGTCACATCCGCAATGTGTACCCCCAGATGATAAAACTCACCGTCAAAGTCCACACTTACTGCATCGTCCAAATCCTTGGCATCCTCACCGTCAATGGTAACCATGGTCACATCCCGCAAGTCTCTGCGCCCTGCCCGGTCTGCCTCCGACACCTCCTGAGCCACTCTTGCCACCTGATTCATAATTTTCTCAGAAAACTCCACCGGAAGCTCATAGGCACGCACAATAGACATAATATCCACGCCCGGGTCATTAATATGTCCCAAAATCTCAACCACACGGCCCTCGGGATTGTGTCCATGGGTTCTTCCCCGTCCAGGCTCATCCATGGTTCCGTAGCTGGTAAGCTCCACTACTACTTTATGCCCGGTCATGGCACCTTTAGACCGCTCCGCAGGCACAAAAATATCACAGGGCACCTTCGTATTGTCAGGAATCACAAAGCCGTAATGCTCTCTTCCTCGTTCATAGGTTCCCACTAACGTAGTAATACCACGCTCCAAGATCTTAAGCACCTGCGCCTCCTGACGTCTTCCTTTGTCAGGTTTCAAAAGCGCAACCTGCACAATATCCTTGTGAAAAGCGCCACCTGTTTTGTCCTCGGGAATATACAAATCTTCTTCCCGGCCTTCCACTTCCACAAAACCAAAGCCTTTGGAATTACTGATAAAAGTCCCCTTCAGAATACTGCCGTCACCCTTGATAAGCTTGCCCTTGGGTGTCAGCATCAGCTTACCATCCGCAAGAAGCTCCGAGAGAATGGAACTAAGTTCCTCGCGGTCAGCCTTGTCCACCTGCATAAACATAGCAAGCTCCTTCTCCTTCATAGGAGTGTAGAAGTCAGACTCTACCAGTTCACATATTTTGTTTTTACGTTCTTCTCTCTTCGCCTCTTCTGCGGCTTTATTATCCATTTAAAATCTCCCATAATACAAGAAAACACTCTTTATACAAAGAGTGTTTGTCTTACGTGTTCTTAATATACATTCAAATTCAGCAAAATCGCAAGAAGAATAAATGCAACTGCCGCAACCTTGGTCAACTTCACAAGGAGACCTTCCATGGAACGGCTCTTATTCTTGCCCCAGTAGGTCTCTGCTGCTCCACCGATGGTGCCGAGTCCTGCAGACTTACCTTCCTGCATCAATACTAACACGACAAGTGCAACACACACTATTATAAACAATACAGTTAATACAATCTTTAATGCTCCCATTTCACACCTCCTAATGTCAAGCAGATTTTATAGTACCATATCTTGGGCAAAATATCAACTATTATTTTTCTTATTTGTGATTTTTGTATTATATTTGCGCTTAATCTGCAAAAACAACTTATTTTCTAACCAACAAAGACTTACCGGTCATCTCTACAGGCTGCTCCATACCCATAATCTCAATCATGGTAGGAACGATATCCGCCAGACAGCCATCCTCTTTCAAGGTATAATTCTCATCATAATTTACCAGAATGAAAGGTACCTGATTGGTGGTATGTGCAGTGAAAGGCTCGCCTGTCTCATAGTCAACCAGCATCTCTGCATTACCGTGGTCAGCACAGATAAACATTACACCGTCCACTTCCTTGATAGCCTCTACTGCCTTGCCTACACACTCGTCCACTGCCTCTACAGCCTTTACAGCAGCATCCATAACACCGGTATGACCTACCATGTCAGGATTTGCAAAGTTGATAATGATAACATCATACTTATCGGAACGAATTGCCTCGGTAAGCTTGTCACACACCTCGTAAGCGCTCATCTGAGGCTTCAAATCATAGGTAGCAACATCCTTAGGGGAGTTAACCAGCACTCTGTCCTCACCCTCATTGGGCTCCTCAACACCACCGTTGAAGAAGAAGGTTACATGTGCATACTTCTCAGTCTCAGCAATACGAGCCTGCTTCAAGTTGTTCGCTGCAAGCCACTCACCGAAGGTGTTGGTAACAGCCACCTTATGGAATGCCACATCCTTGTTGGGGATGGTAGGATCATAATCTGAGAAGCATACGAAAGTGATATCCTTTCTTGCACCTCTGTCAAAGCCTGCAAACTCATCATCACAGAATGCTCTGGTAATTTCTCTTGCTCTGTCAGGACGGAAGTTGAAGAAAATCACGGAATCACCATCCTGAATACGAGCTGTACCCTCACAAACAGTGGGCTTTACAAACTCGTCTGTCTCATCCTTATCATAGGAAGCCTGAATACCGCAGACACCACACTTTGCAGTGAGACCCTCGCCCTTGGTCATGGCATCATATGCAAGCTTCACTCTATCCCAGTTGTTGTCTCTATCCATTGCGTAGTAACGCCCCATTACAGATGCAATCTGACCTACGCCAATCTCCTCCATCTTAGCCTGCAGAGCCTCAGCGAACTCCTTACCGCTTGCAGGGGGAGTATCACGACCATCCAAGAAGCAATGTACATACACCTTCTCCAGGCCATTTCTCTTAGCCAGTTCCAACAGACCATACAGATGGGTATTGTGGCTATGTACACCACCGTCAGACAAAAGTCCCATCATATGCAGAGCACTGCCGTTCTTCTTGCAGTTCTCCACCGCCTTTAAAAGTGCAGGATTCTCAAAGAAAGTACCATCCTGAATCTCCTTGGTAATACGGGTAAGCTCCTGATATACGATGCGTCCTGCACCCATATTCAGATGTCCTACCTCGGAATTACCCATCTGTCCCTCAGGAAGACCTACTGCCATTCCGCTGGCATTACCTCTTACAAAGGGGCAGGTATTCATAAGCTCATCCATCACAGGGGTATTTCCCTGTGCTACAGCATTAGCTTCCGCATTGTCATTCAGACCATATCCGTCCAAAATCATCAAAACTACAGGTTTTTTACTCATTTTAATTCCCTCCGTTAAACTCCATCGACTAGCATTATACACTGATTTCGTGGGTTTCGCAATAGGTTTTCCTTACTTAGTTGCTGTACTCTTATTTCCTACATACCAATAATCACAACTTTCTGCACCTTCTGCAACTGTATGATTACGAAGTAATTTGGCATTCATTAATCGTGCACTCATGTGGTCGATAGTACATAAATAAGGCATTATATCCATATATCCATGACTTTTGGCAAAATCTACCAAAGGACACCCAATCAAATGAAACGAACAACCTTCCCTATAGCCTTCCGGATTCAGTTTAATTCCCCAAGTATTTCCCCACTCACCGTTTGCCTTATATTTTTCAACTTTCTTTACATAGGGAAAATATACTTTATACATTAGTTTTGCTAACCAAGGTTTATTGAAATCAGCAAACTTACTAACAAAAGACATTTTAGCAAACATCCACTCTCCAATTTCCTCTACTGCTTCTCCCGTAACTCTTCTTTCGGATGCCTCACAAAAAGCAAAAAATGCTAAAGCTAAATCTAAATTTCCGGCTAACATATTCTTTTTACCCCCGATATCCGGCACATCCCTTTTAAAACCATCATAAATATGGTCTGTCTTTGCAAGCAATTCTTTTTCCTCACCTGGAAAATACTTTGAAATGTATTTCTTAAACAATCTCTTATAACTTCCTGAAACTTTGTACATCTTTGCCATCCCATTTCTCCTTTACTGTTTGAAATATAAAACCCAAGTACAGTCATCAACTATACTTGGGTAACTCAAACAAAACAAATATGTACGGACTCCATGTATAGTTTATACCTATACATGAGTCTCGCAATTTAAAACAAGCCAGACCAGGTGGTCAGTGTGTTGACTTGCTACGATATACGCTT
>CAYOGM010000066.1:0-13951 GCA_964403595.1 uncultured Acetatifactor sp. | reverse complement strand
TTATGGCTAAGTGTTTTGGGGGCGCAGAAATGAGTGAAGAATGTATACAGAGAATCAGATTTATATGGGACTTGCAGAGGGGCAGCGCGTATACATGCAGCTTAATATGTCCAATCGTCACGGCCTGATTGCGGGTGCCAGCGGTACCGGTAAAACAATCACCATGAAGACAATGGCAGAGTCCTTTTCCGATGCAGGCGTACCTGTATTTATGTGTGATGTAAAGGGCGATGTGTCCGGTATGGCGGAGCCCGGCATACAGTCCGAGAGCATGGAGAAGAGAATTGACAAGTTTGGCATAAGAGAAGAGTTTTCTTATAAGGCTTATCCGGTATGCTTCTGGGATATTTATCAGGAGGGCGGTCATCCTGTCCGTGTTACTATTTCTGACATGGGGCCGGACATTCTCTCCAGAGTTTTAGGACTTACAGAGGCTCAGGAGGGCGTGCTGAACATTATTTTCCGAATTGCAGACGATAAGGGACTTTTGCTGACAGATTTGAAGGATTTGCGCATTATGGTCAATTATGTGTCAGAGCATAAGGATGAGTACGTGCTGGATTATGGTAATATGTCAACTCAGTCTCTGGGAGGTATTATCCGTGCGCTGCTGCCCTTGGAGAATCAGGGTGGTGATTTGTTCTTCGGTGAGCCTGCGCTGGATATTTTTGACTGGATTCGTACGGATGTGTATGGCAAGGGCATGGTCAATATTTTGAATTGTGTAAAGCTGGTACAGAATCCTACTCTGTATGCAAGTTTTCTCTTGTGGATGATGGCGGAACTCTTTGAGAGACTGCCGGAGGCTGGAGATTTGGACAAGCCGAAGCTGGTGTTTTTCTTTGATGAGGCACATATGCTGTTTGCGGATGCACCCAAAGTGTTGGTACAGAAGATTGAGCAGGTAGTCAAGCTGGTGCGCTCTAAGGGTGTGGGTATTTATTTTGTAACCCAGAGCCCCGGAGATATTCCGGACCCGGTATTGGCGCAGTTATCTAACCGTGTGCAACATGCATTAAGAGCATATACTCCTGCTGAACAGAAGGCGGTGAAGATTGCGGCACAGTCCTTCCGTGAGAATCCGAATCTCAAGACAGAGGATGTGATTATGGAGTTGGGAGTGGGTGAAGCGCTTACTTCATTCCTGGATCCGGATGGTGTACCTACCATTGTGCAGAGAACCTCTATCATCTGCCCTCAGAGCCTGATGGCACCTGTAGCGGAGGAGACCAGACAGAATCTGATGTCCAGAGACGGTATGGGTAAGTATGACATTGCTGTAGACAATGACAGTGCTTACGAGGTGATTATGGAGAAACGTGAGCAGGAGGCGGAGCAGGCTAAGCTGGCTGCGGAACGTGCCCAGCTGGAGAAAGAGCGTGCAGAATTCGAGGCTCAGAAACAGAAGGATGCGGAGGCAGAAGCTAAGCTTAAGGCGAAGGAGGAGGCTGCTGCCAAGAAGCAGAAGGAGAAGGAAGAAGCAGCCGCCCGCAAGCAGAAGGAAAAGGAAGAAGCGGAGGCTTTGAAGAAAAAAGAAAAAGAAGAGGCTAAGAAGGAGAAGGCGGCGGAGAGACGCAAGACCAAGATAGAGAATGCGTTGATTAACACCGGTGCACAGATTCTGAAGAGGGGCCTTTTGAATACGTTATTTAAATAATTATGAAAGAGTCATGTTTTGCTTGAGGCAGGCATGACTCTTTTTGTTTGAAAAATCTCTTAAGAATGTCTTAACTTCCAATCTCATTCGTTGCACCAGTTAAATTTTTCTGTTATATTAGTTTTGTGCTTTAGCACGCAAAAGGATTTGACAGAGGAGATGAGGGATAAAATGTGTAAGAAGCGAATAGGCCGATTGAAGAGAGCTTGTGGTGGTGTTTTGCTTGCAGTTGTACTTGCTGTTGCAGGTCCGGCAGGCAGTCTGCACAGCTATGCCAATAAAAGCGTAGAGGATGCACAAGGTAGTGTTGCAGAGCAGAATTCTGCGTTTGAAATTGAGGCAGATATTCTGCTGTCGGACAAGGATACATACAATATTC
This sequence comes from uncultured Acetatifactor sp., assembly GCA_964403595.1. Classification (GTDB taxonomy): domain Bacteria; phylum Bacillota; class Clostridia; order Lachnospirales; family Lachnospiraceae; genus Acetatifactor. The sequence continues at coordinate 11,915 of CAYOGM010000066.1, read as the reverse complement.
AGTTGAATATTAAAAATAATGGAGAAGACTGGGATGGTCTTGTGCGTGTTTTTGCACAGAATGATGCTTTGACAAGTGGGTATTATAGCGGAAGAGTGCCCAATGTTTATGATACGGCGCTGTCTTTGCCCCAAAGCAGTGAAAAGCAGTTTGTGGTAAAGATACCAAAGGGTGCCGGTGATTATGAAGGCAGCAATATAAGAGTAGTACTTCTGGACAAGAAGTCTAAGGTGGTTGCAGAAAAGTTGTTTTCCCATCTGCTTCTGGATGAGATGGAATGTATCTCCCTTGGTATTCTGAGTGATGAGTATGCTGAGCTTACCTACTTGGATATGGGCGGCATTACTATGTATTATTATAATACCGATATGCCGGTCAAGCTGATGGATATGACCAAAAACAATCTGACGGATGCATTGGATGCACTGGCGATTCTTGTGATAGATGAATATAATACGGATATTTTGACAGATGAGGAGGCTGAGGCGCTTGCTCTTTGGATTGACAATGGAGGAGTGCTGATTGTTGGTACAGGTTCTGCCGCCAATGAGACTTTGGGAGGGCTTGAGGATGTCATTCCGGCTGTGGAGTGTATGAAGGTATCACAGCCCGGTACAGGGTCTGCATCATCCGATGAGTATGAGGCCTTGGACACAACAAAGCTTTCCACGGCAATCTTGCAAGAGAAGAGTACTCAATATAGTGAAAGCTATTTTACCGGTGGATTGATGGCTTCTGTGGGAGACGGTGCTGTGGGTATTGTACCCTTTTCCTTGACAGAGCTGGGACAAAAGGCAGATGTTGCCATAATAGATTTTTCCCGGGAGCAGTATGTATTGAATCTTCTGGAAGAGTTCAGCTGTATGTCCAATTCCCGTTACAATAAGTCCAATAATACTGCAAATAACAGGGATAGTCTGGGACAGGTTCAGAGACTGATGGGGATGCTGGGAAATGCTGACAATACTTTGCATTTTGGTATTCTGAAATTCTTGGTGGTTATTTATGTGATTTTTGCTGGGCCGGTGCTTTATCTGATTCTTCGTGTGGTAAAGAAGCGTGAATGGTATTGGGTGGCGGTTCCCGTGACTGCGGTGTTGGGAATTTTTATGGTGTTTTTGGCAGGAAGAGGTTTTGAGGTAGTTAATACCAAAATGTATTCCGTGACTACACAGGATTTGTCCGGCAAGCAGGGCATGAAGAGTTATCTGTATGGCTATGATGCCGATTTTAAGGAGTGGAGTCTGCAAATGGCAGATGGTTACGAATATGCAGGTTGTCTGGATATGGACAATTATAATTATTCGGATAATATTGAAGCTACGGACTTTTATTATCGTGTCCGGAATGAGGGTGGAAGAGTGTCGATTGGTATGAAGCCTCAATCTGCCTTTGAGGATAGTTTCTTTTATGCGGGTAAAGCGAAGGGTGAGACAACTGCTGCCGGTACACTGGAGCTTTCAGAACTCACGTATGACTGGAGCGGAGTAAGCGGCGTGGTTACCAATAATACCAACAAGGATTTGGAGTATTTTGCAGTTGTTATCAATGATGCAGTGCGGGTGTATAAGGATTTACCGGCAGGAGCGCAGTGTTCTTTGGACAAGATAAGTCCTGTCTATAGCAGCAGTTCCGGTTTTTCTTTGAGAAGTGAATACATCTATGATTTCCTTAGAGAAATCTATGATGGTGATATCAAAGAAGACTTGACCTTGACGGCGGCATTGGGAGTGGGAATTAATGATGCGTATCCTCAGAGTGACTATGGCAAGGTGGTAATCTGCGGTGTAACAAAAAATTGGGACAAGACCATAGATGATGATTGTAACGAGACTTCCTATGGATGTGTCTATACGATTTATTAGAAAGGGGACAAATATGTTACATATTAGGGATTTGACTAAAAATTATGGCTCCTTTACGGCGGTAAATCATTTGACTCTGAATATTCCGGAGGGAGATTTGTTCGGCTTTGTAGGACCTAATGGTGCAGGCAAAACAACTACCATTCGCATTGTGTGTGGACTTTTGAAGGCTTCCGGTGGTTCGGTGCAGATTGGTAATTCTTCGGCTCCTGTGGGAAGTAAGGAAATGAAGCGGTTAATTGGATATGTGCCGGATTTCTTTGGAGTATATGACAATTTAAAGGTAAAAGAGTATATGGACATGTATGGTTCCATGTACAGCATGAATTCAAGGGATATTGAGAGACTTTCGGACGATTTACTGGAGCTTGTAAACCTCTCTGACAAAAAGGAGGTCTATGTAGATACACTTTCACGAGGCATGAAACAAAGATTATGTGTAGCAAGAGCATTGCTTCACAATCCCAAGCTTTTGATTCTGGATGAGCCCAACTCCGGTCTGGACCCCAGAGCCCGTGTGGAGATGAAAGAGTTATTAATGAATCTTCAGTCTATGGGAAAAACGATTATTATTAGTTCCCACATTTTGTCAGAGCTTTCAGAAATGTGTAACAGTATTGGTATTATGAATAGAGGACAGCTGGTGACAGCGGGACGTATTGATGATATCATGCAGAAGCTTAAGGATGACAAGAGGATTCATATTCAGGTGGCTTCTGAGATGGAGCACGCGGTGCGCCTGATGCAGGAACAGGCGGGAGTTGTGGTGGAATCTGTTCGGGAGAACGAGATTATTATTACCCATGGCGGCTCGGATGAGCAGATTTGTGCGATGCTGGGATATCTGATTCAGAACAAGATTGTTCTGACAGGCTTCCACAAGGAGGAAGGCAGTCTGGAATCGTTGTTTATGCAGTTGACGGGAGGTGGCGCAGCATGAAAATCCGTTTAAATCCTATAGTAAAGAAGGATTTGCAGGTGGCAGCACGCAGTATGCGTATCAGCTGGGGGCTGTTTGCCTATGAGGCACTCTTGACCATGGCGTTTTTGCTGGCATTGGTTATTATTCAGAGTACAAGTAATTCTTTTTATTCCAGCGACTCTAACATATATAACAATCTGGTATATTTGTTCCCGGTTGTGGCTGTGGTACAGGTATGTATTGTAGCGTTGATTGTTCCGATTATCACGGCTTCTTCTATCTCAGGAGAGAAGGAGAGACAGACCTTTGATATTATGCTGACGACTTGTATGTCACCCTTTTCCATTGTGCTGGGCAAGGTGACATCGGCGGTGATTCGTATTTTGTTCTTTGTAGTGGGGAGTATGCCCATTATGGCTTTGTCCTTTGTAGTGGGTGGTATGAGTTGGGGAAATCTTTTGCTGTTTGTACTGGCGGTAATTTTGTTGTCTGTATTCTCGGGCAGCATTGGAATTCTTTGCTCTGCATTTTGTAGAAAATCCATTACGGCTGTGATTATGTCCTTTGCGATTTATTTTGTGATATATGGGCTGTCATATGTGCCGACAATAGCGACTTTGTTGGTAACAGAGGGAGAATATGCAGGGGAAGCCATGTTGTTTATGTTGTTTAACCCTATGGTATTTTTTGAGGAATTTTTCTCATTGATGATGACGGGACAATCTTTGCTGAATGAGATATCATTAGGTACAGATGATGTAGGATTTATCACATATTATCTGGTTAAGAGTGATATGTGGGTGTATGTGTCTGTGGCAGCTATTGTGGCATTGTCTGTAGTGTTTATGCTGATTGCGGCATGGAAGGTGAACCCTATGAATTCCAGAGGTGGCAAGAAGCGCAAGAAAGGATGAGATATCCATGGAACAGAAGGAATTGCTGGCAATCATCAGAGGTTGTCAGAAGCGGTTGAATCTGGCGGGATTTCTACATAAGCTGGTGCCGGCATTAGGCATCGGTGCAGTAGTTGGAATCCTGTTTCAGGTGGTGTCTTTGATAATACCTTTGTATTATGCAAATTGGTATATGGTGACAGGGCTTGTGTTGGCAGTGCTTGCGGCAGCGGTTGTGGCATATATAGAGCGCAGCAGCATGGCTCATGCGGCTTTGGTGATGGACGGGTTTGGATTTCAGGAGCGTATTGTTACAGCGTTTGAGAATCTGAAGTCGGAAGGGGCCATTTATGCTTTGCAGAGGGCAGATGCCATGGCGCGTCTTAAGGCTGGTAAGGATAGGATTCGTATTAAGCTGATGCCGCCGAAAAAGCAGATGTTTATAACCATGGGACTTTTGGCTGTAATGGTGGGGCTGGTGTTTGTGTCTTCCACAGTGCGGCAGCAGGCGCGTGAGCTTCATGAGATTCAGAAGGCGGCTAAGGAGAAGGAAGAGGAGATTAAAGAGGTATTGGAGTCTCTGGAGGAATTGGAGGAGCAGGAGCTGACACAGGAGCAGATTCAGGCTTTGCAGGAGATGAGGGAAAGTCTTCAATCTTCCATGGCGGAGTACAGTCAGGCTAATTCTTCCGAGCAGTTAAGTGCTGCAGGGGAGAAGCTCAATTACAAATATCAGGACATGAGTGAGCAGCTGGGTCAGCTTGCTCAGACTATGCAAAATGGCGGGGCATCTCCTATGACGGCTCAGGCTATGCAGGCAATGGCAGATAAGATGCAGCAGATGAGTGGCAATATGTCGGGCAGTCAGATGGCGTCCAACCAGAATGGTCAGAATGGTCAGAATAAAGGCCAGTCCGGGCAGAACGGTCAGTCGGGTCAGAATGGTAATGGCCAATCAGGGCAGAATGGTCAGAGTGGAAATGGCCAGTCCGGGCAAAATGGTAACGGTCAGTCCGGTCAAAATGGAAGTGCGAATGGTCAGAATGGCAGTAATGGAAACGGTAGCGGCCAGAATGGCAATGGTAATAATAGCGGGAATGGTACCGGCAGCGGCAATGGCAGAGGTACCGGAAGCGCGAATATTGCCAGAGATTATGTCAGCGTGCCCAATGCAGTTGCTGATGTAGGCAATCTCACGGGAAATGCCACCAGCCATGACAATTCCGAATACTTCCGTGCCCCCAATGGCATGAGCTGGGAGGGCACCCATGTGTCCTACGAAAATGTTATAGGCAGTTATGAGCAGAATGCTTATGAAGGAATTGCAACCGGACAGTATCCCAGCGGTATGGAAGATGTGATTAAAGACTATTTTGCCAGCTTTAATTCATGACAATAGAAAACTCGCAGAGCGTGTTTTCTATTGTTGAGCGGGCTTTTTGCCGGTGGTGACGATTAATGGCAGTTAAAAGAGAAAGATTCAAGAAGGAGAACGAAAAGAATGCGTGAATTAGATAGAAGCAGATTGAACGACCCGGCTTATATGGCGCAGCAGATTGCTGCCTGTGAGCAGGAGATTCAAAAGGGGATTATCGGGCAGAGTGAGATTATCAGACAGGTGATTCTGGCTATGCTGACAGGGGGTAATGTGCTTTTGGAGGGTATGCCGGGACTGGGTAAGACAAGGCTTGTGAGTACCATCAGTAAGGTGTTTGACTTGAGTTTCAAGAGAATTCAGTTTACGCCGGACTTGATGCCCAGCGATGTGACCGGTACCAATATTATTGTGAAGAATGAGAAGGGCAGCTCTTTTACCTTTGAGAAGGGTCCTATTTTTGCTAATCTGATTCTGGCGGATGAGATTAACCGTGCAACGCCCAAGACGCAGTCCTCGCTTCTGGAGGCTATGCAGGAGCATACCGTGACGGTGGGCAATGACAGCCACAAGCTTGAGGAGCCTTTTTTGGTGCTGGCAACCCAGAACCCTATTGAGCAGGAGGGTACTTATCCTTTGCCGGAGGCACAGCTGGACCGTTTTATGTTCAAGATTTTGGTAAAATTCCCGTCCAAGGAGGAGCTTAAGGGGATTGTGAATCTTACGGAGGGGGCAGGAAGTGCTGTGATAGAGAAGCGTCTGGACGGTGAGGGGCTGCTGGCGGCAAGAAAGCTGGTGAATGAGATTCCCATTGCAGATGCAGTGATGGAGTATCTGTTGGATATTGTCATGGCAACTCATGAGCCCAATCCGCTTATTCGTGAGGGCGCAAGCCCCAGAGCGGCGCAGGCTTTGATTCGCGGTGCCAGGGCAAAAGCCTTTTTGGAGGGAAGATTTAATGTGTCCTTTCAGGATGTGGAGACCGTTGCCTATCCTGTGTTGCGTCACAGACTGATTACCAGCTTTGATGCCATCAGTCAGGGGATATCGGAGGATGAAATTATCAGACAGATTCTGGCGGCTAAGAAGAATTTGGGCATTTAGATGGTGAAGAGGTTCTTTGCTCGATTCATAGAAAAATTTTTTATTATGTGAAAGGAAGTAAAACAGTAGACCATATGAAACTTGATGGGGAATTTTTTGATACCTTGTCCAGACTGCGTCTGGCTATGGGGCATAAATCGTCCATGAATCTGGTGGGTAACCGCAAGTCGGTGCAGAAGGGTTCGTCTACGGAATTTTCGGACTTTCGGGAATATATGCCGGGAGATGACATCCGGCGCATTGACTGGAATGCATATGGACGTTTGGACAGGCTTTATGTGAAGGAATACATGGAAGAGAAGGAGGCCGTGGTGAGTGTGCTTTTGGACACCAGTGCTTCCATGAATTATGGTGCGAAGAAAAAGAGCGAGCTTGCCTGCATGCTGGCAGCAGCCATGGCGTATATGGGGCTTAACAACATGGACCGGGTGATGGTCTATGATATGCAGAGAATGCAGTCGCCCTTTGTGGCAAGTGGCGGTAAGAAGGCTTTTCCCCGTCTGGCAGACTGGCTTGATAAGTGTAATTTTGAAGGACAGGCAGATATTGCAAAGGCTATCCGGCAGATGCCGTCAAAGGGCTCCGGGGTGACCATTATTATCAGCGACTTTTTGCAGGAGGAGCTTTTATCTGCTGAAGGAGAGCGCGATGCAGGAGAAGTCGAGAAGCTTTTGCGTTTTCTGGATTATCGGAAACAGAAAGCAGTGTTATTGCAGGTGCTTGCAGGGGAGGAGCTTCATGTGGAGCTGACCGGCACCAGAAATCTGATAGATATGGAAGATGGCAGTAAATTGCGGCTGACATTGGATGCAGCAAGTATCCGTGTTTATGAGAAGGCGTTAGGGGACTTTATGAGTCATTTAAAGCGTCAGTGTGCAAGGGCGGGAGCGACCTATGCTTTGTGCAGCACGGAGAAGGATTTTGGCAAACTAATTGTGGAAGATTTAAGGATACTATATGATATTTGAGAGTTTATGGCCGTTGTTTTTTCTGGCAGCGGTACCGGTGATTATAATTTTATATTTGCTAAAGCCGAAAGGGGTGGATCATCTCATATCCTCCAACCTGCTATGGCAGAAGCTTTTGAAGAATCAGCAGTCTAAGACTTTTTTCGAAAAATTTGTTCACAATATACTGATGTATGTGCAGATTCTGATTATTGTGCTTTTGGTGATTGCGTTGATGTCGCCCTTTGTCAATGTAACCGGTCAGAGCGGCGGAAGAAAGATTCTGGTGATTGACAAAAGCGGTAGTATGCAGCATGTGGGAGCTTCCGGCAAAAGCCGTCTGGAGGAGGCAGTGGAGCAGGCCGGCGAGTATATTCGCAGCGCACAGAATACAAGAGTTTCGCTGGTGGCGGTGGATGCTGCCGGAGCAGAGCTTCTGGCGGTGGACAGTACCGATGCAGATGGGCTGATTGCTATTCTTAAGAACCTGGAATGTAGTGATGGTGGCGGAAATCTGACTACGGCCCAGGGCGTAATTGATACGCTTGCCGGGACAGAGGCGGAGGATGGAGTCGATTTAATTGTCTATACGGATGGAGCGGGCGCAGCGGAATTTGAGCAGCTGCAAAATGTGGCAGAACGTTCTTTGCAGGTGGTTGGTGAGCCGGTGGCCAATGTGGCCAATGAGTACACGGTTTTTGCTTTAAGAGAGGACGGCCTTTATGATGTGATGGTCAGTATGACCAACTACAGCGGGCAAAGGGCTTCCTTTGATGTTGGACTCTATGATGAGGATGAGAGTCTCATGGCTTTGAGTCAGATGAGTCTGGAGCCTTCCGAGACCAAAATCAGCCTGTTTGAAGAGGTGGACTGGAAGGGCCAAAGCATCTCCTCCACAATCAGTGGCATTCAATTTGCTGATGGGAAGAAGGATAGTCTGGCAGCAGACAATATTTCTGCAGCAGTAAAAAAGCGTGGCAATCTTATCAATGGTTTGTTGGTGGGTGAGGGCAATATTTTTCTGGAGAAGGCTTATAAGGCTGTGACAGGAGCGGATGTTGTCAAGGCTACAAGTGATGTGGCGGTAGAAAACAATTCTGTCAATGTGGTACTTTATGATGTGGGACAGGAGCCGGAGACGGTAACCTGCAATGGATTGTTGTTTGGCAATGTACATAATGGGGCCGTGGAGACCTTGGAAAATGTTGTGCTGGATATGACCGATTGTGATTTGACGGCAGGCTTGTCAGGTTTTACCATTGGAGTCAATAAGGCTTATTGTTTTGATATGCCTAAGGGAGCGGAGAGCTTTCTGGAGTATAACGGCAAATGTGTCGGTTATTATGTGGAGCTTCCCGACCATAAAGAGGTTGTGGTGGGATTTGATATCCGGGAGACGGATTTCCCGCTGAGAGCGGAATTCCCGGTGTTTTTGGCAAATGCCATGATTTATCTGTCGGATACCTCGTGGCTTGCTTCTAATGTTTATTATGCGGGGGAGGAAATTGCTCTGCAACCATGGGCTGAGGTGGAGGATGCACAATTTGACAGTACCCCTATGAAAGCCGGTTTGTACAGGATTGGTAATGAGGAGTATCAGGAGTCTTATGTAGTGCGTTTCCAGACGGCTACGGAATCTGACGGTCAGGCGGATGCGGAGTCTATAAGTGATACGGGTGCGGTCACCCTGCAGCAGGTGAGACAGACCTTGCGGAATGTGTTTTTGGTGCTGGTATTGATTCTGTTAATCATAGAGTGGATTATTTATGTGCGCCAGATGCGCTATCAGGGGAAATTTTACCTTGTGGTACGAGTTGTGGTGCTTCTGTGCGTATTACTTGCTCTATTTGGCATCAAAATCCGTCTGGGAGGTAATCAGACCGCAACTATTTTTGTGGTGGATATCTCCAACAGTAATGAGGAGCATTTGGAGGAGATGGAAGAGTACCTTCGTAAAAAAGTGGAGGAAATGCCTTCCGGCAATGATTATGGAATTGTCTGCTTTGGTAAAAATAATCTGGTGGAGCAGTTCCTGACTTCGGAGAAAAGATATAGTGGTCTTATGACGGTGCCGGAGAAGACCGCTACCAATTATGAGGATGCGATATCGAGAGCTCTTACTATGATTCCCAGCGGTGCCAGCGGAAGAATTGTGGTATTGACAGACGGTAAGGAGACAAGCGGTGATATTCAGCATATGGCCGGAGCACTGGCAGCGGCAAAGACGGAGTTTTTGACTTTGCTCTATGAAGATGTGGTGACATCGGATGTATACATCGAAAATATGACGCTGCCCACCTATCTGCACCCGGGAGATAAGTATTCAGTAAATGTGCAGGTAGAGAGTAATTTTGACACCGATGCAGTAATTGAGCTTTATAATGGCAGTGAGAAGGTTGCGGAAAATGCAGTGCATCTGAATAAGGGAAGTAATCGTTTTGCTTTCAGTCGTCAGGTGTCTGAGGAAATCACAGCCAATGCGACGGAGAACCTTCGGGCTGTAGTGAAGGCAGAAGGGGACGGTTGTGAGGAAAATAATGTTTATAGTGCCTACTCTGTAGTGGAGTCTGCTCCAAGAGTGTTGGTGATTGCAGGACAGGATGCGGAGACCTCCCATTTTACGGCGGTATTAAATGCGGCGGGCTGTGATTACAGCGTGGTTTCCACGTTGAATGTGCCGGAAGATATCAATGCCATGCTGGAATACAAATCCGTTATTTTGGTGGATACTTATATTGATGATTTGCCCCAGGGATTTCTGGACAATCTGGAGACTTATGTGAAGGATTATGGCTGTGGCTTTGTGTGCTGCGGCGGTGAGGACAGCTTTGCGTTGGGCGGTTATCGTGATACAATGCTTGAGACGGTTCTGCCTGTGAATATGGAGATGCGAAATGTAAACGAGATGCCCTCCATGGCTATGGTAATGGTCATTGACCGTTCCGGAAGTATGAGTAGCTCTGCCGACGGTTCCGGTCCCAGCAATCTGGATGTGGCAATCAGGGCAGCAACGGTAGCGGTAGATAATCTGAAAGATTCCGATTATGTGGGCGTACTGACCTTTGATGATGGGTATAACTGGCAGGTAGAGATTGTACAGGCCGGTGACAGGGCAGCCATTAAGGATGCTATTCAAGGGATTAATGATGGTGGAGGAACTACCATTAAACCTGCCTTGGAGGAGGCTTATAGGGCTCTTCTGAATAGCGAAGTTTCTGTGAAACATGTAGTGCTTCTTACGGATGGAATGGGTGAGACTTCGAATTTTAATGATGTGATTCAAAATTATCTGGATGCCGGAATTACTCTGTCTACCGTAGCAGTGGGAACAGGTTCCGATACGAAGCTTTTGGAGAGTCTGGCAGACAATTGCGGCGGACGATATTATTATTCGGACATTGCCAGCGATATTCCTAAGATTTTTGCTCAGGAGGTATTCTTAGGCGGTGACAGCTATATTCAAAATGGTAATTTTGCGTTGTCGGTGTGGGGTGGACATGAGCTGACAAAGGGGTTGTTTGCAGAAGGGTGGCCTAATATTTATGGTTACATATCGGCTTCTCCCAAGACGGCTTCCAGTGCTATTATTACTTCCGCGGAAAAGGATGATCCGATTCTTACGGTATGGCAGTATGGACTGGGACGGACGGTTGCCTGGAACAGTGATGTTACCGGAGAATGGAGCGGAGCTTTTGCCGGCAAGGATGATTATGTTCAGCTGTGGAAGCGAATTGTGGATTATTCTACGGGAAATGCTGATTTGGGTGCAGATCGTGTGGATGTGGTGAGTGTGGGCGAAACTGCTCAAGTGGTTTATGAGACAGATGATTATGATAGTGATACACAAATTGCAGCAACTATGATTGACCCGGAGGGCAATACCCAGGAGGTGGTACTTCATGCCACTGCACCCGGCAAATACGAGACAGAGGTGGCAACTCCTCTGACGGGATTGTATCATTATAATATCCGTCGCATGAATGGTGAGGAGATTCAGAGCTATATCACTACGGCTTCTGCGGTGCAGTTTTCTTATGAATACAAGTTTGATATCAGCACGGATGCCTACATGAGCTTTGTCAATCAATATGGAAGGACGATTACACCGGAGGAGGCAATCTGGAACAAGCTGGATACCGGTGCCGGTGAAAAGAAGTCGCTTACTAACTTTTTGCTTGGATTGGCGATAATATTGTTCCTTGCGGATGTGGCCATGAGAAGATTCCAGTATGTGCCAGTGTGGAAGGGCGTGCAGAGGAAGAAGATCGTGGATAAGAGCAAGGAGGGTGTGGGTGTTAGCGGCGGAACTTCCGGCGGAAGTGCAGGAGGTTTCGCAGAGAATGTCGGTGTGACTGGCGAAGCCGCTATGGTGGAGCCGGGACGAGAGGATTCAAAGGTTGCCAAGTCTGCGGAGGAGACGAAGCAGGAAAAGAAGGAAAAGAAATCCAAACCCGATAAGCCTAAGAAGCATAAGGAAACAGAGGCAACGCTGGATACTTCCCAGTTACTTAAGAAAAAGGATAATCGAAATATTTAAAGGTTTTATTTAACGAATAAAGTTCGGAGTAATATCGAATGATTTTGATATTGCGCCGAACTTTTTTGCGAGCGAATAGGCTTAAATCAGTTAGATGAATTTGAAGGGTGCTAGGGAAATATCCAAATATTAGGATTGGGCATATACAGAAAAATCCAAGCGCAGTACCCAAAAACCACCTTATTTCTTAGTGAAAAAACTGATTTCGGGTGCTCCCGGGTATATGCGAAAAAATCCCTTGAAAATGCCCAGATTCTTCCTATATTTTGGGC
>CAYOGM010000065.1:0-14330 GCA_964403595.1 uncultured Acetatifactor sp. | reverse complement strand
ACGTCTGATAACCGGTCCCGTATGTATATACTCAAAATCAAATCCGGAATTCTTAGTACTATCCTCAAGCCTTTTAACATTTGAAGCAATTTCATTCTTCTGATCATGGAACAAAAGTGTTACCAGATAGTATGCCGGTCGCTCTGTAATTTCTCCAAAGTCCCCTGATTCATCTATAAATACGCTAAGTTCTTTCATTAACTCCTCCAAAACTTACCATTATAGTAAAAATGGCGGGAAATTCTTCCCGCCTACGGTGGTCCAAAGAGCTTTCGCCCAGACCAAAACTGTAACGCATTACAGTTATATCCTACACATATAATACCACAAGTATTCCCTTTTTCCAATAGAATTTTAAATTTTTTCAGCCTCGCAGAGCGAAATACACCCTACGCACAAAGCTTCATTCTCAATTTTACCGGGATTTTCTTCGGCATTTACATATAACACCTCTCCCTCCCAAAGATATATAGTATAATCTAAACCAATCGCAATAATTCCTTTAATTCTCCCTAGCTGTATATGGTCAATCGAAATTATTTCAGTTCTTACCTCATAAGCATCCGTAAGCTTCAGGTTTGCAATCTCCGCTTCGCCTAGTACATTATCTGTAAGCCATAATAATAATCTGGCAGATGTCCCCGCCTTTCTATGAACCACATTTCTTTCTATATTCCCTTATGCTCAATACCCAAAGTACTATAGAAAAGATTGCCATCCCACCAAATAAGACCATAAGGAAAATATAGTCGGAGCTATCTTCCTCTCTATCGGCAACAGTAACCAGCCCTGTTTTTGCATATTCTTTGGGGCTATAATATACTGTTATTACATCGCCTTTGCGGTATTTGATATATTTATCTTTATGGTTTACTCCAACCGGCACCCATTTTTTATCCACACAAATACCGGTTTGAATATCAAAATCCTCAAACTCACAAGAATAATAATAAAAAATATACCGGTCATAACTTGCTGTTTTAGCATCAGCAACCCATTCATATTCCCATTTTTCAAAATCTTGTATGGTTGCAGTAACGTAACTATTTTTAGTGGAACTATACAAATAAAAAGGTATTATCGTCAATATAACCCAGCCTATAAACATAATAAAGTTGCCCTTTACCTGTTTATACGCTTCCATTGCTTCCCGTGATATCTCTGTCTTTTTGTTATTTCTTGCCATCGACTATGTACCTCAAACGATAGTGAATAAACTGCTACACATTCTTTGCCATATCAATTCTTCGCCCTAATGCTTCTGCCAACTCACACAATTTACCAAGCTTTTCGACTTCATATGGAAAAAGCACATAGCTATCACTTTCGATATCAATGGCAGCAACACAGACGCCTTTATCTGCCCATTTTGCATCCAGCACTTTACACCACTCTGCTACATCACCATCTTCATCAAACCATTCCAAATCAATTGGTAGTTCTCTGGATTTGGTCCCTTTCAGATTTCCAACGAACTGTACAAAATCCTCTAATTCATCCTTCCAGTCACGTTCACACACATACCCATTTACTTCCAGAATATCAACCAACGCAATCCATCTGACTTCTTCGACATCCTCTTCCATATCTTCCGGTTCCATACCTCTCTCCCCAAAGCGTTCTTCATTTTCTTCGAAATACGCCTCTGTGTCTGTAACACATTTTTCGATTTCCGCTGTGACCACCTTATCATCGGTCGAAATCGCCTTTCCAATCGCCACAAGCCCTTTCTTTTCATCAGAACTTTTTCCGAAAAAATCTAAAAATCCCATTTTTGCCTCCTTATATTTTATGACACTGCTTATGTTGAACGATGCACCATTTGGGGAGGGTCATTCAACTTTGCACTTTCCATCATTACTATAACCAATACCGTTTCACTTCCTCTGTCCAATAGGTATGTGGCAGAACCACTTCTGATTTCAGTTCTCCCTGTAGCGCAAGAATTGGCATAACACTTGATACCATTGACATTTTACGACTAGGCAAAAACTTTTTTGTTATTATCATCGTTTTCATACGGACTTCTATCTTTGTTCCATCCTCCATAGTATATGGTATCATAACATCTTTTCTGGCCATTTCATCATTAAATACGCTTAATGCTTCATGAAACTCTTCTGGTGCTTCCTCTATCGGCTTGCTACTATATTCATAAATAGTGTTTGCAACCTCACCAACTGCCAAGGGATTTGCTTCAATTGCCGGATTTGTGCAATAAAATACCAATGCCAGATAATCAATCGGCGGGAACGATTTAAACAACATGCTGTTTGCCCTAAAAACATACCCATAATACACTTTCCCCTTCGCAAAAAGCTGTTCATACTCTTCATACAAAGCATGCAATGGATCCGCATCCTGTAGCCAAAAGGGAACCTTAAATTTCTTTGTCTTAAAAGGCTGCACCTCATACTTTTCACGCATCTTTTGTAATTCTACTGAATAATTCATATTCTCTTTATCTCCTTTCATTCACCTTAACATGTCCTTAATCCTGTTGCATCAATTAGAAAAAACACATTTAGATAATGCTTTCTCTTTACAAAACGCTTTGGAAAAGCCTTCCTAACATATAAACACTTTTCTTCCATGGGCATATAGAAAAAAAATATGCTCCTATGCCCCAATTTCTTAATTATTATCACAAAAGCGTTTGCACTCATTGTGTTATTAATGTTTTATTGACATTTAGACGTTTTAACGAGCATTCTTGATTGCAAAAATACTAATCTGGGGTATTTCGAACAGTTTTTTCTGTATATGCCCATTTACAAGGTATACTAAGAAATCCTGCATAGACTCGAATCATCCTATCATGCTATATAAACTAATGTGCAGTAAAATAATTTCGAAAGAGAAGTTTCTATATCAGCAGCACTGCCAATCATATGCCACATTCGAAAAATCACGTTTCAGCAAATCTTCTCTCGAAATCAGGAATGTACAATTACCGCTATCGCCAAACATAATTCCGCAAACATCATCCATATCCAATTGCAAAAGCAGAACATCACGTTTGCCCTCTCTGTAATAAGCCGGCTCATGTTGCACAAAGTATGGATAACCACCCACCCGTGAATCCGCTGCACAACACACATCATACAAAGCATTACATTCTTCATCGGTTGCCTTCTGAATAAAATTTTTATCGAATTCCCTAAGAGATGAAGAAATTGGCATCTGTCTCTGTGTGAATGTAATTTTGCCCGGACGCTCAAAGGGCTCCAGTTCCACATAATTTTCATGAAATGGATTTTCCTTTACAAGCTTTGTCTCATCCTTAATATAGTTTTCGATATAACGAACCTTGCACAATTCGTCAAGCCCATACGGGTCTATATCCTCTATGTAAAACTGCAAAATTCCCTTCGCAGGAAAATCCGCCATTGGCAGCATTTCCTCAAGATTAATCTGCGCCAGAAACATCATGGGTCTTTCATAGGCACCGATTGGGTAATCATCCAAGCTTTCAAGATATGGACATCCACCCAGCTTGCTCTCCCAAGGCTTGGTCTCCTCTAAGGAAAATGTGATTTCATTGGAAGTCTTTAATGTCTTTTCAAGTTCCTCTCTATATTTCTCAATGATTTCAGGTAAATTCATGTTGTCCTCCCTTTGGCAATTCTAATGAATTGTTTTTTCATGTATCAAATCTTCTATGAGTTCTTTTATGTCACGCATAATAGGGTGAATCTGCATAAGACCATTCGATATCTTCCTTGGTCTCTTCATCCCCGTCTGACTCCCATTCCAGCGCCTCCTTCGACCAAGCAGAAATCACCGGCGTCAAACTTGTCTCCCAGCCTCATACTCCTCGTCTGTCGGGAATCTCCATCCGACTTCCTTATCCATAATCAAATCTACATCGTCAAACCGAACATCCCACTGACAGCCTGCTAAAACATCAGTAATCTCGTCCAAGCACTCCAGCCAATAATTAGCAACATCGAACATAAGACGTGGTCCGCCGCCAGGCAATTTGGTGGCCCCACCAAAGATAACATCTGCATCTTCGTTAATTTCATACACCACAAAATCCTCTGATTTTCTCTTAAAATTGTACTTCTCGCAATATTCCTTAACAATCTCCTTAATAGCAATTTGTTCCTGTTCTGTAATTTGTGTTGCACGCCGTGCATGATAATAAAGTGTAAATGCCATGTAGTTACGCTCCTTTTCTTATTATTCAACCTGAATGCCCGCTGACAGGCTCTAAATCCAGTCTGCATATTCTTCTTTACTGTCTTCTCCATTGAGTTCACCAAACATCTCAACAGCTTCCTCTTCATCAAAATACTCTCTGACATAAACATTCAAATACAGCTTAGGGTATGCCTTATAGGTATCCGTTTCCTTAAATGCTTTCAACACATTCTTGCACACTTCAATGATTTTGGTTGTGTGCTCTTCACCTGCATCCTCGTCTTCTGTATCTTCCAACTCAGAATAGTATTTCTGCAAGTCCTCGGAAAGCTCGTCCAAATCCTCGAAAATATCCCAGTCCCACTCCTCTTCACAGTATTTGTAATAAGTGTAGTCCTCATCAGAGGGCTCTGATTGCTCGCTCAGATAAGAAAGAGTGTTGGCTCTGATGACAATGGAAGTTGTAAATTCCGGAAAATAATCAACGGACAAAATATACAAATCCTCCTTGTCCTCCAAATGGTCTTTTGCATATCCTTCTACTTTCGCAAATAAATCTTTCTCAAATTTTTCGTAATCAAAACTCATTTTTTTATCTCCCAACACATTCCCAGGTAAACATGGGAATCTGTGTGCATTTTTATTCTTCTTTAATCCAGTACCACTCCGGCGTATCACCAAACTCAGCTGCCAGCTCCTTACTGACCTCATCACGCACCAGAATACAATACTCAACAATCTTTTTCACGATTTCATCTCCCTGCTGCGCGTCAGTGATTCCCCAATGTCTTCCTCCAATGATTTTTACATTGAAGTTGTAACCTGTCACCTCTGCATGAAACCCTATGTCATTAGAAAACTGGAAGCGGTCCACCTCAAAACGATATTTAAAGTTATGAGCATCCTTATAGAGAAGCCAATTTCTTCCAGCTTCAATGTTCTTTAATTCAAAACCTGTTCCCTTAAATGCCTTTTGCAGTTCTGCTTTCCCTGCTACTTTTTGAATTCTCGGTTCATCAAAACTTTTACGCATAGGCGTCTCGGGAAGAATGGATTCAAACAGTTCCTTCAATCGATTGTTATACTTGTTCTGAAGCTCCCGCAAGCGATAGAACTCATCACGGGGATACATACAAATTCTCTCCACTCTCATAGGCTTACCCAAATAGGGTGTAAGCTGTTCACAGATATCCTGTGTATCCCTTGGTTCCTTGTCTGTAGTAGCCTCCACCACCACACTAACCATATTGTACATGTTACCATCTCTATCTGACCTACCAATCATAACTCTGCTGTTGGCAAAAGGAAGCCACGATGACCAGACCAATATACGTTCCGTCTCCCTGGGCACACTGATAGGTTGCGAACCGCCCTCACCATACCAGTCAATTCCATCAAAAATAAGATGGCAATCACCGAAATTATAAGGTCTGGGAATTTTGGTGAAAATTTCTAAAATATCTTTCCAGTCATCCTTCTCGGCATAAATTTGACCCTCATCCCAATTCTTTGAAAAGCTGGTTATCTCCTGTTTATCCTCCAGATATTCATTTGTTGGATATGCATACTTTTCCAGATTGGGATAGTTGTCCAAAATAGTCTGAAATAATTCCGGCTTTTTTTGCTTATCGATTTCAACACTAAAGCCCAACTGGGTATAACTTTTCCCCAATTCCTCCAGCATCTTTTCAACATAAGCCTTTGTGTCCTTAAACCTTACTTTGTCTGCAATATTGTAATAATACCAATCAAACACTCGCATAAACTGATTAACCCCTTTCTTGTTCCTCTATTGCATTTAGACAGTAATCTATGGCATATTCTCTTGCAGTTTTACCATTGCAATCCACATGAATAATTCCGCCTTCTTCCCCATGCCCTAACAATTCTAATGCCTTCTTGTAATTCTCTTCCCGAATATAAACCAAAGCTTTGGTCATATCCGATATCTCATACCCCTCTAAATCATTTTTGATACAATTAATATCCGTCAGAATTTTTTGGTGTTCCTGTATCTGTTCTACAAAATTGGTAAGCATCAGCTCCACATCTGCTGTAAAATCATCTGTAAAAGCTTGTGATGTATCTTTTCGAAAGATATCCTTTACCGTAAACACGCCATATGCATGAAAGGCTTTTGGTTGTTGCAGTAGGTTCTCCACATCCATTTCCTGTACTCGCCAATAGGTCTCGTTCAACACCCAGGGCTTTATGTATATTGCAGGATGAATAAACCCGAAATTCCAAGAGGAAATAAAGGGAACCAAAACATATAAAAAATCACCTTCGAAACGATATACAAACCCTCTTGCAAAGTTAATTTTGTATTTTTTCTTCAAATTACGAATTTCCAGTGGCAGTCTCTTTTTCTGTTCTCTTATAATCCGTTGTTGTTCTCTTGTCATGATGTCCTACTCCCCCATAATTCTCTGGAACTCATTCACAAGCTCCATATACTCATCCATATGGCTCTGGGTCAGTCCCTTCATGTTCATCTCGCCCATGCGCACGGAAAGCTCTGCCATGCGCTTACCCTTCTCCTCACCATACATCTGGATGTAGCCCTGCTCTATGGCATGATACTGTGTGGCTGTGAAGCCGTCATCCTCTTCCTCATCCTCGTCATCATCCTCATCATCGAAGTCATCATCATCATAATCATCGTCATCATCGTAATCATCATCTTCTTCGTAATCATCATCTTCTTCGTAATCATCATCTTCTTCGTCCTCTGATGGAGGAAATACGGTGATGTTAGTCATAAGCTCCAGCACCACATCATAGCCCTCTTTCTGGGCAATGCTCGCCGGTGTTTCGTCTTTTTCATTGATAATGTTATAGTCCGCACCCTTCTTGATAAGATAGCGCGCCAGCTCAAGATAGCCATGTTTCAGGGTGTAAATCAGTGCTGAGTTGCCCTCCTGATTGCGGGCGTTGATATCAGCACCTGCCTGCAAAAGCATTTTCATTACTTCTCTATCACAACTTCTTTTGGCATGTATCAACAACGGCGTATTTCCCTTCTCATCCGCCCGATTCAGGTTCACTCCCCTTTCCAGAAAAAACTCAATAAACTCCATTATATAGCTGGGATTTCTTTCCAGCATAAACATAAAAGGGGTTCCACCTTTTTGTCCTAAAGTTTCATCAACAGAGTCCAATATTTTTATAATCTCCAGGCTTTTCTTACTATCGAATTTACGATAATCTGCAAATACACTATGCGCAGGGGTCTCCCCCGCTTCGTTACAGAGTGATTGGAATGCTCCGGCCTCCACAAGAGCCTTCACCGCCTCCACACATTGGTTTTTACATGCCAGATGCAGTGGCGTATCCCCCTCCTCTCCGGACGCCTTTGAAGCAAGATTTACATTCACACCCATTTCAGCCATTTTACGGATTACCGAAAAGCTGTTATTTTCTGCTGCCAGATGAATGGCGGCCTTACCCTCGTTATTCAATGCTTCCATGGATACAACACTAAAGTTCTCAAAGACTTGAGCATACAAATCATTCTCATCCTCAGGCTCAGTATCATCACCCAGATAACCTACACTCAAACGTTGGGGAATCGACTCACTTGCAACAATATTTGCCATGGTGCGTCCCTCAACCAAAGCTGCATTAATATCCACACCCAATTCCTTTAGCTTGGGAAGAATCCTCTTATCGTCCGGCACTTTCCGCAGACACATATCCCGCAGTGTTGTAACCTGCCTTCCCTCACAGATGGGCATGGACAAATCGTACCCCTCTTCATGAAATATCTGTACTGCCTGACAGGACTCATCCCTCCCCCACAAAAGCTCATCCATTAACTTTTTGGCATATATCAACTCGGTATCATCATCCTTATCGATTTTTCGAAGAATCTTCCGGGCAATTCCATGCACAAAGCTACTGTAATCATCCTCTTCGCCACCCCACCAGTCTCTGGCAAACTCCTCCTTCACCTTAAAATAATCCTCTATGGTCAAGGGTTCTTTGTGCAGGCACTTAATAATCAGCTGATAGTGGGATTCCGATTCTTTTTCCTTAAGCCATCCGGCAATGCTTTTGCCCTCATGATTCCTGATGGAAATATCTCCCCCATGTTCCACCAAAAGATATGCTGCTGCCGGGTTCCACACTCCATCTCCAAAGGTTTTATGTAACGCGGTATCTCCTGCATGATTCCGGGCATTGACAAGCTCGGGATACTGCACCAGCCTCTCCGTTGCAGTAAGATGTCCCCTCTCCACCGCATATATCAAGGCGGTATTCCCCTCATAATCTGCCACCGTCATATCAGCTCCCAGCTCCTGATAAAGCTCCATTAAAGGCAGTATTTCTTTTTTACTTTTATTTTGCATCAGACGCAAAAAAGGTGTCACTCCCTCTGCATCCTTTTTATTGATGTCGCATTGCACACTCCCGGCAATCTCCACCAGCTGACGCAACACCTCCGGTTCCCCCTTATCCGTGTAACGGCAAACATCCGGGTAGTAATTGCATGCCACAAAATGCAGACAGTTTCTGCCTTTTGCATCACACAGGCTTGTATTCGCACCGTATTCCAACAAAAGCTGCACCATAGGAAGGTTCCCACTATGGCTGGCAAGGTGAAGCGAGGTAATTCCATTATGGGATTCTGTATAATCTCCTTTTCCCTCGCCGCCTCTTACATCCACAGGAACACCCTTTTCCAAAAGGATTTTTACACCATCATAATAATTATGTACTACCAGCTGATGCAAAATAGTAAGTCCATAATAACCGATTGTCTGTGCTCCCTTGACCGAAATCATCTCTGCATATTCCAACACCTGACGGTTCAGCTCTTCGCTGACGGAAACATCCATACCACCACGAGTTGGCTTCCACCACTTGTGATAGTATTTCATATTCCGTTCCAGAATATTATGAAATTTGTCCGCTATTCTTTGTTCTTCCTGTGTTAATGCCATCATTTTGCTCCCTTTCCTTCCACTGTTATAATTGCTTATTCAACATCATTTGTTTCGTTATATGCTTCCTCAAAGTCCGCCAGATAAAAACGCACTGCAGCAACCTTACTATCATGCCTGCCGGCTTCCTCTTAGTACCGTTTTAAAACTTTTATTTATTCTATCATAGTACACTTTTAACACTAAGTCAATAGTTTTTCTATATTCCAATATAAAAAGCTGTTGTAAAATAGCTTCTCTCATCTATTTTACAACAGCCCCAATCTATTTATCTGTAAAATTCCTTCACATTCCTCTTAAACAGCTTAGCCGGGCGGTGCCCTGCCCCCTCAATAACCTGCTCTGTCTCAATTACATAATCATTAATCTTTCGGCGAAAATTGGCCGCCAGAAGCTTCTGCCCCAAGACCAGTTCAAATGCATTCTGAAGCTGAGTCAGGGTAAAATATTCAGGCATCAAATCAAACACCATCTGCATCTCATTTTGAGCTTTTTGACACAGTTCAAGTACTGTCTGCAGAATGATTTTCGCATGGTCAAAGGCCAATCCCTCACATTCTAAGATTTCATAATTTAATGTCTCATGATACTCTGCAAATTGCTTGTACTCCCGTACGATAGCATTCAACTTCACACCGGATTTCTCATTCTCCAAATACAGCTTATAATCCGTTTCTATACAAGCCGTATTCTCATCCGTATGCCGCTTATGCTCCTTTGGCTCGACTCGCAATGCAAACCACTGCGCTTCTTTGGCATCTGATCCCGGCTGTAACCTGCAACGCTCTCCATCCAGCAACGCCAAGTAAGTATGAGAAATAATCCAGCCTCTGGGGTCTCGCCCCACCTCTCCATAAATCCCGGCCAGTTTCAGATAGGCATTCTGTATTCCGGTTTCTTCATAAAGCTCTCTTCTGGCCGTTTTGTAAACATCCTCGTCTGATTTACAAAAGCCTCCCGGCAATGCCCACTTATCCTTAAAAGGATACATCGAACGCTGAATCAACAAAATTTTCAAAGCCCTCGGGGGGAGTTTTCGGAAATTATCCTGCTCCCCCTCCTCCATTATGGAGAATATAGCTATATCTGTTGCCACCGATGGACGCTCATAACGTTCTGCATTATACTGTGCCAAAAATTGCTTTTCTTCTTCACTTAAGTGATACTTGCTCATCTCTTACTCTCCGACAAGTTTATCCATTACAATGATTGTCGCATCTATACAATCCGGGCTGAAAACCGGGCATCAGTTCCAGCTTGAACAAATTGCGCTTGTGCAAATCATCGATTCTGGCTTTGGCCGCCTCATCATCACAGATACCCTCTCTGATATATCGATCCAGCATAGCATAGGTAAAGCCCAGATTTTCCTCATCGCTCTTGCCACTGAGTCCATCGATGGGCACCTTGTCAACCAAATCAGCAGGCAGCCCCAGCTCTCTGCCAATCGCCTTTACCTCCGTAACAGTCAGGTGAGACAAGGGACTGAAATCGCCTGCACTGTCGCCATATCTGGTGGAATATCCCACCCAATCCTCGGACAGATTACATGTGTTTGCAACACGGCCATTCACGCTCTGGCTCACTGCATATACCGTAGACATGCGGATTCTTGCAGGAAGGTTGGTCTTGGTCTGCTTGGTAATCTCAAAATCACCCATCTCATCCAAAATGCCATTCACTGCAGTTGCAATATTAATTTCATAGCTTTTGATTCCCAAGTGATTTACCAGCTTGCGTGCCATGTCAATGTCTGCCTGTTCGCCGCAGGGCATAAGCACGCCGATTACATGGTCCTTACCAAGCGCCTCCACGCAAAGAGCTGCTACAACAGAACTGTCCTTACCGCCGGAGATGCCCAGCACTGCATTACATCCTTTCCCATTTTCCTCAAACCAGTCTCTAATCCACTGTACACATTTCGCAGTGGTATCCTTTACATCAAACTGATACATATGCATTCCTCTTTTCTAATTATTCAATCGCCAAATCTCTACATCGAAATCTTGAAATGTTTTTTCAATCATTTCATAAACGATGTTCCAATCTCCGCCACCCCTATGACAGCTCATCAAATAGGGAAAGGCTATCACAGGACTACCTTGTAGCTTTCTTGCGTAAGCTACCACTTTATCAAAACATTCCTGCAGCTTCTCATATTGGGTATACTGCTTGCCATCGTATCCATACTTTTCCTGACCGCACATATTGGCAATAATCTGATTGGTTGTAGCTTTTGCAAAATTCACATACCCCAGCTGCAATTTACCATCCTCATAATCCTTCCGATAGGCCTTAAATACTTCGGGGTATCTTCGTTTCACCTCTGCAGCCACACCGGAACCCATCACGCCTTGACAGTTACACTGGTGACATATTATATCTGCCTTGGATTCAAACAAATTCCCTTCTATGATTTTAATCATTAGAACTGCCCTCCATGGAGTCTTGCACGGATTTCCTGCAAGCCCTGCTCCTTTAACAGCACGCCGTCTTTGAATACAGGTACTAGCTGATTCTCTGCGTTATTGCATGCATCTTCCCAAGTGAATCCATCCTGAAAACTCAAATTCTCATAGACTACGCAGCATCCCTTCTGAGACTTCTTAAATCCGCCATCCTTAGGGTTTTTGAAGATGGGATAGGGCTTGTTATCAATCTCACAGTAGGTTGCCTTGATGCAGGAGCTAAAGGTATCTCTGGTGAAGGGCTTAAGCACCCCGTTTTCCTCAATACACTGCATGGAGAAGGAACCCACACCCAGTGCAACATTGGAGCATGCAAAGCCGTTTTCTTCCAGAATGCGATAGATTTCCTCACATCTCTGAATGGTGATGGAATCGCCGTAAATGGCTTTTACATGAGGGTCAAGCACCTTGTAGCCCTTGCTGTTTACCGTGCCGCCAAAGTGCTCCCAAAGCTTGAATACAGTCTGTGTCACCACATCCACGCACTCGCCGGAGTCACCACGCATCAGCATACAACCATTATGTGCCATAATCTCGTCCTTAATCTGAGGCAGCACATTATCAATAATATTCCAGTAATCATAGGAATCCAGCACTGCACTAAAACTTGTATTCGGATAAATCTCTGTGAGCAAACGTCTAAGCAATGTCACCTCATCGCCGTCCATTGCATAGTTACTGCACATTACAGAGTGCTCTGTACTGGGGCTTCCGAAAGCCACAGGCTCCTTGGTACAATCGCAATTATAATTTTGCTCCAAATAAGGAATGGTGGGTACGGTAGCAGTATTTAAGAAGGACAGACACCAACCCGCACCGGCCTTCACCGCCGACTCTAAACATTCCTCGCCACGGAAATCAAATGCTCCCAACGCTCTTGCTCTTGCAATGCTGTCATCACATGTCTTGTCATAATATTTATTTACAATTTGACGATAGGTATAACCCACGGTAGCAGCAATCATGGGATGCCAGCTCTCCGCAGAAATCAGGCTTTCCAAAGACTGGGGCAACCATGCAAATTCGGGATGGGTATTGGTGATACCGAACATGGGCACATGCATGGGAACCATGGTTCCTTCGGGCAATGCAATAATTTCGATGGGAAGATAACCTAACTTATGCAGTTTTTCGATTTTATCTATTTTATACGCAGCCTCGCCCAAGGTAGCATCCATGATGCGCTTGTACTCGCCGATTACTTCTTCGAAGGGCTTGCCAAAGAACTCCTCGTTAAAATAATCAATCAAATAGGTCTTGATAAATCCCTGCAAGCCAAACATTACCACATTGTCCCAACGCTCCACGCGGCTCATTCTGGGGGTAAAATAAGATACGGATTTATTAATATCCTTGGGAAGCATTTCTGCATGCACTGCCTTATAAAAATCAATTAACAACATGGGATTTGTTCTATTCATAATCTAACACCTCTATTTTCTCGTGATTTTGTGTAAAAATACTGTTGGTGGTGTACACCCGCTCCACCAGATTGCTTCGAATCAGTTCGCCCTCCAAAATGCTGTTTTCACAGTGGGAAACATACAGATAAATCTCTGCTGCGCCCAGCTCCTTCAAAGCCTTTGCACTGTGGTAGAAGGTTCCGCCCTTGCTGCAAATATCATCCACAATCAAAACCTTGCTGTCCTGCACCAATTCTGTCTGCCCCAGTACCTCAAGTCCCTGAATCTGTCCATTGGTCCAGTTGCGCTTCTTCATACCAAACACATAGGGTCTGTCAAACATCGCCGAATAACGCTTCATGGCTCCTTCATCAGGATAGAAAAGCAATATCTTTTCGTCCTCGCTGCCCGCAATTTTTTGCAAAACCTTCTCCACATATGTCTTGGGCGTCTGTACATTGATGCGGTCAAGTAACGCCTCGCTGACATAGGAATGAGGGTCCAGCACCGTAACCTTTGTAAAGTTCAAAGAATTAATCATCTCGGCAAAATACTTCAATGTGAAAATATCCTCCGGTGCTTTCACTCTGTCCTGTCTTGCATTGGGAATGTAGGGAAGCTGTAGCTCTATGTCCTGCACGCCCTTGGACTGCAGGTGTCTGGTCAAAAACACAAGCGCCAGCAGCTCCTCGTTGTTCTCATACAGCCATGTGACAACTGCTTTTTGTTCCGGCGCTTCTTCCTTCATCAGTAATGTGCCATCCGGAAAATGTTTTATTTCTATGGGTTTTCCATTTAACTTAATCACAAGAATCCCTCCTTATCTGCTACCTATTCCCCGATTACCTCAACCTGACACATCTTCATGGTAGTCAGTGCTGCGTTGTGGCTCTCCGGTGTAACACCTGCACAACAGCTTGCATCCACAGTCACCTTAATCTCAGGATAGTTAGCCTTGATAATCAACGCATTGGATACCACACAGATGTCGGTACACAGACCAACCATCTCCACTTCCTCCAACTTGTAATCTGCCCAATTCAGATAACCAAAGGTAGGCTTGTTGATATAAATGGCTCCGGGTACTTCAAGACCCTCTGCAATCTTCCAGCCGTCAGTCCCCTCAATGCAGTGCTCCACAGGAAGATGCTTGCCCTCATTGGTATTCAGATAATCTGCCTGATGGGTATCTCTGGTAAAGATAATCTCTGCTCCCGCAGCCTGATACTCAGCAATTTTCTTCTTCACATTCTCTACAATGGCAACCGCTTCCTTGGTTCCCAATGCTCCATCAATAAAGTCCTTCTGCATATCCACTACAATCAATGTTTTCTTCATACTATAGTCCTCCCTTTTGTAACTTTCCT
>CAYOGM010000064.1:0-14500 GCA_964403595.1 uncultured Acetatifactor sp. | reverse complement strand
GGCGAGGTCGAACTTACCTGCGGTTGCGCCGTTTTCAGCGTCAACTCTCATCTCAAGGTTCTTCTTGGTGGAGTCGGTGAGAACTTCGCCCAGAAGCTCTGCAAATTTGGCAGCGTGCTCAGCCTCTTCCCAAGCAGCCTTCTCCCAGTAGAGACCAATCTCAGGATATCCTTCTCTGTGAGCAACTCTAGCCATTGCAAGATACATACCAACCTCAGAGCACTCGCCCTCAAAGTTGGCGCGCAAATCCATAATGATATCCTCGGGAGCGCCCTTAGCAACACCTACTACATGCTCAGCAGCCCAAGTCTTCTCACCAGCCTGAACAGTGAACTTCTCAGGACCTACACCACAAATAGGGCATTTCTCGGGAGCAGAATCTCCCTCATGAACATGACCACATACCTGACATACATACTTCATACTAATTTCCTCCATTCATTTTGTTAATTGTTATAAGTTGCAGATTTAATTATTTATGAGTTCTCTTTTGTTTTGATGCAGGAACCACAGCTTCCGTAGAAGTAGGTCACATGACCTGCAATCCGGCCATCAAAACCGGCTCCGGCAATTTCCTGAATATGGTCGATACTATCCATTTCCAAGTCAATTACATTGCCACAGTCAGAACAGACAAAATGGTAGTGAGGGGAGGTGTCTGCATCGAAATGGTCTACACCATCACCCACTCGCAATCGTTGGATTTCACCTAAGTCACTCAAAAGTGTGAGATTGCGATATACTGTTCCAAGACTGATATTGGGATTCTCCTTCCGCACATTCATATATACAACATCTGCGGTGGGATGATCCTTGCGACTCATGAGAAAGTTCATAATCATGTCGCGTTGCTTGCTATGCTTTAAAGCCATATCGTCCTCCCTTCAAAATAGTAATGATTACTGTTTTTATTATACATGAAAAATAAAATATGTCAATACCAACATTGAAATATTTTAAGATGAATTTTTTAATAAATATTTTAGGATATTATTTTAGGTTTTTTATACATTACAAAAAAGACTGTGCTATAATTTGGAAAGAAGGAGAATTCCAATATGAAACTCAAGACAAGATTAAGGGTTACTTTTGCAAGTATTATTTTATTGCCGCTTATACTGTCTGTAATGTGCTTTGTGGTAATTGCTATCTATTTGGTGAATGTGAATCATGGTATGGACTTCAAGGAACTGGACTACGCAACCATGACGGATAACATTCAGGAAGTGGTAAATGCCACGGATGAGGCATATTTTATTTTGCAGGAGCAGGCACGAACCAATCCTATAAAGCTGGAGGACAAGCGTTTCCTGAAACAGGTCAATGATGATGTGTCCAGAAAGTCTACTTACTTAATAGTAAGAAAAAATGACACCATTTACTATGCCGGCAATATGCTTGCAGCCCATAATATTATGGATCGACTGCCACAGTATGGAGATAAACCGTTGGCAGAGGGAGCGGGATATTATTTTAATGACTTGGAACAGTATGTGAAGCAAATCGATTTCCGGTTTTCTGATGGTGGTAAGGGTAGTGTGTTTATCATTACCAGCGCAAGTACCTTGATTTCCAGAAAGCTTCTGTTCAACATGGTAATAGCGATTATCTGCATTCTGTGTCTGACCAGTATGGTGTTGACCCAATGGATTCAAAAGAGTGTGTTTAATCCGATTAATCAGTTGAATGTTGCCATGCGCAAGATTAAGGAAGGTAATTTTGATTATTCTTTGCCCACAGAGGATAAGGGTGAGATAGGCGATTTGTACCGCAATTATGAAGATATGAGATTGCGGCTGAAGGAGTCTACGGAGGAGAAGCGTCAGAATGAGGAGCGCAACAAGGAGCTTATCAGCAATATCTCTCACGATTTGAAGACACCTATAACCGCTATTAAGGGTTATGTGGAGGGTATCATGGATGGTGTGGCAGATACTCCGGAGAAGGTGGATAAATACGTTCGGACGGTTTATAACAAGGCTAATGATATGGACAGACTTATCAATGAGCTGGCTATGTATTCCAATATTGATAACAACCGGATTCCTTACAATTTTCATCGGATTAATGTGGTGGATTATTTTGAGGATTGTGTGGAAGAGGTAGGACTGGACCTGGATTCCATGAATGTGCGGTTGAATTATTCCAATATGGTGGATTCGGAAGTCATTGTTATTGCGGACCCGGAGCAGATGAAGAAGGTAATCAATAACATTATCAGTAACAGCGTTAAATACATGGATAAGCCACAAGGGGTCATTAATATAAGGGTTCTGGATGAGGCGGATTCCATCCGGGTTGAAATTGAAGATAATGGAAAGGGCATTGCACAAAAGGATTTGCAAAATATTTTTGAACGGTTCTATCGTACAGATGCTTCCCGTAATTCTGCAAAGGGTGGAAGCGGTATAGGTTTGTCTATCGTAAAAAAGATTATTGAAGACCACGGCGGTTATATTTGGGCAACCAGCCAGGAGGGCGAAGGAACTTGTATGCATTTTGTGTTGCGCAAATATATTGAGCTGCAGCAGGATAGCTGAAAGGAGTAAATATGAGCAGAATTTTGATTGTTGAAGATGAGGTATCAATTGCGGATTTGGAGAAAGATTATCTGGAGTTGAGTGATTTTGAGGTAGATATCTGTAACACAGGTGACGAAGGCTTGAAAACAGCACTTGCGGGCGACTATGACTTGGTTGTTTTGGACTTGATGTTGCCCGGCATGGATGGATTTGAAGTGTGCAGAAATATTCGTGAGGAGAAAAATATTCCGATTTTGATGGTTTCAGCCAAGAAGGACGATATTGACAAGATTCGCGGTTTGGGACTGGGCGCAGATGATTATATGACGAAGCCTTTCAGCCCCAGTGAGCTGGTTGCCCGCGTTAAGGCGCACCTTGCCCGTTATGAGCGTCTTGTAGGCGTGAGCAGCAAGCCTCAGAATGATATTGTGGAGATTCGCGGCATCCGCATCGACAAGACTGCCCGCAGAGTGTATGTGGACGGCGAGGAGAAGGCTTTCACTACCAAGGAATTTGACCTTCTTACTTTTCTTGCAGAGAATCCCAATCACGTATTTACCAAGGAAGAGCTTTTCCGGGAAATCTGGGATATGGAGTCCATTGGTGATATTGCAACGGTGACGGTTCATATTAAGAAGATTCGTGAAAAGGTGGAGAAGGACACCGCCAAGCCTCAGTATATTGAAACGATTTGGGGCGTGGGATATCGGTTTAAGGTATAAACTTTTTGAAAAAAATATACAAATAAGGGAAGAGATGCTTCCTTGCTATTTCATATCAAGAGGCTTATAATGAATAAGCAAGGTATGCCTTGTATACAATAGAATAGGATTTATGGGAGGAAAGAAACATGGGTTTTTTGACAGGTAAAACAGCTATCATCACCGGTGCCGGACGTGCTGTTTTGAGTGATGGTCGATGCGGTTCTATCGGCTACGGCATTGCAACTGCTTATGCCAAGGAAGGTGCTAATCTGGTGATTACCGGACGTAATATGAAGAAGCTGGAGGATGCCAAGGAAGAGCTTGAGAGACTGTATGGCATCAAGGTTTTGATTGTGCAGGCAGATGTAAATGCAGGTGCAGATAATGAGACAGTGGTTAATAATGTAGTAAAGCAGGCTATGGATACCTTTGGCAGAATTGATGTGCTGATTAACAACGCACAGGCTTCTGCTTCCGGCGTGACTTTGGCAGACCATACCACAGAACAGTTTGATCTGGCTATGTATTCCGGCCTTTACGCAGCATTTTATTACATGAAGGCTTGCTATCCTTACCTGAAGGAGACTCAGGGAAGTGTTGTAAACTTTGCATCCGGAGCAGGTCTGTTCGGTAACTTTGGTCAGTGTGCTTATGCGGCAGCCAAGGAGGGTATCAGAGGTCTTACCCGTGTGGCGGCTACCGAGTGGGCTAAGGACGGCATCAATGTAAATATTGTGTGTCCTCTTGCATGGACTGCACAGCTTGAGCAGTTCCAGAATGCATATCCCGATGCATTTGAGCAGAATGTACACACTCCTCCTGCAGGTCACTTTGGTGATGCTGAACTGGAGATTGGTCGTGTATGTGTACAGCTGGCAAATCCTGACTTCAAGTATATGACCGGCGAGACCTTGACTCTTGAGGGCGGATTGGGTCAGAGACCTTAGAAAATTTAGTTTTGCGCGGTTCTGAATAGTAACAAAAATACCACCTATATTCTGAAAGATAATCAGATATAGGTGGTATTTTGTTATTTACGCGAGTAGTGCATTTCTCAAGATTTATTTTTAAAATATTCTCTAATCCATTTTCCGGATTCGTTCATGTCTTCCTCTGTCCAGTCCGAGGTTTTGGTGCAGGATTCTTTGAATACGCTGCTGGATTCGTTTTTGTTGGCGAGGTTCCAGCAGAAGAAGCTGATGTTGTGGCGCTCAATTACGTCCAACCAGCTCTGAGCGGAGTTAAAGTCGTTGGCACCGTTACCGGATGCATCACACATACCAAATTCGCTGACAATCACGGGCAAACCATTCTGTACACAGCTGTCCAGACGGTTCCAAAGTACATCCTTGTGAGTGCCTGCGTAAAAGTGCAGAGCATAGAGGATGTTTTCCTCATCCAAAGGGTCAGCCTTTGCCTTGTCAATGTCCTGACTCCAAGTAGGAGTACCTACAATGATAACGGCATCAGGGTCATTTGCACGGATGACAGGGATGACTTCTTCTGCGTAAGATTTTACGCTTTCCCAGGTAGCATAACCGTTGGGTTCGTTACAAATCTCATAAATGACATTCGTGTTACCTGCGTAGGTCTCAGACATTTCTTTGAAAAAGGCCTTAGACTGTTCCTTGTAAACATTGGGGTCCTGCTCCTGCAACACATGCCAGTCAATAATGACATACATGCCAAGGTCCGTAGCCGCATCTACGCCGGTACGCACCAAGGATTTTAAGTATTCCTGGTCACCACCGGTGCAATAACCATTGTATTCATCAGTGTACATTGCCAGACGTACACAGTTGGTATTCCAGTCGTCTCTTAAGGTCTTGAAGGAATCATAGCTTACAAACTGTGGAAACCATGCAATTCCATGGGTAGACATACCATAGAGCTGAATGGGGTTGCCATTCTGGTCGACCAACTTGGTCCCATCCACTCTTAATGCGCCATGCTCAGCCGCAAATCCGTCACCAACAGGTGTGGTGCTTAGTGCAGCAGATGACTCCGAAGTAGTTTTGCTCTGGGTGTTGTTTGTGGTCTCTGCTACTACATTTCCCTGAGCAGTCTGTGTGCTTTCTGCTGTAGCCGATTCCTGAGATGCTTGAGTCTCTTGAGTCGTATTTCCCTGAGACGCTTGTGCATCCTGAGATACTTGTTTGCCAGATGCACCGCTATTCTCTGCCATAATAGATTCTGCCACTGATTCTGCTACCGATGCTGCAATGGATTCCACTACTTCCATATCCTGTTCACTCATGTTGCTACCTCCCCCGCAGCCTGTTAGCAGGCTTGCGCACAATAAAATTGATAAAATACGTTTCCAGTGCTTCATAGATTTATCCCCCTTGTATTGCTCTATTTTAGTCCTAATTCCCATACCAACAGTATAGATGGAAAGGTGGAGAATTGCAAGGAACTTTGTGATATGGTATGATATCTTCGTATATAGTAAGGAGGCAACCATGTTACCTGAGAAGTTTTTAGATAGAATGAAAGAGATGTTGGGTGGGGAGTATGATGCTTTTGTCCAAAGTCTGGAGCAGGACAGATATCAGGCTCTTCGTTTAAATCCATTGAAAAAGAAATACACACAGGATGGTCGAAGCTGCAATTCTGCAGTGGAGGACTTGGAACTGTTTCATCTGACACAAGTGTCATGGGAAAGGAATGGGTTTTACTATACCAAGGAGGACCAGCCCGGCAAGCATCCCTATCATGAGGCAGGAGTGTACTATATTCAGGAGCCCAGTGCCATGGCGGTGGTGCCCCTTTTGGAGGTGCAGCCCGGAGAGAAGGTGCTGGATTTGTGTGCGGCTCCCGGGGGTAAGAGTACTCAGATTGCCGGGTATCTGCAAGGAGAAGGGCTTTTGGTGTGTAATGAAATTCATCCTGCCAGAGCTAAGATTCTTTCGGAAAATATAGAGCGTATGGGTGTGTCCAACGCATGTGTTACTAACGAAACACCGACACGACTGTCAGAAAAGTTCTCCGGATATTTTGATAGGATTCTTGTGGATGCGCCCTGTTCCGGCGAAGGTATGTTCCGCAAAAACGAAGTGGCATGTGAGGAGTGGAGTCCTGAAAATGTAGAGCTTTGTGCTGCAAGACAGGATGAAATTTTAGATTGTGCTGCACAGATGCTACGTCCCGGCGGCAGACTGGTGTACTCCACATGCACCTTTGCACCGGCGGAGAACGAAGGAAGTATTGGCAGGTTTATGTCCAGACATCCGGAATTTAAGTTGCTTCCCATTAATAAAGCAGCTATGGGACTTGCAGAGGGTTTGTGTGATGGAAGGGCAGAATGGGCAGGCTTGGATGCAACAGGAGTCAGTCAGGATGAAGGAGCCAATGATGATGTTGCCTGCAATATAAATTTGTGCGAGAGCTTAAGATTATGGCCTCATGTACTTCAGGGTGAAGGGCATTTTGCGGCGGTTCTTCAAAAGAAGGGCGAGGTGGACGCTGATTATGAGACCTTCGCTGTGGGAGGAACGGAAGCCGGATGTTCTGCCAAGGATAAGGAGCTTGGGCTCTGGTGGGAGTTCTGGAAGGAGCTTGAGGCAAAGGATGGCAGCAACTTGTCAGAGAAGCTGAAGAGTGGAAGCTTCGTGCGCTTTGGAGATGAGCTTTATCTGGCACCCTCCAATTTGCCTGCTCTGAAGGGGATGAAGGTGCTTCGCCCCGGCCTGCATTTGGGAACGCTTAAGAAAAATCGTTTTGAGCCTTCTCATGCGTTGGCACTTGCTCTTGCCGGCGAGGATGTGCGACACGTGTGTCATTTGAAGGCGGAGGACAGTGTGACGGCTGCTTACTTAAATGGTCAGACCTTTAACTATGAGGGTGACAAGGGCTGGTATTTGATTGTGGTGGATGGCTATAGTCTGGGCTGGGGAAAACTGGCCGGAGGCATTATGAAGAATCACTACCCGAAGGGGCTCAGGAAAAATACTTATGAACGAATTGGAGAAATAAATGCGGACGAGCATTCAATACGAAGACAAAGAGATATTGGTAGTGTATAAGCCTGCGGGGCTGGCAACCCAGACTGCCAAGGTGGGACAGGCAGATGTGGTAAGCGAGTTAAAAAATTACTTAAAGGGCGGTTACGTAGGCGTGGTTCACCGTCTGGACCAGCCCGTGGAGGGCTTGCTGGTATTTGCTAAGACCAAGGCGGCCGCCTCGTCATTAACGGCACAACTGTCAAAGGGGATTTTGAATAAACATTATTATGCTGTGATTTGTGGGCAACCGACAGTGTCGGAGGGAGAGCTTGTGGATTATCTGACAAAGACGTCAGATAATAGAGCACAGGTGACAGAACAAGGCGGGGATGCCAAGAAGGCGATACTTAGTTATAAGATTTTGGAAAGTACTGTTGTGGCAGATTGTTATACCTCGAAAAAGGCTTTGGATGAGGATTCAAGCAATACATTTCTATCAGACATAGATTCAAAGGACAAAGCAATCTCTCTGGCAGATATTACTATTCAAACAGGACGTTTTCATCAGATTCGTGCACAGATGTCTCACGCCGGCTATCCGCTTTTGGGAGACCAAAAATATGGAAATGATATCTCCAATCAGCTCAGTAAAACATTGAATGTGCGAAATGTGGCTTTGTGTGCCTGCGAAATTACATTGGAGCATCCTACAACAAAAAAGACAATGAATTTTCAAACCAAACCTCAAGGTATAATTTTTACCCGATTTTCCATACTATAGCCATAGGCTAGGGAAAAGAGGGCGTGCATATGTTAGAAAAAATCAGATACAACAGACCACTTTTGTTAATTGTTTTGACAGGAGTGGTCTGGTTTTTTTTGGAGTTTATATCACCACTGATTTGCCCGGTGCTTCTGGCGATGCTTTTTGTGACGATTTTCGGGCCATTACTTCAGAAAATGCAGGAGAAGCTTCATGTGCATCGACAGATTGGCGCCGTGATTCTCATGTTTGCAGCATTTGCGTTTGTGAGCATATTGATATGGATACTGTCCTCATGGATTCTGGGGAGTCTGCCGGAATGGCTTAACGGGATGGATGCTGCCAAGGTTGAGTTTCAGTCCATAGTGCATAAGGGATGTGATGTAATGGGGCGTTTTGTGGGTGTGGATGGTGTACATCTTGAGAGCACCATTATGAACAGTATCAATGAAAATATGCGTGGGCTTGGGAGTGATGCTGTGCCGGGAATGTTGTCCCAGTCTCTGGAGTATATGAAGCTTGCAGGAGTGTTCGGAGGTTTTCTGGTGACTTTCGGTATTTCTACGGTGCTTTTGGCCAAGGATTATGATGACATCATGAATCGCATGCTGGAGCGGGAGGAGTTCCATGTGGTGCTGGAGGTAATCTGTGGTGTTATCCGCTATATTGCAACCTTTGTCAAGGCTCAGGCTGTGATTATGGCAGTGGTGGGTGGTACAGCAGCCCTTGTTTTGGGCATTAGCAGAATCGAAAACGGTGTGCTTTGGGGACTGTTGGCGGGGGTATTGGATGCACTACCCTTTATTGGTACCAGTATTGTTCTGATTCCGCTGGCTATTGTGCAATTTATTCAGGGTAGTTATGTTAAAGTGGTGGTGTGTCTGGTTCTGTATGGTGTGTGTATTGTTCTGCGTGAGGTGTTGGAGCCCCGGCTCATAGGAAACCGTATGGGAGTGCCGGCGATTGCAGTGCTAATCTCACTGTATGTGGGAATCCAGCTTTTTGGAGTGTGGGGAATTGTGAAGGGACCACTGGGATTTGTATTGATAAGGGAGAGTTATATGAGTATTCGAAAGAGTTTGGAGACCAAAGAAAAAGCACCAGACCTCGTAAAGGTCTGATGCTCTTGCTACTTTTTATCTTAGAAGGATTCGGTTTTGGTCTCTTCGATAATTCCGATACTTCTCAAAAATACTTTGAATCTTCCGATAGCATCATTGAACTGATTGTAACTCTCCAAGGTCAAATTAAAGTGGTGAAGAGCGAGGTCACGGTTGCCTTCCTCGGCAGCGTACCAGGAATCACAGGCGTGGAAATGCAAATCATCGTGATACTTTAATATATCTTTAAATTCGTGGCTGTTGGTAATACGGGTATCGGTCTGTGCAGCAGCCCATTTACCCAGTTTACAACCTTTGGGATTGTTAAGCTGCTCGATTTTTAAATGCTCAAAGCCGGCAACATTATTGTAAACACGCCATGTGAAGGTATGGTGGTCAATCTGGAAGATACGGAGCCAGTCCTGCATGGAGAGAGACGTGAAACCTCTGGACATATCATTACGGGTTGTGTCAACATATCGACCAATTCGATATAGATGGTTACCGGTAGTGATGCAATCCTCTGCCAGAATGTTGTAGCTTTCTGCAATGGAATCAATAGACAGAACAAAATCATTGGTCACATCAGACTGAGTGTTGACTGCATCAAAAATATTTCCAATACGGTTATTAATCAGATTCATGTGTTCACCCAGAACACTGATATCTTCAACCGAACGCTGTACTTTGGTATTGCTCTCTTCCAAATGTTCGGTAGTATTATTAACAAGTTCTACCAATTGTTCAATGCTCTCCCGGAGCTCAGTAACATATTTAACAACGGTGTCTGCAGACTGGGAGGTATTGCTGGAAAGTTCTTTTACCTGATTGGCAACAACAGCAAAACCTTTGCCTGACTCACCTGCACGGGCAGCTTCAATGGACGCGTTCAGTGCAAGAAGTCCGCTTTGACTTGCTATTTTCTTAACCATATCAATAATATTGGTAATTTCTTCTATTTTTTCGTGGAAATTCTGAACGTTTTCATTAATACTACGAATTTCATTTACAGAGTTGGTTACGGCAGTTATGGTTTCGTTCATGTTATTCATGCTGTTTTGAGATACTTCAATAGCTTCCTGCGCATCCTTTTTAATATGTTCTACGTCATCGGATATGCTGTTGATGGAAGCTTCAAAATCTTTACTTGCGGAGGACATCTGCTGAATGGCGGTGGACTGTGAGGTAACCTGCTCAATCATATTCTTGACGCAGGAATTGTTACCGCAGAGCTCCATACCATAGTTAATCTTCATCAAAAATACATTATTTGTTTTTTTCAAAGAAAGAATCACTTCGTTAAATTTTTCTGCCAGCTCCGGGTCAGAAAAGGGGGTAGTGTCTACGGGGGTATAATTTCCCTCAATGAACTGCTGCATTGCATCTAAAAGAAGTTGTTTATCGTTGTTTTGCGCATTTGTTGCACTTTTTCTCTTGAACATTATACAATTCCTCCTTGAACGCCTTATTTAGTAACATTTTATCAGTTTTTGTGCAAAAAGACAAGCATAAGCCAGTTTATAATTGTCTCGATAGTAATTTGTTCTGTATTCAAAATTTACTGATTACTTCTAACAATTCGATGACATGTTGTCTTTTCTCTTGGGGGAATTTGAGATACATTTCTTTTAGTTTGTCAGGTGTGTAGTCATCCGTTTCATGAATTCCTTTTACAAGATAATCTAATCTGACACCGAGAATATCACTTACTTCTACAAGGTTCTCGAGAGAAAGCCCGGCAAGACCTCTTTCTACGCTACCATAATGCTTTATCGATATGTTGAGCTTCTCTGCCATAAGTTCCTGTGTTAAGTGCAATCGTTTTCGCTGTTCTTTCATGCGTATTCCCATTTCAACTCTAAAATCACTCATGCAATCACCCCTTTAAAATTTGTTTGTAGATATTTATAGGTATAGTTTAATGTTACCTAAAAGGTTTTAAAAGGAAGTAAAAGGTATTGCAAAATACTACCTAAAAGGTTATAATTAATACACACAATTGGTTACAAATGGTAAAACCAGAAGAAAATGGAGAATGTGTACAAATGAATAAATTGCTTTACATACTTTCTGTCATTGTTGCTGCGCTTGGAATGGCGTATTTCAATGAACTCGGCAATATCAATTCTTTGTCATTTGGTAGTATGTTTGCATTTACCGCAATCGCTATTGTAATAATAACATCGTTTTATAGGCAGGCGATGGAAATTAAAGCCGAATATTACAAAGGGACGGGAACACTGTCTGTCTATTGGAGGAAAATGCAAGATGTAATATCTCAAGTATCTGATAGGAACATTTTTATTCTATGCTGGATTATTTTGATTGTAGGTTATTTTCCGGCGTATCTGGCATTGTTTCCCGGAACATTTGGTTATGATGGTCCGGTTCAGGTTGCGCAGTATTTTGGAGATATTGATTTAACAACACACCACCCAATTGCTCATACATATCTTATGGGCATTTTTTTCTCTATTGGCAAGGCGTTATTTGGTAGTTATACGGTTGGATATGCTATGTACACCGCGGTGCAGGGTTTGATTGTAACTGCCGGTGTTGCGTATAGCATTTTGTTTTGTTTGAGAAGGAAAGCGAACATAATTGTGCTGGCAATTAGCGCAATTTATCTTATTTTGAATCCGTTTATGCAGTTACTTATCTTTGCGTCCACGAAGGATATTTTGTTTGGGGCCTTCTTATTGTTTTTTACTACGGAATTTGCCAATTCTGTCATAGGTGATAAGGTAAGAGTTATCCGCCTTATTTGTTTTGGAATTCTTACTTGCTTGTTCAGAAACCAGGGAATTTATATTTTAGCTGTTTTGTTGGTATTGGCTTTCATCTTTAGAGTTGGTAAGAAAGCCGTTTATGCAGGTCTGTTATCGGCAATCTTATTCACACTGTTGTTTAACACAACGGTGAATCACATCTTACATATTCCGGCAGGAGATAAGCGTGAAATGCTTTGTGTTCCCATGCAACAAGTAGCATATGTAACATGTGAGTATGGTAGTGTTTTAACGAATGAGCAGTTCGCTCTGGTGG
Organism: uncultured Acetatifactor sp.; assembly: GCA_964403595.1. GTDB lineage: Bacteria > Bacillota > Clostridia > Lachnospirales > Lachnospiraceae > Acetatifactor. Next base: position 2,422 of record CAYOGM010000064.1, on the reverse strand, counting down.
AAGAAGTGATTGCTATGGAGGGTATTGTGTCCTATAATCCCACCGTGGCTGATAATGTGAAGTCTTATTTCAATACAAACGAGTTAACAGATAACTTTTCGGAACATCTTAAGAACTATATAGAGATTGGTCTGCAGAATCCTGAGAAGTACAAGCAGGCTTGGGAGTGGCTGATCGCACCTTACTGGGATGTGGAGAGTAATGCTTATAGAGGGTTATTGGTTCAGTATACCTTTGAGGATATGGACAGATGGGATATTAAGCATGAGGAATTATTGCAGTCTTATTATCACAGATTGCTTAAGTCAGTGCAAGATTATGAGTTGGCTGTTTGGAAAAAGCCGGAAATCTGTCTCTGGATTATGTTGGCTGTGATAGTCCTTGCTATTGCAAAAGGCAACAAAAAGCAGTTTGTAATTGTACTTCCGATTCTGTTATATTTTGGCACTGCACTTTTAGGACCTGTTGCACTTGTGCGCTATTTATATCCTGTGACTTTGGCGACACCATTGCTGGTGGGTATGGTGTTTCTAAGGAAGACGGAAGAGAATGTTTAGCTTTGGGAGATGAATGAAATGAAAAAATTATATGGAATATTGTTATTGTTTATAGTTATGCTTACTGCGTGCGATATGGATGAACCGCTCAATGACTCGGAGGTTTATACGCTCAATATTAATGGCGTTGAACATACGGGAACCATATCAGAGATCATTGCAACAATGCCGGATCCGGATGGTGGTGTTTATACATTTACTATAAATGACAATCAGCAGTATGTAGTGAATGAGGATTGTCTGGAGCCGACGATTCGCCGGATTGTAGAACAATTGGATAAGGAGGAAGAGTGAAATATATTAAATATTCAACATAAGGAGGAAATGTAGATGATACAAAAGGAGAAACAGGAAAGAATTGTTCGAATGATAAATTATTATCTCAAACTTCGCACATAAATTTTAGCTATGCACCTTGAAAATTCAATACCTGGCAGTTATTTAGTTGTCAATGTTCAGACATTAAGTGGCTTGGAGCTGCGTTTTCAACAATGTAGGAAGTGCATTCATAAATGCATCCACCAGTTCTTCTATTTTCTCATCTGATAACTCGGTGTTTTCTGTAAGCATGGTTCTGAACATTTGAAGCAGCATTTGAAAAGCCTGTATCCATGTGATATCAGACATTTCATCAGAAAAGTATAAAAAGAGTTCGCCAAGAGACCGGTTATCATTGGATTCCCGGCTTTCCAGCGACAGCATCATGTATCGTGTAAAAACAACTGCGGTATGTGCAGTCATTGCATCATAGGACAAGGAATTGCATTCTTTGCTCAGGTTAAGGTAGCTCTTGCACACCTTGAAGAACACCTCTATATCCCAGCGCTTTCCATAAATTCGGATGATTTCATTCTCATCCAGATTTACATCTGTGGAAATGAGGCAGAGGTATTCCTTGCGTTTATTACGATTGCGGACATAAACCACTTTTGCAGGAATAATTTCATCGTCCTTAACAACATCAACCATGACGGAGAGCAGATATTTGGACTTTCCCCGTCTCTTCTTGTTCCTGTTGTAGATGGAAACCAGAGACATATCTTCTTCGTTGTAACGAAAGAACATCTTTGGGGTTTTCTTGACCATGCCGATTACATCATACCCAGTCTTTTTAACAGCATGAAGGGTGCTTGGTGATGAAAACCAGCTGTCAAAAAGAACATATTTCGCTGGAATTGAAGCCTTTTTAGCAGCATCCAGAAGTGTAAGCATGACATGGGTTCCTTTTTCCATGGACAGTTTCCTGCGCTTGTAACCAACGGTTCTTTTGTCCACTTCAGCCGCTTCATTGATACGGTTCTTCTTATTTTCTGTGGAAAGAAGAATGCTGTTAACAGGCAGAAAAGTACTTCCATCTGACCACCCCAAAGTAAGCATCCTAAATCCAAAGCGGTATTTATGTTTTGCATGGTCGTATACCTTAGTAAGAAGCTCTACTTTTTTGGAACGGTTTCGTTCAAACATGGAATCATCTATGATAAAAACATTAGCCCGTTCCTCGGAATTCAGTGGAACAATGGCCTCCTTAATGATTCTGGATGCAAGAATCGTTGTAAAACGAATCCAGTTAATCTGAACCATCTTCATGAAACGATACACCGTATCCTTTGCAAAATCCGGGGTATTCCGTCCTGTAAGCAGACTCATGTACATGCTTCTGTTGGAAAAAATCAGCAGAAACAGATACTGAAAGATTTCTATTACCGGAATTCCCTTTGCTTTGTAGGCATTGGATTCCTTCAAAGCTGAAGAAATATGAAACCTTGTAAAAAATCTTTTAATAGATTTCGAAATCTGCTTATCATTTTTTGTTGCTTGTGTTATACTTGTATTCATAGCATGAGCCTCCGGTTTGTAATTGTTTC
>CAYOGM010000063.1:0-14511 GCA_964403595.1 uncultured Acetatifactor sp. | reverse complement strand
AGTGGTTGATACTTTGCCCTTGAATAGTCCAGTTAATTAGTGACGGTTATACTAGATGTGCGGCGACGGATTTTGAAAATTGCTGAAAATGGAGACGGAAATGACAGAAGCGAATTGTTTGCAGATTGGTGGTCACAGCTTTGTCCGCAAGGGGAAGACCTATGTGATGGGAATATTGAATGTGACCCCGGATTCTTTTTCGGATGGAGGCCGATGGACCGATAGGGACAGGGCTCTTAATCGTGTGGAACAAATGATTGCAGAGGGCGCAGATATTATTGATGTGGGCGGGGAGTCCACCAGACCGGGATATACACAGCTGTCGGATGAGGAAGAGATTATGCGTATCGAACCTGTAATTACAGCAATCAAGGAACGCTTTGATATCCCGGTTTCGCTGGATACTTATAAAAGTAAGGTTGCAGAGGCAGGAATTGCAGCAGGGGCAGATATGATTAATGACATCTGGGGATTAAAGTATGACTCAGATATGGCGGAAGTGATAGCGCGTAAAGGAATTCCCTGTTGCCTGATGCATAACCGCCAACAAGCGGATTATAAGAAGCTTGTGGAGGATGTAAAGGACGATTTGAGGGGAAGTCTGGAGCTGGCTAGGAGAGCGGGAATCGCTGAAAATAAGATTATTCTTGACCCGGGTGTGGGCTTTGGTAAGACCTACGAGGATAATCTGGCAATTTTAAATTTTATGGAGCAGATAAACGAGCTTGGTTGTCCGGTGCTTTTGGGCTGTAGTCGCAAGTCGGTGATTGGTCTGACCTTAGACTTGCCCACGGAGGAGCGGCTGGAGGGAACGTTGACAACTACCGTAATGGCAGTGATGAAGGACATCAGCTTTGTGCGTGTCCATGATATAAAGGAAAACGTAAGAGCCATCCGTATGGCAGAAACGATTTTAGGACGGAGAGTATCATTATGACAATGGATCAAATCAGAATTGACAACTTGGAAGTGTTTGCTCATCATGGTGTTTTCCCGGAGGAGAAAGAAAAGGGACAGTTTTTTTATGTAAATGCAATTCTTTATACGCAGACCAGACAGGCAGGCATGTCAGATGATTTGAGTTTCTCCACTAATTACAGCGAAGTTTGTGATTTTATTGTAAACGAGATGCAAAAGAAGACCTATGATTTGATTGAGAGTGTGGCGGAGAATCTGGCAACACAGATTCTGTTGAATTTCGAGGGGATTTGTCAGATTGATTTGGAAATCAGAAAGCCACATGCACCTATGCAGCTTAATTTTGAATCGGTGTCTGTGTGTATCAGCAGAAGCTGGCACTATGTGTATTTGTCTCTGGGTTCCAATATGGGAGATAAAGCAAGCTTTTTACAACAGGGAATTGACGGGCTTAGCAGTCATGAGCAGATTCAGTTGTTGCAGACGGCGGATGTGTTAGAAACTGTTCCGTATGGAAACGTGGAGCAGGATGCATTTTTGAATACGGCTGTACAAATCCGTACTCTTATGACTCCCAAGGAGCTGCTTGATTATATTCATGAGTTGGAGGCGAAGGCAGAGCGTGTCAGAGAGGTACATTGGGGTCCAAGGACACTTGACATTGACATTGTATTTTATGATAAACTGATTTATGAAGACAGTGAATTGATAGTACCGCATGTGGATATGGAGAATCGGGAATTTGTATTGAAGCCATTAAGTCAGATTACACCGAATTTCCGTCATCCCATATTGGGGAGAACGGTATCACAGCTTTTAAATGAACTTAAAAAATAGGTAGGTTATGTCTGAAAAGTTAGCTAATATACGATAAGAGGTAGAATTATGGAAGCAAATACATATCTTCATTTGGATGAAGAAACAATCAAAAAAGTGGACCAAAAGATGCCACCGTCAGAAGAATTACAGGATTTAGGAGAGTTTTTTAAGGTGTTCGGCGATGTGACCAGACTTAAGATTCTCTATGTGCTTCTGTGCTCCGAAATGTGTGTTTATGATATAGCGGCACTTCTCAATATGTCCCAGTCAGCTATATCTCATCAGCTTCGTGTGTTAAAGCAGATGGATTTGGTGAAGAACAGGCGAGAGGGCAAAACAATTTTTTATTCCTTGGCAGACGGACATATTGTTAGCATATTGAGTCAGGGCTTGGATCATATAGAAGAATAATGCTTGATAAACAAAAAAGAGAGGTACAGTTGGTTGAACGAGTACCTCTCTTTTGGTTTAGATATTATTTGTTATTGCCGGTAAAAAGGGTTGCTCTGTCGCTGCCCAGTCGGGAGTGATAGAGACTGCTGTCCACATCAAATTCTTGAAAATATACATATTGGGAAGTCATGTTGATATTGCTGTAGATACCATCTGCAACGGTTATGACATTGCTTCCGTCGGTATGCATGCATTTCAGCTGAGGATTTTCAGCATCATTGGTCTGATAATAAATATAGCCGGAGCCGACATTGAAGCTGTCCACCCGGTCGTGAGCCAATACTTCGCTGGTCTGAGTGGAGAGGGAGTAGCGGCACAATTTATAATCGGAAGTTAAATCCATATAGTAAATATAGTCTCCATAAATTACAGGATTCCAAAGATTACCGGACCAGACTTCTTCTGTTACATCGGTTGCGGTGTTCAGGCGATACAAAGCATGATTGTCCTGAGTGCCATTATAATAAATGAATCCATTAGAAACACTGGAAGGATTGATGGAGTAATCAGCTAACTCTACTTTATCGGATTTGTCTGTTTTAATCTTATAAAATAAAGGAGCGGATTTGCCTGCAGTGAGAAGATAGAGATAATCATCCACAAGTTGAGCATTTACAACTACATCACGGGTAATACCTACCGCTTGTTTACCGTCTAAATTACAGCGATTGAAGGAATGGGTGTTGGCTACGGAGCCAAAGGTGCTCGCATCACCGGAGTCCAGCTGGAAATAGTAAAGGTAATCGCCACCTGCCAGAATGTTGCGAACCTGCATGGAATAAAGCTTGCGGATATTGGTTTCATCGGGATTCATGGCATAAAGTGTACCTTTATCCAGTGGATTTGAGAAATAAACAGTATCATTATATTCACAAAATAATCCTGCATTATTCAGGTTGCCTGCTGTATTGCCGATTGTGCCGGGAGGATTGGAGGTCACCCTGTCTGAGAAAAAAGATGCAACAATCAACAGTGCAAGAATAACTCCTGCAATGATTCCGGTTATGATATAAGAACGCTTTTGGTTTTTACCTGTTTTAGCCATAATTTTCTCCTCATTTGCAATAACTTTGTTGCTTTCAATTTGCCTGTAAAACCTGTGTAAATTTTCAATTTATCACATTTAGTATACACTGTATTTTACTTGCTATCAAGCAAGATTTGTTATAAGATAGAATGAAAGGGAAAACAAAATTTGTCCTACCCTTGCACAAAAGAAAAAAGGAGAGCACAATGGATTTAGGACTATTGAGAGATAAGTTAGACGGCATAGATGCACAGATTGTTAACCTTTATGAGGAGCGCATGGATGTCTGCAAACAGGTGGCTGAGTACAAAATCAGCACCGGCAAGAAGGTTTTTGACAAGGTCAGAGAGCAGGAGAAAATTGCAAAGGTGAAGTCATTGACCCATGATGAGTTTAATGCCCGGGGCGTGGAGGAGCTTTTTGAGCAGATTATGTCCATGAGCCGCAAGCTCCAGTACCAGATGATTGCCCAGCAGAGCGGACAGGGCAAGCTTCCTTTTATCGGCTTGGATGAGCTTGAGACAAAGAAAGCAAGAGTGGTATTTCAGGGGGCGGAGGGAGCTTATTCCCAGGCCGCCATGCTCCAGTATTTTGGTGACGAGATTCAAAGCTTTCATGTGGATACCTTTCGGGATGCCATGAGTGCTTTGGATGAGGGCAGTGCAGACTTTGCAGTGCTTCCCATTGAGAATTCCACTGCCGGTATTGTCAGTGAAATTTATGACCTTTTGGTAGAGTTTGAGAACTATATTGTAGGAGAGCAGATTATCCGTATTGAGCATTGTCTTTTGGGTGTGCCCGGTGCACAGCCTTCGGATATCAAAAAGGTGTATTCTCACCCCCAGTCACTGATGCAGAGTGCCCGTTTTCTGGCTGAGCATCCATGGCAGCAGATTAGCATGCAGAATAATGCATTCGCGGCAAGAAAGGTGGCAGAGGAGCAGGATAAGTCTCAGGCTGCCATTGCCAGTGAGCTTGCTGGTCAGATTTACGGTCTGGATGTACTTAAAAAGGGTGTGAATGACTCAGGTACCAATTCTACCAGATTCATTATTGTCACCAATCAGAAGGTATTCCGCAAGGATGCGGGTAAGATTAGCATCTGCTTTGAGGTGCCTCATCAGAGTGGTTCTCTATACCATATGCTGTCTCATTTTATTTACAATAATCTGAATATGACCAAGATTGAGAGCCGTCCTATCGAGGACCGCAACTGGGAATATCGATTCTTTGTGGATTTTGAGGGCAATCTGGCTGACAGTGCAGTAAAAAATGCTCTGCGCGGACTTCGTGATGAGGCCAGAAATATGAAAATATTGGGTAATTATTAGGAGAGAATCCATGCGGGAACAGGAACTGCTTTTATACAGAGATTTTGAGGATGGCAAGCTGCTCTATGACATGGCGTGGCTGATGTCCCATTATGAGGATGACTACTACAATACAGAGGATATGAGAGCACTGCTTTTTCAGTGCATTCATCAGCTTTTGGAGTTGTCGGGCAGCCATGGCTTCAGAGGAAATCTGTGGCACTGTTATCTGGCCAATCTTTTGGTAAATAACGAGAATACTTACAGTCGCAGCTGTGAGATTCGGGGTGCGGTTGAAGGAAGTATCAATGATGCGGCACTTCATGATATTGTGATTTTTAAGGAGTTCTATGATTATGACTTTGCACCTATGGCGGAGAAATTACAGGTGACAGAGCTTTCGCTGATTCAGAATTATGATGCGGGTAGTCAGGAGAGTAAGGTTTATAATCGCAGAATTTGTGCCAGAATTTGTGAGCTTGCAGAGCATTTCTGTGAAGACAATACTCCTCAGGAAATGAAGGATACATTGACTGAGTTTTATAAGGAGTATGGTGTGGGCAAATTCGGCCTTCATAAGTCGTTCCGCATTGTTCATGATGAGACTGGTGTACATATCAATCCTATTCTGAATATTGCCCATGTACAGCTTGATGATTTGGTGGGGTATGAGATTCCCAAGCAGAAGCTGATTGACAATACAGAGGCTTTTGTGAATGGAAGAAAAGCCAATAACTGTCTGTTGTTTGGAGACGCAGGAACCGGTAAATCCTCCTGTATCAAGGCTATTGCCAACACATATTACGACAAGGGATTGCGTATTATAGAGGTTTACAAGCATCAGTTTCAGGATTTGAATGATGTGATTGCTCGTATCAAGAATCGCAACTATAAATTTATTATTTATATGGACGATTTGAGTTTCGAAGAGTTTGAGATTGAGTATAAATATCTGAAGGCGATTATTGAGGGTGGACTGGAGAAGAAGCCGGATAATGTGCTGATTTATGCTACTTCCAATCGCAGGCATCTTATTCGTGAGAATTTTAATGACCGAGAGGAAATTCGTCAGGATATGCATACCGGAGATACCGTTCAGGAGAAATTATCTCTGGTAAATCGTTTCGGTGTGACCATTTATTTTGGTTCACCCGACAAGAAGGAGTTTCACAATATTGTGAAGGTGCTGGCTGAGCGTGCCGGAATCGATATGTCAGAGGAGGAACTGTGGCTGGAGTCCAATAAGTGGGAGCTTTCCCATGGTGGACTTTCCGGGCGGACGGCACAGCAGTTTATTGATTATCTGTTGGGAAAAATGGAAGTATAGCTACGACTGTGAAAAGAGTAGTTTGAAGGGAGGCTTTTATGAGTGTAAAAACCTTTGCAGCGATTGATGTGGGAAGCTATGAAACATCTATGAAAATATATGAATTATCCGGCAAGAATACCATGCGTGAGATTGACCATGTAAGACGTAGACTGGATTTGGGTACAAGTACCTATACCACCGGCAAAATTGAACCGGATAAGTTGGACGAGCTGTGCAGGACCTTGAGAGAGTTTTCCGGACTGATGAAATCCTATAAGGTGGATAGTTACAAGTTATACGGAACCAGTGCCATCAGAGAAACCAATAACACAGCTATTGTGCTGGATCAGATTGCCCAGAGAACGGGACTTGAAATGGAGGTGCTCAGCAACTCGGAGCAGCGTTTTCTGGATTATAAATCGATTGCTTCCAAGGGTGAGAGCTTTCTGCACATTATTGAGGAGAAAACAGCAATTGTTGATATCGGAGGAGGAAGCATTCAGCTGTCTTTATTTGACAATGATACACTTGTTTCAACACAGAATTTAAGACTTGGTGTATTACGTATACAGGAGCTTATCAGTCAGATGAAGGTCAGTTCCTCCAAAATGGAGCAGGTAGTGGAGGAGATGCTTGGGGCACAGCTTTCTGCGTACAAGAAGCTGTATTTTAAGGACAGAGAAATTCACAACATTATTATTGTGGATGATTATATTTCGCCATGGGCTGTAAAGCGTAGCCAAAAGCATAGTGAGATTCTCAACGCATCGGACTTTGATGAATTGCTGGATATATTGCGAAGCAAAAATGTTATGGAAGCCGCCAAGACGCTGGATGTGGTGGAAGAGAGAGTTCCTTTGATGTATATCAGTGCAGTGCTTGCGCGTAGAATTGCTGAACTGATGGGAGCAGCCAGAATCTGGGCCCCCGGAGTAACTTTATGTGACGGTATTGCATATGAGTACGGCGAAAGCATCAAAATGTTTAAGGAAGAACATGATTTTGAGCGGGATATTCTGGCCTGTGCCATGAACATCAGTAAAAGGTATATGGGTAGCCGTAAGAGAGCACAGACCTTGGAGGATATAGCAACAACTATTTTTGACAGTATGAAGAAGGTACACGGATTGGGAAAAAGAGAACGCCTATATTTGTGTCTGGCTGCTATTTTACATGATTGTGGCAAATATATCAGTCTGATGAATATCGGAGAAACCTCCTATGATATCATCATGGCAACAGAGATTATCGGTTTATCACATAGAGAGCGTGAAATGGTGGCCAGTATCGTACGATTTAATCACAGTGATTTCACCTATAGGGAGCGTGTAGCCAACCGTAGAGCTTCGGATCAGGATACTTATCTTACGGTGGCAAAGCTTACAGCAATCCTTCGTCTTGCGTCCAGTCTGGACCGCAGTCATAAGCAGAAGTTCAGGGATTTGAAGGCGGTACTTCGGGATAATGAATTGCATTTGAGTGCTGTGACAGAGGAGGATACTACGCTGGAGTTGAATTATTTTGCCACTAAGGCAGCGTTTTTTCAGGAGGTGTTTAGTGTGACACCGGTTATGAAGCAACGCAAGCAGTTTTGACAAGGTCAGGGAGGGTTCATATGAAGGAGAACGGCAAGGCAGTGACTAAGGCAGCCAAAATAAAATTTACAAATCCGGAATATTATACCAACAGAGAACTTAGCTGGGTTTTGTTTGACCATAGAGTTTTGGCGGAAGCAAGGGATAAAAATATTCCGCTATTTGAGCGCTTGAAATTTCTGAGTATTACGGCATCCAATCTGGATGAATTCTTCATGGTACGAGTGGCATCTCTAAAGGATATGGTGAATGCCGGATATGACAAAAAGGATATTGCGGGTATGACACCCATGGAGCAGCTGGAGGCTTTAAGCAAGGCGATTCATGAATTGGTGGAGTTACAGTATTCTACCTACAATCGTTCACTCTCTCCGGCGCTTGCGCAGAATGGTCTGACGGTGATTAAAAGTCATGAGCAGTTGACCAAAGAGGAGGGGACATATATTGACCGGTATTTTGAGGAAAATGTGTATCCGGTTCTGACCCCGATGGCGGTGGATTCTTCCAGACCGTTTCCTTTGATTCGTAATAAAACATTAAATATTGGAGCTATGATTCGTGGCAAGGGTGGTGACAAGGAACTGGAATTTGCAACAGTGCAGGTTCCCGGTGTGCTCAATCGTATTGTGGAACTGCCCAGACATGACAATATGCGTAGGGTAATTTTTCTTGAGGAAATTATAGAGCGCAATATTCATAAGCTTTTCTTGAATTACGATATTGTCAGTGCACATCCTTTTCGTATTATGCGAAATGCGGACCTTACTATTGAGGAGGATGAGGCTGCTGATTTGTTAAAGGAAATCGAAAAGCAGATTAAAAAGCGTCAGTGGGGTGAGGCCATCCGGCTGGAGGTAGAGGCAGGCACGGATAAACGCCTTTTAAAATTCCTCAAAAAAGAACTTAGTATTGAAGAAGAAAATATTTATACCATCGATGGTCCATTGGATTTGACGGTGCTTATGAAGCTTTATGGGCTGGATGGGTTTGAGCATCTAAAGGAAGCCAAGCATATTCCACAGGCAGTGCCGGCTTTTGGTGTGGGCTGCAATTTGTTTGATGAAATACGCAAGGGAGATATTTTGCTGCACCATCCGTATCAGACCTTTATGCCTGTAGTAGACTTTATTCGTCAGGCGGCAGCAGACCCACAGGTGCTTGCTATCAAGCAGACGCTGTACCGAGTCAGTGGTAATTCACCTATTATTGCAGCACTGGCGCAGGCAGCAGAAAACGGTAAGCAGGTCACTGTTTTGGTGGAGCTTAAGGCTCGTTTTGATGAAGAAAATAATATTGTCTGGGCAAGAAAACTGGAAAAAGCGGGATGTCATGTAATATATGGACTGGTTGGACTGAAAACCCACTCCAAGATTACCCTTGTGGTGCGCAGAGAGGAAGAAGGCATTCGCAGATATGTGCATCTGGGTACCGGTAACTATAATGACGCCACTGCCAAGCTTTATACAGATATGGGACTTTTGACCTGTTCAGAACCAATCGGAGAGGATGCCACAGCGGTGTTTAACATGTTATCCGGCTATTCGGAGCCTCTTATGTGGAATAAGCTGTCTTTGGCACCTTTGTGGCTTAAGGATAAGTTTTTGTATTTAATTAAGCGAGAGCAGAAGTATGCTCAGGAGGGCCATTCAGCAAGGATTATTGCCAAGATGAATTCTCTTTGTGACAGAGACATTATTGCGGCTTTATATGAGGCATCTGCGGCGGGAGTAAAGATTGATTTGATTGTCAGGGGAATTTGTTCCTTGAAAACCGGCATTCCCGGTGTCAGTGAAAATATTACAGTACGTTCTATTGTAGGAAATTTCCTGGAGCACAGCAGAATTTTCTATTTTGACAATGATGAACATCCGGAGATTTATTGTGGCAGTGCGGACTGGATGCCTCGTAATCTGGAGCGGCGTGTGGAGATATTGTTCCCTGTGGAGGAGCCTGCTTTGAAGGAGGAGCTTTTGCATATTTTGAATGTGCAGCTTGCAGATACAGTGAAGGCATCTGTTTTGCAGCCGGACGGTTCTTATGCAAAGGTAAGTCGAAGAGGACGTAAGGCAGTAAATGCTCAGGAACAGTTTGCCAAGGAGGCTAAGGAAGCGGCCAAAGCAGCTTCAGAGGAAGGTATAGCTATGAAGCGCACATTTACACCGGCGGAGCATCAGGAATAAATGCCAAAGTTGAATGGTTAGGAAGGAATAACTGAAATGAAGATTGTTCTTGCATCAGCATCTCCCCGCAGGAGGGAGTTGCTTACGCAGATAGGATTAATATTTGAAATTATGGTTAGTGATGTGGAGGAAAAGGTAACCACAACTGTTCCGGCCCAGGTAGTACAGGAGTTATCACGCCAGAAGGCAGAGGCGGTTCTGGCAGTCTTAGAGGCCGAGGGCGATAGTGAGTGTGGTGATGTTGGGAGCACAGATTCAGAAGCGTTTCTTGTTATTGGAGCAGATACCATTGTAGCCTGTGACGGTATGATTTTGGGAAAGCCTGTGGATGAGGCTGATGCAGTACGTATGCTGAAGCAACTTGCCGGGAGAAACCATGAGGTATATACCGGAGTGACCTTTGCATATAAAGGGAAATATAGGGAAATATACAGTTTTTATGAGGCAACCACAGTGCATTTTGCACCCATGACAGATGAGGAGATTCAGACTTATGTGAGCACGAAAGACCCTATGGATAAAGCCGGTTCTTATGGTATTCAGGGCTTTTGCGCAAGGTATATCACCGGAATTGAAGGCGATTATAACAATGTGGTAGGTCTTCCGGTGGGCAGAGTCTATCAGGAATTAAAGCGGTTTGGAGGGGACTTGTAATGGCAGAGAAAATTATGGAAGATGTTGTTGGTAAGCAGGTAAAGAAGCTTGTCATTTTTGACTTGGACGGAACTCTGTCTGATTCCATTCACAGTATTAAATATTGTACAGACAGAGCGCTGGAACCGTTGGGAATGGGTCCCTTTTCAGAGGATGAATACAAGTATTTTGTGGGAGACGGAGCTGCCAATCTGATTAAGCGCGCACTGACTGCGGCAGGAGATATAGAGAATACGCATTTTGAGGAGGCTTTTGCCCGTTATAAAGAATTGTTTGCAGTGGATTGCATGTATGAGGTAAAGCCTTATGACGGAATTGTGGAACTTTTGCAGGCTTTGAAGGATAAGGGCGTGAAGCTGGCTGTTCTCTCTAACAAACCTCATGCGGAGACTATTCGAGTCATTGAGTATTTGTTCGGAAAGGACGTATTTGATGTGCTTCATGGACAGATAGAAGGCGTTCCCATTAAACCGGACCCGGCAGGAGCGTTTCGCATCATGGAGCAGTTGGGAGTGGCAGCTGAGGAGGTTTTATATCTTGGAGATACTGCTACGGATATGAAGACAGGTAAGGGTGCAGGATTATTTACCATTGGAGCACTTTGGGGATTCCGTAAGAGGGAAGAACTGGTGGAGAGCCATGCAGATGCTATTATCGGGCATCCGTTGGAATTGCTTAAGTATTTATAAAGGAGGATTTTGTATGCAGGTATTTGATGATGCGGTACTGAAATGTTTTTTGGAGAATCAGGAGCAACTGTTTCCTGAGCCCGTGGCAGACAGTCTGGAGGAGGCAGAGAGCTTTTTGGAGGAGTGTATGGCAGTTGTGGTAAACTCCGTGGACGAAGTGATTGAGTTCTTTGATGAGGAAGGCATTGATATGGATGGTGCTGTGGGGGATGAAATTCTGGAAGCAGATGAGGTGTTTGACGTGGGTGACGGAAGATACCTGATTGTGGAAGGATAAATAAGAAGTTTGAATTAGCGATGCGCCGAAATGTTTTTTCGGCGCATTAATTATAGCTTGACACTTTAGAAACTCTATATTAAAATAAATTCATCTAAAATACATTTTAGCAATTTTTTCTAGGCGTTTCAGCCGTCTTTCACAGATAACTAAATGAATATGGGATTATTACGGGTGGAGGACGTTCAAACCTCCGCCGTATAGGAGGAGCTTATGGGGAAAAATGATATTGCCATTTGTAATTATTTATCAGATAATGACAGATTTGCAGAGTTTGTTAATGTGTTAGAATTCGGAGGCAAGGTTGTGCTTCGAGGGGATATGTTGGAGGGGGATGACCCGAAATATACTGATTTGCGCCCAAAATGGAAACAAAAAGGTGAGCAGCAAGCAAAACAGCGATTCAGAGATATCAAAAAACGCACGAAAACAGGTGAGTGGGTGCTGATAGCTGCTATTGAGAATCAGGAAAACATTGATTATACCATGCCATTACGTATGATGGAATATGATTGTCTGGAGTATAACAGTCAAGTGCGTAAAATTCGTGCAGAAAAGGCAAAAGTGGTGCAGGCGAAAGGAGAAGTCCCTTGCGATTGGAACACACGATTAGATATTGATGATAAAATTAATCCGGTACACTCAATATGTTTTTATCATGGTACTGAGAAGTGGAATGGTCCGCGTAGTCTAAAGGATATGATGGATTTTGAGGGTGCACCGCCCGAGTGGCAGGAATTGTTTCACGATTATGGAATGAGTTTTTTCTGTGTAGATGATATAAAGGATTTTTCAATTTTTAAAACGGGATTGCGCCAGCTTATGGAGGTGATTTCTTTACGGAAAAATCGAAAAAAGCTTATGGAGCTTTGGTATCAGGAAGAGTATCAACATTTAGACAGAGATACGGCAGAGACAATAGCAATTATAACAGACTGTACAGGGGTATTAGAGCGGTTGGATGAATATGAAACGAAGGGAGAATACAATATGTGTCAGGCGATTGATGAATGGAAAGAAGAACTGCTGGAGGAAGGCATGGAGCGTGGTATAGAGCGTGGTATAGAGCGTGGTATAGAGCGTGGTATAGAGCAGGGAATCATGGATTCTATAAGAAATTTGATGAAATCTTTGCAATATACTGCGGAGCAGGCGATGGAAGTGATTTTGGTGCCGGAAGAGAAAAAGGCTGAATATTTATCGAAATTATAAATCAGGGAGCAGATGTTTGCGTGAATGAAGCGGGAGAGAGACTTTTTGTTAGGACAAGGGATATGCCTGCTCAGGAATTTCATGTGATGAACAATCTATTACTGAGCAGGATCCTTGGTATTATGAGGCGGAGATAAATTTTCCGCTTAGCACAGCGGAGTATGTTTTTAGTGATGAAAGTATGGTACAAAGATTGGATTATTAGAAAAAATTATCTATTCGCAAAAAAATTTTTCTATTATTTCCAATAACCCATCTTCATTGTTGGTTTTCTGAGTGACAATCCGGGCGGCTTCCTTTACTGCGTCCGTGGCATTTGCCATGGCGATACCGGTGCCGGCAGCGTCCAGCATGGATAAGTCATTTTCTGCATCTCCGGCGGCGAAAGTGTGGGAGAGGGGGGCATGCAGATGGTCTGCGATGAAACGCAGGGCATTTCCCTTTCCTGCTTCAGAGGGAAGAATTTCCAGATACTGGTCATTGGAGAAAATCATCTGTATCCGGTCACCACAGTAATCCAAAAGACTTTCGCGGAAAGCTTCCAGTTTGGAGCGGTCTGTCAGGTGGATTGACTGTAATTTAAAACATCCCTCCGGTAAATAAGCGGCAATATCATCCACACAAATCAGAGGCAGATGGATGCGGCTGGTATAGAATTCCAGCTCTGCGTTCATACCATGGCATACAATTTCTCTTGCAGTATAGCCGTGAATGTGTAAGCCTCTTTTTTCTGCCTGCTCGATAATATAAGCAATATCTTTCTGGCAAATGCGGCATTCTAGGAGATTTACATCTTTGTCGCAGTCATAGACCAGTGCGCCGTTGTTGGACAAAATTAACATGTTTGGATAGTTAATCTGTTCCTTGTCGCGTACTTCAAGGATACTGGGCAAGGGTCTTCCTGAGGAGAGAATCAGATGATGTCCCAAGGAAGTCATTTTATTTAAGGCAGCCCGCATGGTAGGGCTGATGGTAGAGTCGCTTAAAAGCAAAGTACCATCCATATCTGTAAACAAAAGATTTTTCCTTGTGGCACGGATATCTTCCAGAACAAAGTCCGGCACATTTAATTTACCATATCCTACACCCAAATCCAAATCGGGCTTGTTGCTTCCATGGAAGTCGGAACCACCGCTGATAAGCAGATTGTATTTGGAAGCAAGAGAGCGGATTTGTCTTTCGTCTGCTGCCGTATAGGTGCTGTATAAGGCTTCGATACCCATAAGACCGGCTGCTTTCAATTCGCCAACAACAGAATCCAGCTTGGCACTACCCATGCCATAGAGGATGGGATGAGCGAGGATGGGGATACCGTCTGCCTGCAAAATCAATTCTACCGCTTGGGCGGGAGTTACCTTTTCCCGGGGGATAAAGTAAGGGCAGT
Organism: uncultured Acetatifactor sp.; assembly: GCA_964403595.1. Classification (GTDB taxonomy): domain Bacteria; phylum Bacillota; class Clostridia; order Lachnospirales; family Lachnospiraceae; genus Acetatifactor. The sequence goes on along the minus strand of CAYOGM010000063.1, from coordinate 684 downwards.
GGTCACCGATATATCGCTCAAAGGCCTCTTTCATACTCTTGATATATCCGTGGTTGAGCATATATTTTGCATAGTGTGCGCGGGTTATCACAGAGTCGGGGAAGGTCTCCTGCAATGCCTGATAAGTAATATCTATTCCGGCTTCCTGCAACAATTTACACATTTTTTCGTTGCGCAAATCTCTTGATTCCACAAAATGCTTTAAATAGTCGCAAAATGCAGGGTTTTTGTAGTCGATAAAAAGGCCCACAATGTGAATGTCTCGTCCGTCTTGTTCCGTAGAAAGCTCGATTCCGGGAATGATTTCAGGTACGGCAGCTGCCAGTTCCTCGTTTCCGTCAGCGAGATATTGCTGACGTAGATTCTGAGCATAAGAAACAGCCTCCTCCAGACCGTCCGTGGTATCGTGGTCGGTCAGGGCGAAGGCCTTAAGATTTTTAGTTATTGCGTAATCTACAAGCTCCGTGGGAGAATACGTCCCATCGGAGCGAGTAGAGTGAACATGCAAATCAATCATGATTAATCCTCATCATCTTCTTTGTTAGCAGTGAATACGGTACGCTTTCTAGCCATTTCATCGCTTGCAAGATATTCATCGTAGGTAGTAATCTTGTCAATAATGCTACCGTTGGGAAGAATCTCGATAATACGGTTAGCTGTGGTCTGTACAAACTGATGGTCGTG
>CAYOGM010000062.1:0-14666 GCA_964403595.1 uncultured Acetatifactor sp. | reverse complement strand
CGACAGCAGCCGACCAGGCAGCTAAGCTGGCAAAGATGAACGAATAGGAACGAATAGCACGAACGCGCCAGATGGCAAAAAGAGAGGACGCAAGTTTACTTGTGGTCCTCTCTTTTTGATAGATGGCATGTGAGTCAAACGAACCACGAGGAAGTGCGAAGCACTTTCGAGTGGGGCGTTCGTGCTATTCGAGTAGATGGAGGTTGCATGGCACTCATAGCGTTCGTGCTATTCGAAGGTGGAGGTTGCATGACACTCATAGCGTTCGTGCTATTCACGAAACGTTCGTGCTTTCACATTTATGGCATAAACCATATGATTGGTAATGCCCAAAAGTATCTATGGAGAAAAATTAGGTGTTCAGAATCCATTTTTTAAAATATATGGATTCTAAAAGACGATTTTTTTTACATAGGTACTAAAAAACATGATTTTTGCATGGTTTAGAGGATTATTTGAGTCAAAAGGGATTCTAAAAGACAAATTTTTTTCTATAGATACACACACAGAATATCGCACAAGACAATTACGAAACAAGACATATTTTATTTATACATTGCTTGCTAATAATATGATACAATCCATTATATGGAGCAAAATTCAAGAGTAGACATTCTTATGTTCAAAAGTTTGAAGCGAATGAAACGAGTGTGTGATATGTCAGAAAGCAATAGGTGAAGCGAATGAAGGAGAAATTTACTTTTTTTTGTAGAGAAAATCCTTTTGGATTTACAGAGGAGCAGTTACATAAAATTCAAGCAGATATTTTAAAATCTGATAAGAGAGTTGTTACGGATGAATATATTGATTTTCTGCTTTGGACAAAGGGGTTGCAATCCAGACAGCAGTATTTTGCAACGTATTTGGAAAAAATACTGCCCATTTCCAAATATCGCAATTTATTGGAGGTAGGCTGCGGCAGAAATGCGGCTTTGGCAAAAATGTTAGCTGAAAAGGGTTATTGTATGACGGCAATGGATCCACAGCTTACAGAAGAGGATTCTGCAATTTTTCCTGTAATTGGTATAAGAGATTCTTTTGTCTATGACAAAGTTGACCTGCAGGAGTATGATGCAGTTATTGCTCAGGAGCCCTGTGATGCCACAGAACATATTGTCAGAGCCTGCTTGGAGCAGCGCAAAAATTATGTTATCAGTCTGTGTGGAACGGCACATCGACTGATTAATGGAGAAATGCCGAAGGATGCCTATGCGTGGTTTGAATATTTGCAGCAAATTGTACCGGATAATAGTGTGTTGATTTATCCGGATTTGATTCCGGGATATTTGACACCTGTTCTAATGGGGATGTTTCGAGTGAAGGAGACAGATGAGAAAATAAGTAGAAGTGGTATGGGTTATAGTAAGCATTTGGCTGATAGTGGGAGCAGCGAAGATTAATAAAGAGTTTGCTGACAATTATTGCCAATGACGTGGAAATGTGTTATAATAGCCCCTATATTATATAATTTGTGAAAAATACAAAGCAAAAGATAAGGGAGGACAAACACATGGGATATTTATCAGAATTTGTAGGTAGTTTGATTTTCTTGCTGGGCGGTTATGCCTATATGTGTAATGTATCTTTAAAAAAGACTTTGGTTGGTACGCTTAACTACATTGAATTGGTGTTTGCATGGAGTCTGGCAGTTGGTTTTGGATTAAGTACCGCCTGCATTATGGGTGGCCCCGCCTTTTTGAATCCCGGTGTGGTTTTGGGAAGCTTAATCGCTGGGGCTGTGGGAATAACGGATGCAATTATTTATTTGCTGATGGAGTTTTTGGCGGCAGGAGCGGCAGTGATTTTGTGTCGTATCTTCTTTGCGGATAGCTTTATAGCAACAGAGGGTACTGACTTAAGAGGGATTTTTTCAGCATATCCGGTAGAGAAGAATGTTCCTTTGAATTTTGTACAAGAAGTTATTGCAACATTTGTATTCCTCTTCCTCGTATTTATGAGCATTGCGGGTGTAAGCAATCTTGCCGGCGGAAATGAGTCCTTAATTGTTGGTGCTGTTGGTTTTGGAGCGGTAGCGTTTATGGCGTTGACGCTCAATAGTACCGGATTTAGTATGAATGCCATGAGATCCGTATTCAGTAGTTTTTGGTTTATGGTAATTCCTTTTCCGAATAAAGGGGCAAAGGTTGACTGGAGCTATCAGCTTATTGTAAATCTGGTGGGTTCCAGTATTGGAGGTATCTTAGCAGTGATTGCAACGACTGCATTAAAGGGAATGATAATTTAAATAAGTAGTAAATAGAATGTCCTGTATCAGCTGGATTGGTTGGTACAGGGCATGTTTGCAATTTATCATGTGAATAAATAAGTTCTGAATTACTCAGCCCATCTGAGTAGACGGATAATTACGAGATTCAGAACTTATAAATAATATGTAACACACTTTATTAGTGAAGTCAAGGAAGTCATAGAGCTCTCTCTAAAAGAGCGTCTCTATGACTTTTTGATTCATGACAATATAAAAAAGATCCTGAATTACTCGACCCCTCCAGTAGAGAGAATTAAAAGAGATTCAGAACCTTTAAATTATACATAACATATTTGATAGCGAATGTCAATATCTTGCCGTGGTTGCAGGTCCCCCAAAACTGTACTATAATACAGGTAAGAAACAAGCGGAGGTGGCGGTATGTGTGGAGGAGTATCCAATTAACTCAATATTGAATAATTGGAGGTTAGAAATGAATTACAACATTAGAAAAATAGAAGCCGAAGAATATATAATGGTTCATGATTTGAAGTAAGGAAATAGAACTATAAAAGAAAGAAGGAACCCCATGACAGGAAATGAATTAAAGCAAAAGGTACTTGAAAATATCGGAAAAGTCATTATTGGTAAGGAGGAGAATATCACGCTGCTGTTGACTGCTCTTTTGGCCAACGGACATGTGCTTTTGGAGGATGTGCCCGGAACCGGCAAGACCAAGGTGGCGAAGTCTCTGGCAAAGTCTTTGGATGCAGATTTTAACCGGATTCAGTTCACGCCGGATTTGCTGCCGGGAGATATTACCGGTTTGAATATTTATGACCAGAAGCAGGGGGAATTTGTGCTGAGAAAGGGGCCGGCATTTACCAATATTTTGCTGGCAGATGAGATTAATCGTGCCACACCCAGAACCCAGTCCGGCCTTTTGGAGTGCATGGAGGAGCGTCAGATTACCATAGATGGAGAGACCTATCCGGTGGGCGAGCCATTCTTTGTCATTGCGACACAGAATCCGGTGGAGACGGCAGGTACTTTCCCGCTTCCTGAGGCGCAGATGGACCGATTCATGATGAAGCTGTCCATGGGGCTGCCTACCAAGGATGAGGAAGTCCGTCTGATGGAACGGTATCAGAAGAGTGAGCCCCTAGAAGAAATTTCTGCTGTGGTAAGTACACAGGAGCTGCAGCAGGCCAAGCAGGAGATTATGGATATTTATGTACATAAGTGTGTGATGGAATACATGGCGGATATTGTGGAGGCAACCAGACAGGGAGAAAACGTGCTGATGGGAGTCAGCCCTCGTGGAACCTTGGCTTATCTGCGCTGCGTGAAGGCCTATGCTTATCTGCAGGGCAGGAAGTTTGTTACACCTGATGATGTAAAAGCATTGGCGGCGCCGGTTATGGCTCATCGTGTGGTGATGGGATACGGGCAGCATGGTGAAAATGTGAAATTTGTTGAGGCAATTTTGGGCCGTATACAGGTGCCCACAGAGGATTTTAGTGCATGAAAATATTAGGAATCGCACTGGTTGCATTCGGGCTGTTTCTGCTACAGAAATATATCTATGAAAAGCTTTGGAACCGAAACCTGAAGGTATTTGTATCCTTTGCACAGCAGGGTGTGAAGGAAGGGGATGTGGGCGAAGTGATTGAGGTCATTGAGAATCGCAAGCGCCTTCTCTTATCCATGCTTAAGGTAAAGTTTCAGACCTCGAGGAATCTGGAATTTCAGGATGAGAAGGGCTCTAAAACAACGGATAAGTACTATCGGAATGATGTGTTTCAGGTTGGTGGCGGTGAAAAGATAACTCGCAAATTGTCTTTTATTGCCCGCAAGAGAGGATATTATGGTATCAACGGAATTGATATTATCGGTTCGGATTTGTTTCTGTCGCAGGAATATGTAAAAAGTATGTCGGATGAATGTTTCTTGTATGTCTACCCGAGGGTTTATGACAGCAGGGAATTTCATAGGTCGTTACAGCAGTTAAACGGGGAGGTCATCAGCAGGAGGCATTTGTTGGAAGACCCCTTTGAGTATCGTGGAATTAGAGAATATCAGCCTTTTGATGATATTCGGAGTGTAAATTGGAAAGCCACTGCGAGGACTGGCGCTTTGAAGGTCAATCAGAAGAATTATACTGCGTTGCAGACCATTCGGATTTTTTTGAATACGGAGGACAGTGGTATTTTAAAAAAGAATGAGGCTGTGGAGGCTTCCATGCAGATAGTTATGGGACTGGCAGAGCATTTTCTTGCTCAGGGAATCTGTGTGGCCGTTTACAGTAATGGTAGAGATATTCTTACCGGTGAGGAGCTGCGGATTCGAAGTGGTGCCGGTGTGGGACAGGCGGCTCAGATTGGCAAAGGTCTGGCAAGGATTGATACAGCACAGCCACCGTTTAACTATGGTGATTTATTCCGCGAAATAATACTGGAGGAGACGCAAAGTACAATAACAGTGTTTGTCTCTCCCAACGGATATAGTGATTTTACGGATATCATGCAGGAGTGTCTTGAGAGGCAGATTTCTTTTGTGTGGTATTACGCAGTAGAGGGTAAGAGTGAGCCGGAGGTAAGTGCAGGACTTCGGGAGCATGTACAGTTTATTCATATTTCAAAATAACAGAAAAGGAGGAACGAGATGATGAGGCTTCATCGGATTGACTGGATAAAAGAATTTCTTGTGACGCAGATGAATCATTGGATTGTCATTATGGCTGTTATGACGGTGATGAAATTCTTTGATTATCCCAGTCCTTATATACTCTTGTGGCTGGCAGTCAGTGTGGTTCCTCTTTTGCTTTATGTGGTACGTTGCCTTGTGAATCATTTTTATTTGTTTTATTTGATACATCTGCTGCTTCCGGTTGGAGTAATTGTATTAATAAAGGGCGATGGTGTGATAAAGGGGCTTTTGTTCATGCAAGTGATATTGTATGTATTTTTGTCCATACGTCACAAACTGCATTCTCAAGGGGGAGAAGATGTGTGTCTGCCGCCTGTGTTGGCTGCCTGTATCGGTTTTGCCATGTATTTTTTGTATGATTATCAAAAGGGACAGGCGTGGAATGGGTATTATGTACTGGCCATTTTGATTTACTTGGGATTTTATTTTATTTATTATTATTTGGACAGATACCAGAGTTTTTTGGCTTTTAATAAAAGTAGCGCAGCTAATATTCCGGAAAAAGCCATGTTACGTTCCGGTGTGGCACAAATTGCTCTTTTTGCGGTGATAGCGGTGGGGATGATGCTTCTGGTGTCAGATTTGAAATGGCTTGATTACATCGTGTATGGTGCGCAGTTGGTGTTTGCGGCAATTCTCAAGGTATTAGTGAGAGGACGTGATGCCGGGCCTACGGAATGGATTGGTACAGATTCTCCCGTAAAAGGTGAAGGAATGCCTGACTTTGGTGAAAGCGAAACGGCAATGTTCTGGATTGTGCTGGAGTATATTGCTATTGTGCTGGTGGCAGTGGGAATTGTTGTCGGTATTGTCGTAGGCATGGTCAAGGGATTTGCGTATTTAAGGAATCATTTCGGTAAAAAGAATCTGTCAAAATCCCGGGAATTGGACGAGGTAAATGACATACGTGAGCATTGCGCAATAGAAAAATCCGGGAAAAAGACCGGTGGCTTGTTTGCATTCCGTGACAATAAAGAAAAAGTGCGTAGATTATATAAAAAGAAGATGGAGCGTGTCTACAGGCAGCGAGAGGGACAGAAAGACTTGTCATTTCTCAATTGGATGACGGCGAAAGAGTGTTGCCGGGCGATTGAAGAGGAAGACGTGTTGGAGATTTATGAGAAAGTGCGTTACAGTGATGTGGAATGTACTACCGAGGATGTAAAGCTTGCAAAAAGACTGTTATCTTAAGGAGCTTTTTGCTATAATATAAGAAAATGTACATTTGGAGGGGCTGCCATGAGAAACAGAGTTGTATTTGTAGGAGAAGACAATAAAATTAACAGTGAATTGTACCAGTTGTTGAACTGGAGATTTAAGGTGGACTGTTATAGCTCCGACGGGGGGATTTCTCTTGATGATATAAGTATTTTGGAGTCCTCTTTGGTAATTGTGAGCATGGTGGGAAGCAAAGTTGACTATAAGGAACTCTTTGTCGGCTTAAAGGTGAATTGTCCGGATATTCCGGTAGTCACCATAAGTACCAGAGCAGAAAGTGAAGTTTATGCAGAATTTTTCGCGACAAAGCAGTTTCATAAAATCCTTCGTCCGGTAACAGGTCGTATTATTTTGGATGTATGCCGTGCAGTAATTGATGGCGGGGACTATGTGGTAAATGATAGTGTGCGTGATAGGGAGGAAAAACAGCATATTCTTATTGTAGATGATAATGCAATGGTTCTGCGCAATATCAAAGGGATTTTGGAGCAAAATTATTCTGTGGCAGTGGCACCTTCGGGGGTGCATGCATTTATTTCTGTGGGTAAGAAAATACCGGATTTGATTCTGCTTGATTATGAGATGCCTGAGATGAACGGTAAGGAAGTGTTGGAGAAGCTTCGGGCAGAGGAAGAATTTGCGGACATACCTATTGTGTTTTTGACAAGTATGGACTCGAAAGAAATTGTGATGGAGCTTTTGGCATTGCAGCCTGCGGGCTATTTGTTAAAGCCTGTGGATTCCAGTATGTTGCTTGAGAGGATAGAGAATCTTATCGGAAAGTAGGGATATGCATGTATAAGACACAAATTGCCTGTGCCATATTCATATTATTTATTGGAGTGCTCTATTTCTTTTCAACCGGTAAGAAAACAGGGTCTTCTAAACGATTTGTAGCAATTTTGGCGTGCTCTTTTTCACAGTTGATTTTTGATGTGCTTTCGGTATATACAGTAAATCATCTGGACACTGTTTCGCCTCTTGTAAATCGTGTGATACATATATTTTACATGGGGCTTTTGCAGGTTATCTTTTATCTTGCATATCGGTATTTGGAGACAATTATGGAGGAGGAAATCGGCAGAACCATTCGAAAGTATCGGTTTACCCTTACTCCGATGTTGATTGCCATAGCGGGGACGATTTTCCTGCCGCTTTATTATGTTGAGTCAGCCAGAAGTAATTATTCCTATGGACCGGCAGCATTTATGACTTATATTGGTGTGGCATTTTATGTATTTTTGATTCTTCGATTGATGTTCCAATATGGGAAAATGATTCCGGCAAAGAAAAAAAGAGCAATTTATGTAGCTCTTTGGAGCGAAATTCCGGTGGCGGTATATCAGATTATCATTCCGGATTCTTTGATTACCTGTATTGGAATTGTGTTGCTCAATTTGGGTATTTATATGACCACGGAGAATCCGGATGCCCTTTTGGCAGAGCAGCTGGAGAAGGAGAAGCAGCGTGCGGACTCAGCCAATGCTGCAAAAACGAATTTTCTGGCCAATATGTCCCATGAAATAAGAACCCCTATTACGGCTGTTATGGGAATGAATGAGCTGATTTTACGAGAGACCAAGGATAGTGCAATCAAGCAATACGCCAAGGATATTGAGGGTGCGGCAAAGTCTCTGTTAAGTATTATTAATGATATTCTGGATATTACCAAGATTGAGGCGGGGAAGCTTAGTGTGATTTCGGTGGAATATGATTTCGGCACGGTAGTGAAGGATGTTGTGAATATGATATCCTTCAAGGCCAAGGTAAAAGGGCTGGAATTCAAGGTATTAATCGACGAGAGCATTCCCCGGAAAATGATGGGTGATGACATTCGTTTGAGGCAGATTCTGGTGAACCTGTTAAACAATGCGGTAAAGTATACCCATAAAGGTACGGTTACTTTGGCAATTTCCATGATACAGCCGGAGGATGAAAAAGCTGCAATACTGCACTTTTGTGTAAAAGATACCGGTATCGGTATCAAGGAAGAGGATTTGCAGAAGCTATGTCAGCCCTTTGAGCGTATTGAAGAAAAGCGGAATCGAAATATTGAAGGTACCGGGCTTGGCATGAGTATCACCAAGCAGCTTTTGGACCTTTTGAACAGTGAATTAAAGGTGTCCAGTGTCTATGGGGAAGGGTCCGAGTTTTCCTTTGAACTTATGCAGGAAATTGTGGACGAGACACCTATCGGCAAGCTGGATGAGTATATGGAACCGGTAGATAATGAATATCAGCATAGCTATGAGGCTCCTGATGCAAGGATTCTTTTTGTGGACGACAATGAGTTGAATCGCAGGGTATTTGTGGGTCTGTTAAAGGAGACCAGGATACAGATTGATGAGGCCGGAAACGGCAGAGAATGTCTGGAAAAGGTCAAACAGAATGCCTATGATATTATTTTTATGGACCATATGATGCCGGAGCTTGATGGTGTGGAAACCTTCCGCATTATGAAGGAGATGGAGGATTTTCCTTCCAAGGGTGCGCCGGTGGTTATTCTGACAGCCAATGCATTGGTTGGTGCTAAGGAAAAGTATTTGCAGGAAGGTTTTGCGGCATTTCTGCAAAAGCCTATTGATTATGAAAAATTGGAATACATGATATGGGATTTGTTGGATGAAGAGCTGTTGCAGGAGGTAACCCCTTCTGCAACAGCTGAGCATAAAAATGTGGAGCTGCCCATGGTGGAGGGGCTGGACTGGAAGTATGCAGGAACCCACTTCAAGGATGAGCAGACTATGCTGGATACCGTCAAATTTTTTGCTGAATCTGTGGAGTATGAGGCAAGGGATTTGGAAGAGTTGTATGGGGAGGTAGAGAGTGTTTCCGGCAGGAAGAATTATTGTACTAAAGTACATAGCATGAAAAATTCTGCGGCTACCATCGGTATCATTCCGTTGGCTGGCATGGCAAAGGTTTTGGAGGATGCTGCCTGCAATGATGAAATTCACGTGTTGAAGGCAATGACCCCCATATTCCTGGAGCGTTGGCGTGCATATCAAGAGAAGTTGACGATGTTTGTACCTGTTTCGGCAAAGACGGACAAGAAGTCGGCGGAGGAGTGTAAGGGGGAGATTCAGGAACTTCTAAAAGCTATGAATACGGCTGCTGAAGAGATGGATATCGATGCCTTGGATGAGATTTGGGGGGAACTTTCGGAATATCAGTTTGGTGAGGATAAGATGGAGCTGTTGGATAGGATTCACAAGGCGATTGTGGAGTTTGATGTGGATTATTTACAGGGAGTAGTTATCTTTTAGCTTATCTGTTATGATAAATATTAGATATCAGCTGATATATTGATATGTTTTAAAGATGAAGAAACCTATGAATTTATGAAGGGGGATGAACGCTATCTGGCGCTCTCCAGGCATGAAGAAAACCAATCATGTGAGGAATGATAAATTTGCGGTTGCCTTCAACTGTAAGTGACTGTACACACTTTCGTCGTAACAATGGACGTGATGGTATTGTTATCGGTAACTGTGCATTTTTTGGTACGTTATATTTCATTATCGTGCGAAGAAATACATTGCCCTACAGGATATTTTGCAGTAAACTGATATCATCCAGAAGAAAGGGGGGACAAATATGAGCGAAAGTTGAATGACCCGCCCAAAATGGTGCATCGTTCAACTCAACTGATACACGTGAGGAATTACAAAGACAGGAAGAGGGAATAAAATGGGGATACATCAATCTATAGAGACTATGGAGTCACTTAGAAAAAAATATAATTTTATGAAAAATCTTACATTAATAATTTTTGTGCTATTTATGGCAGGAATGTTTTTTATGCTCAATGAAGCTGAATTGTTTGTATTTTTTTCGATGTTTGGAATGGTTATTGTGGTTGGTATTATTTCATATAAAGGCCAGGAGTATAAGAAAGAGTTTAATGGCATTTATAAAGAAATGTTTGCAAGAGAAGCTCTTAATGAGTTGCTGGATAATGTGGAATACACGTGGCATAGAGGTTTTTCAAAGTTGGAAGTTAGTACATTTGATATTGTAAGGATGGGTAATCGGTATAGTTCTGAGGATTATCTTAAGGCAAGTTACAAAGGTGTGGAATTTGAACAGGCGGATGTAACTGTCAAACATCGAACATCAGGTAAACACAAGAGGACAATATTATATTTCAGAGGGAAAATGTTAAAATTTCCTGTTCCACCAAAGAAAGCACTGATGCTTCAGATATTTACGGATAATTTTCCGTATAGAGCCACAACCGGTTATAAGATGAATAATGTTGATATGGAAGATGTGGAGTTTAACAAAATTTATGATGTAAAAGCATATGATGAGCATGAAGCATTTTATGTATTGACACCTCAGTTTATGGAGCGGTTGAAATCTATAGCAGGAAGATATACCTCAGTAGGTTTTCATTTTAAAAAGGGTGAATTGTACGTGGCGATGAATACATCAAGAGATAGTTTTGATGCTGATTTTAATAATCCGGTAAGTTATCCTAAGGAAATGGCTAAAATGAAGGATGATATACAGGATATTATAGACATTATTGAAGCACTTGGGCTTGGTAATGAATAGAAAATTGTTTTACGGAGGAAATGAAATTATGGAAATGGTAATTGTTATAATGGCAGTAGTAGCGATTGTTGTTATTTGGTACATTAGTACATATAATGGAATCAAGGTATCTAAGTTAAAGGTTGAAGAAGCATTATCGGGTATTGATGTGGCGCTTACAAAGCGTTATGATGTGCTTACAAAGATGCTTGATGTGGTTAAGGGGTATCAGAAACATGAGAAGGAGCTTCTTACAGAAGTTATTAATCTGCGTATGGGGATGAGTATGCAGGAGAGAAATGCAGTTAATGAACAGATGAACCAGCTTACAGATAAGATTAATCTTTTTGTGGAAAATTATCCGGAGCTTAAAGCAAGTAACAATTTTGCAGAGCTTCAGAAGGCTGTATTGGATGTGGAAGAGCATTTGCAGGCAGCGAGAAGAATGTATAATGCAAATGTAACATCATATAATACAAGATTAATAACTTTTCCAAGCAGTATTGTGGCAAATGGAATGGGCGCTGTGAAGGTAGAATTCTTTGAAGCAGAAAGCGTAAAGCGCAGTGACGTTAAGATGGAATTTTAAAAAAATAAATTAGATATCTATGTAAAAAAGGACAGAGATGGGATACTTCATTATCTGTTCTTTTTTTGCTTTTTTCTATGGGGTATATGTGAACGCCAATCCTCCGGGGCAGAGGGCAGATGCTCTCGAATTACTGTCATAAGCAGATTGTGTAGCTCCTTTCAGGGAAATAATTCGCGTATATTGTAGCATAATTTTATAGATTTGATAGGATAAAAAGCAAAATTTTGTATGGAAAAGATAAAAGTTTTCGGTAGAATAAGAAGTAGGGATGGAGGTGCTCGTATAAAAACATTATATATTTCCGATTTAGACGGAACTTTGCTTAGAAGTGATATTACTATTTCAGAATACACCAGTCAGGTGATAACAGATTTGACGGAGAAGGGCATGCTCTTCTCCTACGCAACAGCGAGGTCTTATATTACTGCAACGAAGGTGACGCAAGGCTTAAATGGAAGAATTCCAATCATTACATACAATGGGGCTGCGATTGTGGAAAATGACACCGGAAGGATTTTGGCAAGAAACGTCTTGGAAAAATGCAGTGATGCTACTAAAGATTTTCTCATGACTCGTCAGGGGGATGTGCGGGAGCATCCTGTGGAAAGCTTGGTAGATTTGATAAAGGGAGATGTGTTCTATTTTACCTGTATAGATAGTTGTGAGAAATTGGAACCGCTATATCACCAATTAAAGGACAAGTATCATTGCATTTATCAGAAGGATATCTACAGTGGTGAACAGTGGCTGGAGATTATGCCGCAACACGTTTCCAAGGCCAATGCAATTGCGCAGTTGAAGGAGTATCTAGGTGCTGATTATGTGGTTGCCTTTGGCGATGGTAAAAATGAGGCGCTTGCTTATTTTGATGCATTTCAAATGCCTGTATTTTCCTGTGATTCGGGATTGTACTTTGACAATGTTCCTGATGAGATTCAGCCGGGAGTACATGTGCGCACGGTAAAGGGGAAGTACCTGTCTGATGAGGAAATGATAGCGTATTATGGAGGCTTGGCCGGACAATATGGCAAGCTTACGGCCAGATACCGGAATGCTATTTGTTTGGTGATGGACGAGAACCATATTTATGAGTCCATGGATTTGTCTATAGCCAGCGAACCTTTTATCTTAACTGATACGCCTCATAGTGCCGTTCGGAAAAAGGGTTTTCCGCTGGATAGTCTGTCGCTGGATATAAAGACCGGAAAATACTATTATGATTTGACGGACGAGGAAATGGAGCGGTTTGCGGTTGAGGATGGAGTTTTACTGTTTTTTGAAAAAACTCTGGCAGAGGGCGAGGAGTATACGTGAAAGTAGTTTTTTAGATATAGATGGGAACAGAGGCAGAGAGCTTGGTTGAAGTATTTGCAAAAGAAGGTTTGTCGATAGATGGAGTAACACCAGATTTAACTACTGAAGAAATAAGAAGAACTAAAAAGTTTAGTTTGGTAAAAGCTGAGGAAATTCTTCTGTGGTTAAAATTACATGATGACGTTACGGAATGGGTGGTTCTTGATGACCTTGATTTGCACAATTGTCAAGTAGAGTTGCACCAGGTAAAGACAGATCAGAGGATAGGATTGACGGTTGATGATGTGAAACGGGTAGAAAAGATTCTTATGGATAAGATTTAGATTTGTGGCATCCAGATGGAGGGGTAATATGATTAAAGCAATATTTATAGACTTTTATGGAACGGTTGTATTTGAAGATGGAGAAATAGTTAATAAGATCAGTAAAATGATTTATGAAACAGGAAATGCTCAAAGCGTAAGACAAGTAGATTCATATTGGTGGAATAGTTTTAGAACATTATTTGAAAATTCTTATGGCGAGAATTTTCAGACACAACGAGAGCTTGAAACAAAATCTCTTATAGATACAGTTGCACATTTTGACTCATCAGTAGACGGCGTAATCCTAAGTAACGAAATGTTTGAATATTGGATAAAGCCACCTATTTTCGAAGAGTCGAAGCAGTTTTTCCAAGATTGTCCAGTACCTATTTATATTGTGTCTAATATAGATAGAGCAGATATTTTAGAGGCTATTGATTTCCATGGTTTAAAACCTCAAGCTGTATTTACAAGCGAAGATGCAAAATCATATAAGCCAAGAAATGAAATATTTGAATTAGCGTTAAAAAAGACTGGATTATCTGCGGAAGAAGTTTTACATATTGGTGACTCGTTAAGTAGTGATATAAAAGGTGCTAATTCCGTAGGAATAAATGCCATATGGATAAATAGAAATGGCAAAGATATTCCAGATAATGTTACTGCGGTAAGCAATTTGTTAGAAGTATTATCTTGCTTATAATTTATGCAAAGGACCCATGGAAAGTGTTAAATACTAATTTCTAAGAGGGATATAGTTTATTATGAATGAATATGTTAAGAATTTAAACCGAATTGAGTTTGTTGTCACAATGGCTTGTACAGGCAGATGTAAGCATTGTTCGGAAGGGGAACATAGCTCTTGCACAGGACATATAGATGCAGATGTTGCGGCGGATGCAATTCGTGATATATGCAAAAATTATAAAATTGAGTCATTGATGACTTTTGGTGGAGAACCATTGCTTTATCCTGAAGTGGTTTGTAAAATACATAAAGCAGCCACACAGATGGGAATTCCTACAAGGGATTTGATTACAAATGGTTTTTTCACGAAGGATAAAAAGCGAATAAAAGAAGTTGTTGAGTTGCTTGCAAATAGTGGAGTGTGTAAGATTCTTTTATCGGTTGATGCATTTCATCAGGAAACAATACCGTTAGAGCCTGTTAAATATTTTGCTGAGTGTGTTAAGGAAACAGAAATATCAATAAAATTAAGCCCGGCATGGCTTGTTAGTGAAAATGACAATAATCCTTATAATATAAAGACGAGGGAAATTATCAAAGAGTTTGACCGGTTAAATATTCCCGTGGGTTCAGGAAATGTTATTTTTCCAAGTGGAAACGCGATTAAGTATTTAAGCGAGTATTTTGATGAAAATAAGGAGTATTCAAGTCCGTATGAAGACGATCCCACAGATATTAGGGCAATTAGTTTTTCCCCAAATGGAGATGTGTTAAAAGGAAACATATATCAGAACAACATAATTGATATTCTGAAAGAATATAGACCATAAAATAGAATTTGCCGTGGTGATGAGGAATGCAAGGATAGGATAGAATTGGATGCCGGGAGCTTGCTCATGCGTAGCCATATTCCGGACCGGATTTATAGTCCAACAAGATGTGTAGAGAATATTGAAAATCGAATAAATATTTGACATGATGGCGGTAAAGTGGTACTATGATTATGGAAAAGGTGCTACCGATAGACGGTTAGCCCTAAGTTAATAACGATTAAAAATAACCGCCAGGTTTTCTCAGGACAGGGCGGTTATTTTTG
>CAYOGM010000061.1:0-14768 GCA_964403595.1 uncultured Acetatifactor sp. | reverse complement strand
ATGATTCGGAATTTGAAATCTTATTTAGTCATGATAATAAGACTTATCAATATGGCTTTGTCATTCATGATATACCGGAAGAAAAGAAATATAGTATTAAGGAAGAGTGGTTGTTAGTTGATGATAAGCAGGTATTTGACAGACAGCAAGAGATAATCTCATTTGGTAAAAAGTATGAAAATGAATTAAAGAATATTGATAAGCAAAGACCGGATAGATTATATATAGGTGTTTTGGATTACTTCGCAGAAGGGGAAGTAAAGATAATTGTAGATGAGTTTAAGGCATATTTAAAACATAAATTTAATGTACATTTTGAGTTGATTCTTGAAGGTAGTGTTAAAGGATTAGTTTCTGGAGTTAGTTTTTCAAAAAGAATTGTAGAGGACGAGGAATATAGAAAAACTATAGAAAAATTTGTGAGAGTTGCAGATGTTGGAATAGTAGGCCTTAGCATTGAAGAGAATACAGATGATAAAACAAAAGAAGGACATCCTTATGAAGTAAAAACGATTCACAATGTGTATAATGATGCCGGAGAGATTATACGTGAAGAAAAGTTCGAATTAAATATGGAATCTTCGGGAACAAATAGATATTTCTCTTTCATTCAATATATTTTAAACATTATAGAGGATGGTGGGGTATTTATAGTGGATGAAATGTCTGCAAGATTACATCCGATACTGACAAAATTTATTGTGGATTTATTCCAAGGAAAGATGAATAAAAAGGCACAACTAATTTTCACAACACATGATATTTCATTAATGAATAGAAAACAATTCAGAAGAGATGAAATAGCTTTTGTTGAGAAAAATAAAAAAGGAGAATCAACACTTTATACATTAGCTGATATCAAGGCAAGATCTGATGCAAGTTTTGCAAAAGACTATATGGCAGGTAAGTATGGTGCTATTCCTGTATTGTCTGATGACGATATATATGCAGAAACGGTAGGTGATTGGTTATGCCAAGATTAGTAAATGGTGAAAGAAAAATCACAAATCCCAAGCCGGAAAATGCAGGTAAGCTTTTAATATTTTGTGAAGGGCATTCACACAAGTGATGATGTGGAGAATATTCAGTTTGTTAACTCTACTAAAGACAATCAGGATATTCTATATAGCATGAGTTCGGGACAACTTTCAGCAGTAGCATTATCATTTTTACTCTGCATGAATCAAGTATATGGTGTTCATAGAGCATGTTCATTTTTACTTATAGATGATCCGGTGCAGACAATTGACGATGTAAATATGGTTGGTCTTGTAGATATTCTTCGTTATGGGTTTGGTGATAGACAAATATTTATATCAACCCATGAACAGTCATTTGAATGGTTTTTGCGTTATAGATATTCAAAGGCAGGGAAAAAAGTGAAACTCGTTAATATGAAGGATATTATGTTGCAGGTAGAGGAGTAATCACCTTCACCCCATCCACCCCATATCCTCTGGCAACGGTGCAGTAAAGCTCATAGCCTGCCCGGTAATCGGGTGTTCAAAATCCAGCTTATAGGCGTGGAGGGCCTGTCTGGTCATCCGTGCGGCGTCAGGATTGTATAGGTAATCCCCAATCAGGGGGAAGCCTAAAAACTTCATATGAACCCGAATCTGATGGGTGCGGCCTGTTTCCAACAAAAGGGAAATGAGGCTGTGCCCATTTTTCGTGTGAAGGACTTTATAGTGAGTGATGGCTTTCTCGCCCTTTTCAAAATCCACCGTCCGCTCAATAATAGAACCTTCCTTGCGGGCAATGGGAGCATTGATTATGCCATGGGCAGGGGTTACCTCCCCCTTGGCAATGGCCAGATATTCACGACGTATTCCTTTCACATCGTGAATATCCTTTTCACCCCAATTTCCATCCTCCCCCTTAGCCGTCACCATAGCAGACAATATCCCAGCACTGACCACATGTTTAGCAATGATAGTCAGGCCCGAGGTATCTCTATCCAGTCGATTGATGCAGCGGAATACAAAGGGACGGTTCTGTTTGGCAAAATACCATGCAAGAGCGTTAGCCAGGGAATTGTCCCTGTTGTTTTGGGAGGGATGAATGGGCATGCCGGCGGGTTTGTTGACCACCATCAAATCCTCATCCTCATAGAGAATGTCCAGGGGAAGCTCTACCGGTTCCACGTATTCGGAGGATTTTTCTTCCGTCAGGCGAATTACAAGCTCATCTCCGGGTTGCATCAGATGATTGATAAAGACAGGTTTGCCGTTTACCAGAACACTTTCTTCCTGAGCTTTCAGGACAATCAGACTACGCCCGGAGAAACCCTGATGTTTCAGAAAGGTCTTTACTGAGATAGGGGAAGAGTCTTTTGAAATTGTGTAGGTAAAAATTCGTTCCATAGTTCCTCCGAAGCAGTAGATAATTTGAGCAACTCAGAAGGCGAGTTGCTCAGAATTGATTTTAAAATCTTATTTATTACGAGTTTTTAAACCTGAAGTTTTCTTGTTAACAGGTTGCCATCGGATAAGGAAGACACCGATGCTCATACACACAAGAGAAATCGCCAAAATAATTAACACATCACTTACAAGCAAATTGTCTTTAAACAAAATAGGAAGCAGCTGTTCCATTTCCTCTCCGTAATAGAGCACCATCACAGAAAAGGCATTGTTAATAAAGTGCATAATGCAGGACAGTACAATGCTGCCACTCGTATAAGTAGCGTAGCACAGGGCCACGCCCAGAAGTCCTGTGGTAAAGAATTTAACCAGGCTCAGGTGGTAAATGCCGAACATGGCAGCTACCAAAAGGATAGCTGTCCAAGGCTTGAATTTCTTCTTGGCAGCAGCCAGAAAATATCCTCTGAAAAGTGCCTCTTCGCAGATGGCAGGTGCCAGAGCGATTACCAACAGAGCAGGTACAAAGCCCACATCTTCCAGCATCAACATAAAGCTTTCGTTGACGCTTGCAGCATCCTGAGGCCAGATATAGGTCAGTGCCACAGAGAGCAGGGTCACTGTTAAAAAGGTTCCGACCGCCAATAGGACTGCTCCCAATACGCCCGTGGGCTTGGGGAGCTTTAAGGAGAAGGTTTGCTTGAAATCTTTCTTGGTGTACCATGCTGCAAAAACAGGTACGGCAATAATAAGAAGCTGAGTCCCGAACACGCCCATAAAGGGAAATTTTAATTGCAACAAAGTACCTGCATACAAAAGAAGCAACATACTTACGGCAGCAACCAGCACTGCGTCTGAAAAGTTGGGTACGCCACCCTTCTTCAAATCCTTGCGGTTAGTAAAAATCTGAAGGTTTACACCGCTTTCACCGAAGAGAATTTCTTCACTGTTATAGATTTTGCTCAGAGCCATTACAGCCAGTGCGGCATATGCCACATTGGATATCAACACAATCAATATCAGAGACAGATTGTATTTAAATACCAACAGATTACCTATAAGAAGGCAGATATTCACCACCGGGATGGCCGCCATTATGGGAGTAAACTCGATGTTGGGAATAAATCCGATATAACCGGTGAGCATCACCACCAGCAACAGGGGTGTTGTATAGTTATTAGCCTCCTTAAAGGACTTGGCAAATGTAGTAACACACATGGTAATGGCACTGATAAACAGGGCGAATGCCATAACGCACAGGATTACAACAATAATTGCAGGAATAAAGTCCACCAAATCAATAGACATAGAGCCGTCCGTGGAGGCGTTAATCATTTCTGACAGGAAGATACCCATAAATGCCATAGACACCAGATTCAGCAGTGCGGAAACCACGGAGACGGTAGCCACCGCCAGAAATTTACCCATAATCAGTTCATCATTTCTTACGGGTAGAGTAAGCAGGGTTTCCAAGGTGCCACGTTCCCTTTCTCCGGTGGTAGTATCAATGGCAGGATACAATGCGCCCATCAGGATACTGGTAATCAGTAAAAATGGTAAAATCTGACCAAGGACATTGCCCACACTTTCTTCTTTGCTGGCGCAGTCGTTTTGCTTGAGTTCTATGGGTTTTAACAGATACTCAGCATCCAGTCCCAACTCTGTAAGGGCATCCTTACTCATCTGCTCACGATACTGTTTCAGCTTGTCCAGCAGCATATCAGAAGCAGCGGTGGAGTTGGTTACAGAGGAAAGGTAATGTATTTGAAAAGATAACTTTTCTTCACCCGTTCCAATCGTGACATAGGTGTCCAATTCTTCTTCCTGAAGCATGGTTTCCGGGTCATCACATTCTATGACTTCCAGCGTGTAGGTTTGGTCTTCATCACTTTCTTCTATCATGGCAAGAAGGGTTTCCTTGTCATAGGTCACGTCTTCCTCGTCTACAATTGCTACTGTGTAAGAACCGCTCTGGATGGTATCAGTGACTGCGCTGGATACAAGCATTGCCACTACCATAATCAGCGGATAGAGCAGCAGGGGCACCAGCACCATCATAATCAGAGTCTTTTTATCGCGAAAAAGGTCCAACATTTCTTTTTTATAGATGGATTTAATTTTACTTGTTTTCATTGTCTGCGCCTCCTTCTTGGTCTTCAATTAAGGACAGGAAGGTGTCTCTTAGATTGGTGGTTTGGGTCTGTGCGCGCAGTTCTTCCGGTGTACCCTGGGCAATAATGCGCCCCTTATGTACCATGATAATGCGGTCACACAAGAATTCCGCTTCCTCCATGTAATGGGTGGAATAAAGCACAGACTTGCCCGCTTCACGCTCCTTTTTCATAAACTCAACAATGGAGCGGCTGCTTAAGATATCCAGACCCAAAGTAGGCTCATCAAATATATAAGTGTCAGGACTATGCAGAAGACATCTGGCAATAGATACCCGCTGGGTCTGTCCGGTGGACAGATTCTCGATGCGGTTGTCGATAAATTCTGCCATATCCATTACCTTCACAATCTCCTCAATACGCTTTTGTATTGCTTCAGGCTCCAGCTCATAAATATCGCCCAGCATGGTCAGAAGCTCTCTTGCAGTCAGGCGGTTATAAAGCTTGGTGTTACCGGAGAGATAACCGATGTGCTTCTTGATTTCGATGTTGTCTGTGATAGCCTGTCCTTCCCGGTCTGTGATATACACCCGGCCTGAGGTAGGTTCCATGAGCTTGCCTAACATACGCAGAAGAGTGGTTTTACCTGCACCGTTAGGACCTAAGATGCCAAGAATCTCTCCTTCATTGATTTGTAGAGAAATGCCATCCACGGCATTAAATTCTATTTTTGTGTGCTTTTTTTCTGTTTTTGTAAAAGTTTTTACAAGATTTTCAGCTCGAATCATAGTTTGCTTCCTTATTTGTGTTTGTTATTTATACAGATGTTGGTGACTTTTGGCCTCAACATCTTATAAGATGCTTTGTGCCTAATTATAGCACTGAGAGGAGAGTTTGGGTATAATTATTTTATTGGTTAGTATTGTTATTTGAGTGAGAATATATATACTTGCACATAATTATAGATAGTAGTATAATGTGCGCATAGTCAAAAAAACTGAAAGTTTTATATGTGCGCATAATCCAATTAACGTTTTGCATGAAGAGTATGGAGGCATTTATGATATTAAAAAGGAAAATATATAAGAAGCTTTTGGAATGGAAGAACGAAAGCCAAGGAAAAAAAACATTGATGGTGGAGGGGGCGCGCCGTATAGGTAAGTCAACAATTTGTGAGGAGTTTGGAAAAAATGAGTATGAAAGCTATATACTAATTGATTTTGCCAAAAAGGACAAAGATGTTGAAATGTATTTTAGCAGTCATTTAAATGATTTGGATACTTTATTTATGTTGTTGCAGGCGCATTTTGGAGTAAAGTTGACTGAAAGAAAATCCTTAATCATTTTCGACGAGGTTCAGATGTTTCCTCAGGCTAGAGCTGCAATAAAATATTTGGTGGCTGATGGTAGATATGATTATATCGAAACAGGTTCTCTGATATCTATTAAAGAAAATGTGAGAGACATTGTTATTCCTTCAGAAGAAAGACATATTAATATGTATCCGCTTGATTTTGAAGAGTTTGCGATTGCTTTAGGGGAAGAATTGCTGGTGGAATATATTAAAGAATGTTTTGAAAAGAGGGACCCTTTGGAAAGAAGTATGCACAACCGTGCAATGTTGATATTTCATCAGTATATGTTAGTGGGTGGAATGCCAATGCCGGTGGTGTCTTTTATTGAAAATAAAAAGGATTTTACAGAGGCGGATAAGGAAAAAAGAGATATTCTTAAGTTATATCGAGAAGATATAATGAAAATAAAAGCACAGTATAGAAGTAGAGTGCTTGCTATATTTGACCAGATACCAGGATTTCTTTCACAACATGAAAAGCGGGTTGTTTTCAAACAAGTACAGAATGGAAGCTATGCTGAACAATATGAAGAAACATTTTTTTGGTTATCTGATTCTATGATATCAAATGAGTGCTTTTTGTGTAATGATCCAAATGTGGGACTTTCACTAAATGAAACCAGAAGCTATGTTAAGTGCTATATGGGAGATACGGGACTGCTTTTGAGCCATGCGTTTGATGAGAATGAACTACTTGAAGATGAGGTATACAAACAGATATTATCTGGGAAACTACAAATTAATGAGGGGATGTTATACGAAAATGCAATTGCACAGATGTTAGTGGCTAACGGACATAAGCTGTATTTCTATAGTCACTATAATGAAGAAAAGCATAGAAATGATATGGAAATAGATTTTATAATTTCAAATAACAGCAAGCTGAAATACAAAATGTTCCCTATCGAGGTGAAATCCGGTAAGAGATATACTACAACGTCGCTTAATAACTTTAGAGAAAAGTATAAGGGGCGTATAGGGGAGAGTTACATTATTCATCCTCGAAATTTGATTATCAAGGATGGAATTATATGCATTCCTCCATACATGACGATGATGTTATAGGAGAAATTGGAAAAGGAGAAGTTCCATTGGCAACAACTGTCATGGAACTTTTCTCTTTTCAAAATATGGCAGGTCAAATTATAAAACCACCTGAATATCATACGCTTTCAGCCAGTAATTCACCTGAAGCATAAAGGCCAGCATTTGCGGGCCGGCCATTAACTGGCCATACCAGGGCTTGCCGTAGTCAGACGGACTGTCAATAAAAGCATTTACTTTTTTAGTGTCAAGCAGTGTTCGTATAGGTGAGTTTCCGTCGGCAAGCACTTCCTTTAATTGGCTTGCAAGAAGCTTTTCGTAGGTAGGGTCGTAGGTTTTGGGGTAGGGACTCTTTTTCCTCCAAAGTACTTCCGAAGGGAGCATGCCTTCTCCGGCGTGTCTAAGAAGCCCTTTTACCATTCCGTTTGGACATTTCATTTCCCATGGAATATTGAATACATATTCCAAGATTCTGTGGTCGGCAAGGGGAACACGGGCTTCAAGACCATTGTACATACTGGTGCGGTCCATTCTGTCGAGCAGAGTTGTCATAAACCAGCGAAGATTCAGATAGGAGATTTCGCGGCGGCGCTTTTCGGTAGGGGTATCCTCGGCGAGAGCCGGAGTTTCGCGGATTGTCGCTTCATAAGCGGCACGGGCGTATTCTTCCATGTGAAGGTTGTTGATAAGGTCATCGGCTAATAAGACCTGACGAGGTTCCATATTTCTTGACCAGGGAAATGCATCAGTTTCAAAGGCTTCTGCACTGTGGAACCAGGGATAGCCGCCAAATATCTCGTCTGCACATTCTCCGGTTAAGGTTACTTTATTGTAGGCAGTAACCTTTGAACAAAAATACAGCATAGAAGACTCCACATCCGCCATACAAGGCAAGTCACGGGCATCCACTGCTTTAAACAGGCAGTCAAGCTGGTCCTGATTGGTGCATTCCAGAAAATGATGATTGGTCTCGGCATAGTTAATCATTTTTTCCACGAATGGCCGGTCCTGACTTGGCTGGAAGGAGTTTGCCTTAAAATATTTTTGATTATCTTTAAAGTCAAAGGAAAAGGTATTTAAAATGCGACCTTGTCTTTTTAGCTCTTTAGCGCAAATGGCAGTTACCAGACTGCTGTCAACACCGCCGGAGAGAAAGGTGCTGATGGGAATATCGGACAGCATTTGCATTTTTACGGAATCTTCAATCAGCCAGGCTGTTTTGGCAATGGTTTCTTCCAGTGAATCCTCGTGGGGTCGGCTTTCCAGCTTCCAATAAAATGACTTAGTGTAGCCGTTTTTATGAAAGGTTATGCACTCACCGGGAAGAACTTCCAGAACATCTTTAAACACACCTTTTCCGTAAGTTTTGGCAGGACCAAGTGCAAAAATTTCGCAGAGTCCGTTACGGTCAATCACAGGTTTCACATCAGGATATGCAAACAGGCCTTTGATTTCAGAGGCAAATACCATTGTTTCATTTGTTATTGTATAGAACAATGGTTTGACACCCAGGCGGTCACGGAAAAGAGTTAATTCCTGACTGGCAGAGTCCCACAATGCAATTGCAAAGATGCCATTCAGTTTCTTGATATAGTCTTTGCCATGCAACATGAAACCTTCAATAATTACTTCGGTGTCACTGGTAGTTTTAAAATCTGCACCTTCAAGAATCAGTTCGGCTTTTAATTCGGCCATATTGTAAATTTCACCATTAAATGTAATGGCACATTCTCTGTCTGCGTGTTTCTTGATAAGAGGCTGTTGTCCGGTCATCAGGTCTATGATAGCCAGACGAACATGGGCAAGACCGCAGGTGGGGCTAAGATAAGTTCCGCTGCCATCCGGTCCGCGTCTTTTCTGGGCATCGTTCATTTTATCCAATATATTGAGCCATTTTGGTTCATTCAATTTGTAGTCCGCATTTGGATTAAAAAATCCGGCAATTCCACACATTTTTTCTTCTCCTTTTTCGATTCTTATTGTATTACCGGTTGGTATTGTCGGCCTTCCAAGGCAGCCTCAATAGAAGGAATCAGGAGCTCCGTATGAGCAATCATGGAATTGGGTTTCTTCCCGGGGTCATCCTGACCAAATGGAATAAAGTAGATATTTTTGGCGTTCATTAACAGTCCAATGTTTTTCATGTTCATTCCAAGGGCATCATTTGTGGAAATGGAAATTAAAAGCGGTTTGTTATTGCGAAGATGGGCTTTGGCGGCCATTAATGCGGGACTGTCAGTAATGCCGTTAGCCAGCTTTGCCATGGTGTTTCCTGTGCAGGGGAAGAGCACAAGGATATCAAGTTTATTCTGGGGTCCTATAGGTTCGGCTTCCGGGATTGTCAGTATGGGTTTGATTTTGGTGATTTCTTCCGCTTTTTGGATAAATGTTTCAGCTTCGCCGAAGCGACTGTCTATTGTTGCTGCAGAATAGGAGAAAATGGTCTGCACGAATGCTCCCTCATCTGCCAGTTTTTGAAGTTCTGCAAATGCTTTGTTAAAAGTACAAAAGGAGCCTGTAAAGGCGATACCGATATTTTTATTTTTTAAAGACAAATTGAATCACTCCTTAAGATTATTTTCGATGACATTTATAATTGCTTTTGCACAAGAGTAAGGTGAATATTTACCGGGAAGCCCAAGGCACAGTGATGCGTTGATGCCAAGCTTTTGGGCAGTCTCGTAGTCTACGCCGCCGGGAGCAGAGGCAATATCAATAATGGTAACGGAAGGCTTCGTTTTATGAAGTATATTGTCAGTTAAGATTTTGGCAGGAATTGTGTTAAAAATAAAATCAAATTTATTGACATGCTTTTTTAGTTCGCAAAGGGAAATAGTATTATCAGCTATTGTTCCGGCCAGTGCAAGTTCATCTGTGTCTCTGGAGAAAACGGATACATTACAAAATGTTCCTTTCAGGTAGCTGGTAATTGTGCGTCCACATCTTCCATAGCCAAGAACGGCACATTTGCTGTGATGAAGATTTCTCGGACTCTTTTGAATTGCTTCACATATAGCACCTTCAGCGGTGGCAATGGTGTTAAACAGGGCCAGAGAATTATTTTTCATAAAGTCATATATGAAAACACCTTTTTTGCTGGCAGTGGTTTCAAACTCAGCCGGAATGTTGCCTGCAAAAAATGCCTGTTCCGGTTTGAGTATGTCAAGCAGGTCATCAAGTGGCATCGGTTCTTCTATAGCATTTTGGTTGAGGTAAAGTCCGTCCCTGCTAAAAGGAATTGGACAGATAATGCAGCGTGCGGAAGCGATTGCCGTTTCCAAAGATGAGGTTTTTGTCGGAAATGAGGTGTTAGGGAGCTGCTTGGGTGATTTTATAAGGGCATAATAAATAACGCGATTCCGCAGGTTTACCAATTCTTCAGCCAGATATACCTGGCGCAAGTCTCCCCCAATAACGGCATAATCATATTCTGAATCTTTCATTTTGAAGCTCCTGCTCAACTGCAAATTCTATTTATTATATGCTGATGGGTGAAAAGGTGTAAGTAGAAATGCAATTGAACAATCTCTAAAGCCGTGATAAAATAAATTCATTGGTTAAAATGGGGTAGCCGAATGGTTAATCCATATAATCGGACATAAAGCAATAGGAGGGTGTTTATGTTACTCATTAAAAATGGTTATGTGATGGACCCGAAATCTCAGATAGAGGGTGTGCGCGATATCTGGGTGAAGGGCGGAAATATTCATAAAATTGGTGAAAATCTGCAGGAGCAGATGGATGCTGCTGAGCTTGCTCAGTGTCAGGTCATTGAGGCGGAAGGCAAAATCGTGGCACCGGGGCTTGTGGATGTACATGTGCATTTTAGAGAGCCCGGCTTTACTCATAAGGAAGATATTGTCACGGGTGCGCAGGCTGCGGCGAAGGGTGGCTTTACCACGGTTGTGCTTATGGCGAATGTAAATCCTCATGTGGATAATGTGGAGACCTTGGAATATGTTTTGGAGAGAGGTAAGACTACCGGCATTCATGTGGAGACTTGTGCCAATGTGACCATGGGTATGCAGGGCAAGGAGCTGGTGGATATGAAGACGCTGGCGGCCAAGGGCGCAGTAGGTTTTACGGATGATGGTGTGCCTATTATGGATGAGGCGCTGGTGAGACAGGCTATGGAGCAGGTGGCGGCTTTGGACATGCCCATCAGCTTCCATGAGGAGGACGCATCCTTGATTACCAATAATGGTGTCAATCGCGGTAAGGCCAGTGAGTTTTATGGAATTGGCGGTTCTCCCAGAGAGGCGGAGATTTCCCTGTCCGGCAGGGATATCAAGCTGGCTTTGGAGACCGGAGCCTGTATCAATATTCAGCATATTAGTTCCAAAGAGGCGGTGGAGCTGGTGCGTCAGGCCAAGAAGCAGGGCAAAAATGTCCATGCGGAGGCTACTCCTCATCATTTCACTTTGACGGAGGAGGCAGTAATCAAGTATGGTACCATGGCGAAGATGAATCCACCCCTGCGTGAGGAGGCTGACAGGCTGGCTATTATCGAGGGACTGGCAGATGGTACCATTGATTTGATTGCAACGGACCATGCGCCCCATACAACAGAGGAGAAAGCGAAGCCCATCACAGAAGCCCCCAGTGGAATCATTGGTTTGGAGACGGCTTTGCCGTTGGCTATTACAGTATTGGTAAACGGCGGACACCTGACTATGATGCAGGTGCTTGAGAAGATGGCTTACAATCCGGCGAATATGTATCATCTGAATGCAGGATATCTGGCAGAGGGTGGCCCTGCGGACATTATCGTCGTGGACAAGGATGCAATCCAGGTGTTTGAGGAATATGCCTCCAAGGCTTCTAACACACCCTTTACGGGTTGGGAGCTGGACGGTGTAGTTTGTACCACTATATGTGAGGGTAAGGTGGTATTTACGACGGAGGAAAAACATTAATTTAACAAGAGGGGGAGAATATGAGATATATTTGTTGTGTAGTTTTCGCATTCCTTATAGTAATGTTGTTTAATTTTGTTCTGGCAAGGTATCGCTCCCGCGTTGCAAAGACAGAAAGTGCGGAGATTCTGGAGAGTGCCATGAGTTACTATACACATAGTGAACCAAAGGTGAGTGGGGAGGCTCTGGGTCGTCATTCCGAAAGAATTGAGCGGAAGGGGGACTAAAATTATGTATCAGTGTTCTAATTGTTCTGCAAATATAAAATTTGATATTGCATCACAAATGATGCTCTGTAATTATTGTGGCGCAACCATGGACCCCTATGAAGTGGAGGAGAAAAACGATGCGCTGGAGTCAGTTGTTGCGGATGATGAGTATGAGGTAACTATATTTTCCTGTCCTCAGTGTGGCGGTGAGTTGCTTTGTTATGATGATACGGCAGCTACTTTTTGCAGTTATTGTGGAGGTTCCACTATTTTGACCAGCCGTATCAGTCGGGAGAAGAGACCTCAGCATATTATTCCGTTTCAGAAGACGAAGGAGCAGTGCCGGGAAGCCTATGGCAAGATGATGAAAAAGTCATTTTTTGCCCCTAAGGAGATGAAGGAAGAGGAGCAGATAGACCGTTTCCGAAGTATTTATATGCCTTACTGGGTGTATTCTTATGAGAGAAAAGGAAAAATTCACTTTAAGGGCTGGAAGCGCGAAGAGAGTAATACAAATAAAAAGCTTGTTTATAAGAAACTCCACAATATAGAATCTGAGGTGGAGGCAGAGTATAAGGGTATTACCTTTGATGCATCCTCGGCATTCTCTGATTCTTTGAGCAATGCCATTGCGCCCTTTGGCTGGTGGGGGGCCAAGCCTTTTACCCCGGCGTATCTCAGTGGATTTTATGCAGATACCGCGGATGTCGGCTCCGGTCTATATGAAGCGGAAGCGCGGAATATTGCACGAAGTGATATGTGTAAGCGCATGCGCGAGGACCCGGTTTGTCAGGAGTATGAGATAGATGACCTTTTGGAAAGAGTTATGTTGGGAACGCCTGCCAAGATAGAGATGGCTATGCTTCCGGTGTGGTTTCTGTCCTTTCGGTGGAAGGAGCGTGTCAGTTATGCTGTGGTAAATGGCCAGACCGGTGAGGTTGCGGCTGATTTGCCCATTGATAAGGGGCAGTTTTTGAAGTGGTCCGGACTGATGACAATTCCGGTTGCATTGCTTTTGATGGTATTGTTGAAGGTCAGTGCTTCTACATTTTTGGTGCTGACTTTGATGTTGGCTGTGATTAGTTGTATTATTTCCTGTTCTCAGAAAAGGGAGATTCGTGCCAAGGAGAACTTTCAGGACGACAGGGGCCGGTGGTATCCGGTGACACCGGGTAAGGTCTGGAAGGTGAGTTTTCATTTTGGTGATGATATAGCTTTTCTGGGTTTAGCATTTGTGTTTTTCCTACTCGTTTTGGGTATTGTTGTATGTTTTGGCCAGCTTGCTCTTATTGGAAATGATGATGGATTAATGCAGATGAGTTATCAGCTTTCCAAGGATTGGGGCTGGGCGGCAATGCTGATGCTTTTGCCTTTGGTTTATAAGCTTTTGCCGAAAGGACTCATTCGCTCAAGGAATACAGCGAACCTGACATGGGGTGATTTGCTGGATACGCTGAAAAAGACCGGCATTGGTATTCTGTTGTCATTGGTTGTGCTGATATGGCATCCGGCAGGTGAGTTTTGGTATTATCTGGTGGCACTTCTGACCATGGGAATGACAGCTATGGATTTCATGGATATTATTGAAAGGCATAATATTCTGGTGACAAGGGATATTCCTCAGTTTAGGAAACGAGGCGGAGAAGAGGAAGGCAGATAGTTCTATATTAATGTAAAATTTGCAATGGCATTTTGGCAGAAAAATGAGTTTACTGCCGAAATGCCATTTGGGGGTGATGAGGATGTTGCAAGATAGAATGCTGGCTTATTATTTAAAGTTATTAGGGAATAAGACAAAGTTCTCGAGAAAAGATTTATTAGAAGCAATGCAGGAAAGCGGTATAAAAAATAACACCAATATACAATTGAGGCTGGGGTAAAAGAATGCTTACAAAAGAAAATTTTACAGAAAGGTATATAAGAGAAATACAGAGCAAAAGTCGAAGGGATCCTGCGCTTATCGAAAGAACAATATATATTCCCATTTGTAAGGTATGAAGAACAAGTCCGTGTGGGGAAAAATAATATCGAAAAGAGACATTTTAAATTTACTTATGTTTCCCCTGTGACCGGAAAAGAGCTATATATTTTGTTGGATGTGCTATATGAAGCGATTCATTATGAACGAATTGTGGAGCGCGAAATTAGGAACGAGTTGATTTACACAGCTGGAATTGATGTCAGTAAGGTATTTGAAAAAGGTTAATCCCATAGCCTATGCATATATGATTAAGGTGGACGGATTGTTGGAGAAATTCAGAAACGTCTATAATGAAAGATAATCCATGATAATTTCCACCAATACCTTGACAAATCCTATCTAAATGCACTACAATCACATACAAGTGGATAAAATGGTGTTGAAGAGGATTAGTACATTTTGGAAGCATTCCAGAGAGAGGACGAGACATGTTAGATTTAGATATGGAAGCATGTGGCTGAGAGGTCCTTATGTGAAAAAGATGGAACCTACCTTGGAGCTTCGTATGAAAATACGGCGTAGAACCGGCGTTAACGGTGTTTGAGGAGGATGCTTTGTGCATCAATTAGGGTGGTATCGCCGAGCCTTCGGTCCCTTGTGGGGATTGGAGGCTTTTTTTACTTAAAAAATATTGCAGCCATTTTGGGAAATGCTTGTTTAATCGTTCAAACAGTGACAGTATTGATGAGTGATAGGGATCAGTTGATGGATTTGTATCTATTTGTTCTGGTTCTGATTCTGTGCATTATATATATGGCGATTCCGCTGATATTACTTATAGTAAGTAAGAACA
>CAYOGM010000060.1:0-15842 GCA_964403595.1 uncultured Acetatifactor sp. | reverse complement strand
AGTATATTTATTCCTAAAATATTACAAAATGTATTATTTTCTTTTTAAGCACATTCTATACCCTTTTTCCTTAAAAATCAATTAGAAAATACATTAATATTGACACCTAAAAATAACCAATATTATAATTTTAGTACTCCTAATATATTATTAACAGTGATTCTCTTTAGCAAAGGATACCCTCTATGAAAAAATACCGTCGAACCCTCGAAACTATTCTCATATTGATAACAATAAATATCCTCTGGTGGGGTGTACATCTTCACAAATTACTGGGCCCTTTCCCTGCCCCGGACTCCTTGGGTGCAGTCCTTATCTGGGTCGGACGCATCCTGATATACGCAGTCCCTATCATCCTCTTTCTCATTCTGGGGCTGGTGCCTTGCTACGAAAAGGGCTTAAGCGTCCGGTTACAGCTTCTTTCCGGCGGCTATGAGCTGGTACT
Source organism: uncultured Acetatifactor sp. (assembly GCA_964403595.1). Lineage (GTDB taxonomy): Bacteria > Bacillota > Clostridia > Lachnospirales > Lachnospiraceae > Acetatifactor. Next base: position 15,397 of record CAYOGM010000060.1, on the reverse strand, counting down.
GACTGCTATCTATGCACTGCTTACCGAAATACCTCTGCTAATCATCATAGCTGTCATATTCGGCGTGGACGAACTGTTTTTATGGAACTTAGGCATCGCCTACTGCATCCTGCTGCTCCATTACCTAAACGGCTTCTGGCGCACCGCACTGTACTCTTCCCAGTTGGGACTGGGCAGACGTGTTGCTATGTTTTTCCTATGGTGGTGCTTCCCCATCAATGCATTCCTTATGTTCCGCTGGTGTCGGATTGTACGCAGAGAGCTTATCACGGCCAGAGACCGCTACCACTTGGACTCCGCCCGGGTGCAAAACGCAGTCTGTCAGACCCGCTATCCGGTCATTATGGTACATGGCATCTGCTTCCGGGACTGGCAATACTTTAATTACTGGGGCCGTATTCCCAAAGCCTTGAAGCAAAATGGTGCCCTTATCTACTACGGCAAGCAACAGTCTGCAGTTTCTATAGCAGACAGTGCAGAGGAATTAAAAGCCGAAATCGAACATGTTTTACAGGAAACAGGAGCCGAAAAGGTCAATATTATCGCCCACTCCAAGGGTGGACTGGATTCCCGCTACGCCATCACGAAATTAGGCATGGCTCCCTATATAGCCAGCCTCACCACCATCAACACTCCCCATCGGGGTTGCAAATATGCAGATGTTTTGTTAGACATCTTACCCAAGAGCGTAATCCGTTATATCACACGCAGATACAACGCTTTATTTTATATGCTGGGAGACGAGAGACCTGACTTGCTGGCGGGATTAAATGATTTACGAGCCACTACATGCAAACAATTTAATGAAGAGGTTCTTGATTCCCCTGATGTTTATTATCAAAGCATCGCCACAGGTATGAAGCGTCCATACAATACCTTTGCTCCTTTGAATTTCACTTATCTTTATATCAAAATGTATGATGGGGAAAATGATGGACTGGTTGCTATTGATTCCGCTAAATGGGGGAATTTCCTCGGAACAATAACCATCGACAAACGCCGTGGTCTTTCCCATGCAGATATGATTGACCTTGTTCATCGGGATATTAAAGGCTTTGATGCCGGTGAATTCTATGTAAAGCTATTGTCCGACTTAAAAGAAAAAGGGTATTAATGCCATATAAGTATGAATTTTGACTCATTATTTACGCAAAAGAAGAAAATGGCTTGTGATATAAATCACACGCCACTCTCCGGAAGCAATATGGGGGTTAATTAATAGAAACTTGTTGCCCTATTAATTGATATAACATCTGTAGGGGAGATGTTTCATCTGCTATATTAAAGTATGACACAATGTCAGGGTCAAGTCGAAAATTATAAACTTTTTATAAACTTTGTAGATTTTTCGGTTTTTGGGGCAGCTGAGCCAAAGCAAATATTCCAACCAAAAACAACAATCGAAAACAGCGTGTGACTATTCATCACACGCCGTTTTCTTTTATGGAAGCAATATGAATTTTGCTAATTAATTATTTCCACAAATCCAATACATCTTTCAAGCTCTTAGCCACAATGCTGGTCTTCGCGGTCTTGCTGCCTGCGTATTCCTTACCGGTTCCGGTAACTACTACAGTCATCTTACCTCTGTTCACATTGTTGGTGTAAGATACTTCATACTGATCTGCGGGAACTGTCACCCATGCGCCATTAACCTTGCACTCAACCTTAACAGCGGGCTCCAGCTCATTTCCTGTATAAGCAACATTCTTAACCGTGTTGCCGTTCGCATCCACGAAGGTAACTTTCGCCTTGGAAAGGTCATTGTAAACATCCTTTGCATATACTCTGTATTCTGCTTTTGCAAACTCACCATTCTTGGGTGCGTAGTTGCCCTTACCTTCAATCTTCACATATACAGTTGCATATGCCTGTCCATCTGCGAGACTTACCTTGTTGTCCTTACCTACTTCCTTGGTCATCTCTGCATCTGTGTAGTACTTCACAGTGTAGTTGGATGCCTTCAGAGTCACACCTGCAACATCCACGATGGGCTTGGACTTGTATACATTGGGCTTGCCCTTGTAAATCTGGTCGGGAAGTACAACCTTTGCCGTAGCATCGGAAAGCGGTGCTGCTACGATTTTGAAGGTTCCTGTCACAGGCTTGCTGCCCTTGAAGTTACCCTGGAACTTGATGGTGTACTTGGCAGTACCAACCTTCTTGTTCGCACTGTAGGAAATCTTGTAATCCTTACCCTCGGTAAGCACTACATTCATTGCCTTGTAAGTTACCTTCAAATCATCTCCGATAGTAACTCCCTTGCTGAGGAACTCATATCCCTCTGCATTCACTCCGGTTACTTCCATCTGGCTGATATCCTTCACTGCCAGAGGACTAATCTTGTAGCTCTTTGCCACGGTACCGCTGTAGTATCCAAGACCTACTACGGTAAACTTCACGGTTCCTGCATTTGCCTTGCTGCCACCGTATACGATGATATAATCCTTATTCTCTTCCAAAGGAGGAAGTGTCTTATCTTTCTTATCTGTTACAGTAATGGTAGGAACCTGCTCCTGGCCATTGTAAACCAGCTTCTCCTTGCCAACTGTTACAGCAAGCTTCTTCAAATCCTTCTTATCAACAGCCTTAACATCGATGGTTCGAGTTCCCTTGAAGTTGCCCTGTCCGGTGATGGTCATGGTACCATCTGCATCGAACGTCTTAGCTGCATCCGCATTGGTGAAATCCTTCTTGCCAAGCAACTTATTCTTGTAAAGCAGAATCGGTGATGCCTTGGAGCCCTTGGCAACTACTACACTACCCTCTACGATATCAGAATCTGCGATATCCTTCTGAGTAATTTCGAATGTAGTGGAGACAGCACCTGCGATATTGCCCTTACCGGTAACGGTAATGGTAGGCATCTTCGTCGCATTTACGGAAGTATTTACGTTATTGGTATACTTTACGGTGTAATCCACACCGGATACCAGTCTTTCGCCATTGTTGGTTACAACGATTGCAGGAGTAATAGCACTGCCGGTGTACACATACTGTGCATTGGGATCAGCAAGTCTTACCTTGAATCCTTCGGTATTTACAGGCTTGTCGTTGCCGTCTCCGGTTCCCTTGTCGTTACCGTCTCCGGTTCCCTTATCTTCACCGTCGGAGGCGTCTTTATCATTTCCGTCGGTAGTATCCTTATCGTCACCATCACCGGGCTTCTCCTCGCTACCTGCAAGTTCTTCTGCCTTATCAGCGATTGCCTTGAACATATTCTGTCCAACGCCTTCCCAATAAGTAGCTCTTTCAGCATAGTCGCTGGTAATGTCATAAGCAGTAAGTACGCTATTGCCATTGATGCTAAATACGGTCTGGCTGTCAGTTGTTGTTGCCAATACCTGTGCAGGACTCTTTACTGCATAGGAGATATTAATGTCCATATTCTGAACAACAGATGCAATTGCTGCTGCTTCGATTAATCCACCTAACTTGTTGTTGTGGGTCTTATCGCCGGTATGCATAATCTGCTTACCATAAGCATCACTGCCACATTCAGTATATGCATCCTCAAACAGCTTCTTAGTAAGCTCAAATCCATCTACCAGCAGTACATTTTCTTCCTCTGCAAGCTGCTTAACAGCAGTTACGTAAGCATTGTTGCTGGTCTCAGAGGAATCATGATGTGCTTTGATAGTTCCATCTGAATTGTAGTACATTCTGGAAACGGGAGTTACCAGCACAGGTGTTGCTCCTGCCTCTTTAGCTACATTGATGTACTGAAGCAGATACCACTTATAAGTACCACCACAATCATAAGTGTAGCACGTGTCTCCATATCCCATTCCGCTAAGCTCTGTAGGTGTTGCCACCTTTGTACCTGCCGTAGTAGGATATATGCCATTTGCATCAGGTGTTCCCAAAGGCACATATCTGTCAGCCAGATAGTCTGCACCATCTGCGCAGTCATTATGACCAAATTGGATGAACAGATAATCACCCTTGTCAATCTGCTCTGCAATCTTATCCAAAGAACCTTCATTGATGAAGTTTCTGGAACTTCTTCCACCATTTGCGTGGTTTACAACAGTTACCTTCTCTTCATTGAAGAACTTCTGGAAGAATTCACCCCAAGCACCTTCATTTCTAGCCTTACCACTGGATTTTAAACCGGTTGCTGAGTAATCCTTCACTGTAGAATCACCTGCAAGGAAAATGTTAACTCCATCGCCCAGCACTGCATCGGGACCGGTTGCATCAGGATCTTCATAACCCTCTCTTACCACCTCTACAACAGTACAACTTGCGGCAGTTCCGGTATTACCACTTACGGTAATAGGTGTTACTACTACTTTAATCTGATATCCAACATCATCTAAGGTAATCTTATACGTCTTATCAGCATTTGCACTGGAAGCCTTAACAAGAACATCTGCTTCGCCTTCCTTCACACGATACCACTGAATACGAGATGCATCATTTGCATCGTTAGCCTCACCCAGAGAGTAGCCAACTGTCAGCTTATGTCCAGGATAAGGAGTATTGATGTCTCCATTATCTGTAACGAAAGGAGCTGTTGCAAACTCAACCGTTGCGGCCTCTTCGGTGTAGTAGGAAGGTATCCAGTCACCAAAGAAATTAGCCATAGTCCAGGTTGCTGCTGTATCTGCATCTGCTACCTTACCCTTACGGGAAGCGGTATCTACCGCTGTACCACTCATGTCAGTGGTATTGTATTCATAGAAATCAGCATTTTCGGGAGTAGCACTGCTCATAGATGCCCATCCCTCTGCAAGAATCAGATCTGCATTCTCCAGTCTGGTATTCAGGAACATCACCTTAGCATCTGCACCCCAAGGTCTTCCCAAATAACCTGCTTTTACAGTCAAACCATCATTTGCAGTTATGGAACAGTTTCTGAACAGATACCCTACTACACTTGCATCAGCGGGTCTGGCTGCGGTGATATATCCGCTATACTCACCATCACTGTAACCATACCAGCTCAATTCACAGTTATCAAAAATACAAGTATTGGAACCAAAAATATAGTCTGTCTGTCCCTCAAGGAAACAATTCTTGAAGTAAACTTTTGTTGCAGCATTACCAGTCATCACGGTATCCTGACTTCCAAGGAAAATACAATCCTTAAATTCGCTCATGTCAGACTCTACAACCAATGCCGCTGCACGCTCGGTTGCCGCTTTACTCTTAACATTCAGACTGTAATTTCTCTCAACTTTAGTATTGGTGTCTGAGTTCTCCGTGTTCAGTTTTACACCATCTGCAAGCTCTTCTTCTGTCAGATAGCGGTTGAAGGAGTTCTCAAAAGTAATGCCATCTGCACGGAACGCTGTAGCTGTCTCATATACATAAACTGCTGCGCCCCACTTTGCAGCGCCATGTCTCTCAAATTTGTCATACGCCTTCTCGGGATCATAATAACCCTTTGCATTTGCACTATAGTAGAGATAATCGATACCATAGTACCAGGTAAGCAGTACTTCCTGAGCTGTATCATTTACGAAACTAATGTAAGGAGTCTCTACAACAACCTGCTCTCTGTAAGTACCGGGAGCAATATGAATGGTAACTCTCTCAGGCTCACTGTCAATTCCCATAGCTGCACAGGCTGCTACTGCTTCATTTACCGTTGCATAATTGTTCGTCTTGTCGGGATATCCTACATAAATATCCGATACCCACTCTACAGCAGGAGCTGCTGCAGTAGATACAAACATCAAATCTTTAGTTGTTGCAGCACCATTTACAACCACATGAGTCTGTGTGCTGTATCCGGATACAGTAGCCTTCGCCAGATAGGAACCATCTCTCAAGTTAATGGAATATCCATCTGTATTTACAGTTGCAGTGTAAGGATATGCATCATCAACATTTTCAAAGATTAAGGCAGTAACCTCTGCACCCTCACCCAAACCGATAAATCCACCGGTTACTGCATACATAGCCCTTAAGTCTACAGTAATGTCAGCAGTGTAATTCCCAGTCTTGTTAATAACCAAATCACTTGTTATTTCATAATCGTTCACACCGCTCATCTCAATTGTGTAATCCACATCGGGCTCCAAAGATACGGTGAAGTTCAAATTTTTATCAATTGTAAGTGTTTCAGGCAGGGTGGTGCTGTTCTCGGGAGGAGTCATGGTAATTTCCAATCCAGATACATCATATCCTTCCGCAAAACCGGTAATTTTACCGGAGTAAGTATACATTTCCTTAGGCTCAATCACAAGCGCAACATCACTCTTACCGGTAGCATACTCTTTATCTGTAGTAACCACAGTTCTGCTGTCTGCAGTAAATCCATAACCGGAAACACCTGTAAGTACTGCTGTATAAGTATATCCGGGAGCCAAAGTAGCAGTGAAGTTGGAACCATCAATAGTTGCTACCGTTGTCTGCTGGGTAGACTGATTTACGAACATCAAACCATGTTCTGTTCCAGTATATGCACCTTCAACATCCTTCGCAGTGATTGTACCACTGACTGCCACACCAGGGATTCTCATTACTCTGTGGAAGAGATGCTTACTTACACCAGCCTCCCAAATCTTATAAGTGCCTGTCTTCTCAGCAACAAACTCAAACTTGGTATACTCACCGGAAGCACACTCTACAGCATCCTTCTGACCACTTGCTGCGCCAAGCCCCTCGAAATAGAAGGTAGTTTTGTCGCTACCATGAACACCCATGTATGCAACAATCTTATCACCGGCCTTAACATTAGAAATGGTTACATATCTTCTGCTCGTACCTCCAGCACCATTACAATAATAGGTACCTGCTGAGGTATAACCATCAGAATATGTTACCTGCGCTTTACCAAAAGTACCAGAACCTACAATACCTGCCAAAGATGCAATATTCGTATAAATACGGTCTGAACTGTTGGGTACCAGTGTCAAATCACCAAACACATAGGATGCGCTGGGGAAACTATTCGATGCCACATCTGTAGCCAGCCATTCTTCAGGAGTAATATTATTGGTATAAGTCTCCTCATCGCTCTCTACTTTACCACCAAAATCCCACACATCAATATTTCTGGAACCTGTTTCAATAATGTACTCCACCAAAATGCTGTGAATGTACATATTATTGGCAAAAGTCAAAGTCAATTCTCCCGCATCGACATTCAATACAGTAAATACAGGTGCACTTAGATTTTTGCTTGTATCTTCAACAAACTGAGAGGTCTCCACAGTTCCGGTGGACGCTGTCATAGTGCCATTTACACCTGCCCCATAACAACAAGCAGTAACAGTAATGTTGGCCTTATCGCTGAGAGTCAGCACCATTGTTGCATCCGCTGCTGAGGTATAAACACCATGAGAGTTGTTTATACCGCCAACATTGTTCATAACAATGCCGTCCCATGTATCGTCAGCCTTTGCATATGCAAAGTTAATGGTTCCTGCAGCCACCACACCGGTACCCACATCACCGGAAGTAACATCTCCCTCTTCCTTATCATTACCGTCTTCCTCATCTACATACTCCACAACAATTTCGTGAATATACATATTACTTGCAAAAGTCAGAGTCAAATCCCCTGCATCTGCACCAGGCACGGTAAACACAAGTGCATTTCCGTCAGAATTCTCGTAAACCGCTTCGCTGGTCACTTCATCACCGGAAGAAGCTACCATGGTTCCATTTACCCCCACCCCATAGACACAGGAAGTAACTGTAACATTTGCCTTCTTAGCAAGGCTCAGTACCATTGTTGCATCTGCAGCCTTACTCTGCAGACCATGTCCACTGGCAGAATCAACCATATTGGTAACTACCACACCTGCTACAGTAGTAATATCATGTTTTTGGGATGAAAAATCTGTAGTTCCCTCTGCCACGGTTGCATAAGGTTCCACCGTAATGGAACCAAGATAATCGTTAGCAGTATATAAAAGCGTTACCTTGTTATCTGCACCCTCACAGATAAATGTATCAATCTTAGCCGTTGCCACCTGTCCATCTACGGTGTAGTTCGCACCAGCATAAGCCTCAATCGTCACCTTACTGGAACCAGCCACAGGAATTTCGATAATTGTACCTGCATTTACCTGCGCCCAATCACTTAAAGTAGCATCAAATTTCGCTCCGCTTGCAGTAGCATCAATATTCAAATCCGCAAAAGTTCCGCTAGTATTTTGAATTTTAACACCGTTAGCACCTATAAGCTCAGAGCCACTACGGAAATCCCACACTGTACGATATTCTGTATCATTACCGCCATGAGTACCGTCTTTCTCTTCATTATCATTACCGCCATGAGTACCGTCTTCCTCCACATACTCTACAGCAACACTGTGAATGTAAATACAGTTACCCTCGCTGGTAAAGCTCAAAGTAAGCTCACCTGCATCTGCTCCGGTTACAGTAAATACAGGTGCATTTACAGCTCCGGCATTGCCTTCATCAACTAACTCAGTACTTACCTTGCCGGAAGATGCCTCCATCAGAGCATCCACACCCACTCCATAGCGACAAGCTGTTACGGTAACGTTTGCCTTCTTCGCCAAGGTAAGGGTCATTGTAGAACCGGTATATGCAGTAGTTTTCAAACCATGTCCTGAACCGGAATCTGCCATGCTTGTGGTTGAAATACCTGCTGCATCTGCAAGATTCGTTGTGATAAAATCAATGGTTCCTTCCTCTACTGTCACATGTTCCTTAACAACAATGGAGCCAAGATAGTCCTGTGCACTTACGGTAAGCGTTACCTTGTTATCTGTTCCTTCACAGACAAAGGTGGCTTCTGTCGCTGCCGCATCTGCAACCTGTCCATCCACGGAAAAGTTTTGAACATTGGAATATGCAGTAATAGTCACCTTACTGGGACCTGCTACAGGAATCGTAATAATTGTCCCTGCACTTACCAGTGCCCAATCGGTTCTTTCCGTTGTCTGAAACTTACCACCTGAGGTAGTGTCAATTTTCAGACCTGCAACATTCGCTGTCTCCACCTCTGAGCCTTTCTGAATCAGAACAGCATATTCCTCTCCAAACAGTTCAGAATTGTTACGGAAACTCCACTCAGTACGGTATTCCGCAGCCTCGTCCTCTTCTGCCATAACATTCATAACACCCAAGTCGCTTACCATACCGGTAACCAACATAGATAATGTGCACATTATGGCAACAAATTTGTCTACTAGTTTCTTAGTTCGCCGTTTCATTGCTTCCCTCCATTTTCTTTTTGTTCGCAATTTACCAGTTACCTAGAATTTTAAGGCATGACACAAGGTCACGGTCAAGCATTCCGCCTACTAAATTACCCACAAAAATAAAGGTTCTTTTTTGTCCATTTTTCACATTTTATGATTCTTAACGGCATAAACCTTATTTAATTTGACTAATTCTCAGTGCTTTAGCACGCCTGGTCGACAAGGTGTTTCCTACAAACAAAAAGGAGCATCGCTCCACAACCATAATCAGTTGTTTTGCGATGCTCCTCTTTATTTAAGGAAGTAATATAGAATGACCAATTCTTTATTTCCACAAATCCAATACATCCTTCAAGCTCTTAGCCACAATGCTGGTCTTCGCGGTCTTGCTGCCTGCGTATTCCTTACCGGTTCCGGTAACTACTACAGTCATCTTACCTCTGTTCACATTGTTGGTGTAAGATACTTCATACTGATCTGCGGGAACTGTCACCCATGCGCCATTAACCTTGCACTCAACCTTAACAGCGGGCTCCAGCTCATTTCCTGTATAAGCAACATTCTTAACCGTGTTGCCGTTCGCATCCACGAAGGTAACTTTCGCCTTGGAAAGGTCATTGTAAACATCCTTTGCATATACTCTGTATTCTGCTTTTGCAAACTCACCATTCTTGGGTGCGTAGTTGCCCTTACCTTCAATCTTCACATATACAGTTGCATATGCCTGTCCATCTGCGAGACTTACCTTGTTGTCCTTACCTACTTCCTTGGTCATCTCTGCATCTGTGTAGTACTTCACAGTGTAGTTGGATGCCTTCAGAGTCACACCTGCAACATCCACGATGGGCTTGGACTTGTATACATTGGGCTTGCCCTTGTAAATCTGGTCGGGAAGTACAACCTTTGCCGTAGCATCGGAAAGCGGTGCTGCTACGATTTTGAAGGTTCCTGTCACAGGCTTGCTGCCCTTGAAGTTACCCTGGAACTTGATGGTGTACTTGGCAGTACCAACCTTCTTGTTCGCACTGTAGGAAATCTTGTAATCCTTACCCTCGGTAAGCACTACATTCATTGCCTTGTAAGTTACCTTCAAATCATCTCCGATAGTAACTCCCTTGCTGAGGAACTCATATCCCTCTGCATTCACTCCGGTTACTTCCATCTGGCTGATATCCTTCACTGCCAGAGGACTAATCTTGTAGCTCTTTGCCACGGTACCGCTGTAGTATCCAAGACCTACTACGGTAAACTTCACGGTTCCTGCATTTGCCTTGCTGCCACCGTATACGATGATATAATCCTTATTCTCTTCCAAAGGAGGAAGTGTCTTATCTTTCTTATCTGTTACAGTAATGGTAGGAACCTGCTCCTGGCCATTGTAAACCAGCTTCTCCTTGCCAACTGTTACAGCAAGCTTCTTCAAATCCTTCTTATCAACAGCCTTAACATCGATGGTTCGAGTTCCCTTGAAGTTGCCCTGTCCGGTGATGGTCATGGTACCATCTGCATCGAACGTCTTAGCTGCATCCGCATTGGTGAAATCCTTCTTGCCAAGCAACTTATTCTTGTAAAGCAGAATCGGTGATGCCTTGGAGCCCTTGGCAACTACTACACTACCCTCTACGATATCAGAATCTGCGATATCCTTCTGAGTAATTTCGAATGTAGTGGAGACAGCACCTGCGATATTGCCCTTACCGGTAACGGTAATGGTAGGCATCTTCGTCGCATTTACGGAAGTATTTACGTTATTGGTATACTTTACGGTGTAATCCACACCGGATACCAGTCTTTCGCCATTGTTGGTTACAACGATTGCAGGAGTAATAGCACTGCCGGTGTACACATACTGTGCATTGGGATCAGCAAGTCTTACCTTGAATCCTTCGGTATTTACAGGCTTGTCGTTGCCGTCTCCGGTTCCCTTGTCGTTACCGTCTCCGGTTCCCTTATCTTCACCGTCGGAGGCGTCTTTATCATTTCCGTCGGTAGTATCCTTATCGTCACCATCTGCCGGCGCATTGGGGTCTGCCACAAAGCTTGCTGCTACTTTCACATCGCAAGCAGGCATAACAAACTGATTGTCCTTGATTTCCACAGAAACATCACTCTCTATGGACCATTTTTCAAAAATATAACCCTCATCAGGAGTAGCTGTCAAGGTTACGGTAGCGCCTTCTTTTGCTCTGGGCTTGTCTGCCTTAGCAGTACCATTTCCGGCACTAGTCACTTCAATCTCATAAGCCTTCTCAGCCCACAGTGTAATATCACTGAATGTAACGTCTGCATTTCTTGCAGCAAACATACCGATGTATACATATTCAGAATCCACAGTGGTCAATGCAAAGTCATAACCTGCGCTCTGTGCAGGCTCATTTCCAAAGGTACAGGTGTAACCGTCAGAGTTACTTACAATGCTCAAATCATATGTCTTACCTGCCTCAATGGTCTCTGTAGTCAATGCAACCCTGCCGCCCAAACTACCGGATTTACGGTAGAAGCAGTTACAACCGGTACCAAGAGTACCTGCTACCACATAATCCGATGCAAGTGTTGCGATATTTTCATCAATGTACATATCATCACGAGCCATCAGACCAAATGCAGCCTGCTTGTCAGCAGCTATGGAATTCACTGTTGCCTTGGCAGAAAGCTTGAAATTACATCCAACGGGAACTTTATAATAATACATAACAAGACCGTCCGCATTACTTGCAATCTTACCCTTGTTATTTTTTACCTGCAAATGCATATTACCGTCTGCATCCGTCTCAGCAATAAAATTGGAAGTAGACGGATCTCCACCTATATTACCAAATGCTGTACCCTTGAAGACAATATCCTCTCCATCAACAGTACCAGTAACGTCATCTCCATCATTGGTATCGGTAACATCATCTCCATCGCCGTTACCGCCGCCAACCAGAATATAGTCCTTATACAACTCACTCTGTGCAAGCTCACCGCTATAGTCAAGCTCTACATACTCCGAATTGACTACCAAATCATTTGCCTTGGTAGGCTCCCCTGCAGTCAGACTAATATGAGATGCCAAAGTTGCAGTGGTATCCTTCACAGCATTTGCAAACAGCCATGCCACCTTCTTGGCACCATAGATGTTCAAATGGGTGTTGTCCACACTTTCTTCCTTGCTGGAATTCCACGCATGGAGATACAATGTCTCAGCTGCACCAAGTTCATCATACAAATTCTTGGTCAATGTAGTCAAATCAACTACAGGAATGCTCTGCGCTGTTCCCAAATCACGAATCACCTGAGCATAATCGCCACCATTTGCTATATGCAGCTGATTGTTGCTCCATGAACCGGTGGTAGCAGTTCTTCTTACAATAGGTGTACAAAGAATAACCTCTGCGCCCTTACTCTTAGCCATGGTAATATAGTTGTCATACAGGCTCTTAGCGAAAGAACCTTCTGTGGTATAATCACCATCGGGAGAAGTATATCTAGCAGTATCCTCAGCCTTCTCATCATTGTGACCGAAGCCTATTACCAGAGTATCTCCAGCCTGAATACCACTTGTCAAAGTGGTATAATTAGCGTGTGAAGTAAAGCTCTTAGAACTTGTACCTGACACCGCCAGGTTCTGAACATCATAGGTTCCGTCCAGATATTTGTCAATCTGAGTACCGTAACCGTATCTGGGATAGTAATAGCTATCGCTAAATGCACATACGGTGGAGTCACCTACAACCCAGAGCGTGTGCTCTGCCGCAGCTTCAGCCTTAACCATGCCAAGGTCTGAAATCAGTCCTGTGAACACCATAGATGCCGCACAAGCTGTTGCAATGACTTTTTGGAATATTCTTTTGATTTTCATTGCTTCCCTCCTAATTTTTGCATTATTATTTTAATTCCAATTACTATCTATTTTACCCCATGACACCCAGTCACGGTCAAGGAAATACGCTCAAAAAAATTCACAAAAAAAGATTGGCTGTTTTGTCCAAAACAAACAACCAATCCCATTTACCAAACCCTATTGCTATTTCTGTATAATAGGCAAATGCATCAGTATATACTGCCACTTCGCGTCTTCTTCCTTGGAATAGCCAATCTTCAATGCCAGCGCATCTCCACCGACCTCCATATTATGTTCTTCCATATACTTTTGAAAATCCCCAAACACATGCTGAAACAATCTTTCCGGGTCAGCATCCGCAGCCCCTCTGAAATCCAAAGGCACGCGCATAAATTTCAAAATACAGGGTCTGCGCTCATAAAACTGCACCGGTTCACCCACATCTATATTGTACTTCTCTGTCCGGTGCTTATGTGCTCCCACACCTTCACTGTATATCATTTTGCCATCCATAACATCCTGCTGTTCAAACAGGTAAATATATTCAAACTCAACACAGTTTGACATAAATTGATGCAATTTCTCTGCATAAATACCGGGACCACACAGTTTCCCTCTTTTTTGATACAAAACATAATGGAATGGACTGCACTCCAGCTCTATAATATCAGAACCATATTCCTCCACATGATTCATCAAAAGAATATCATCCTTCAGCATATGGCTCAATGCATGCAGATGAAGTATCTCAGCATCAATTTCCTCTTTCCTGCGGCGGAACCGTTCCACAATATCTGCCCGGTCCTCCTGCAAGATATCAGCTATTTCCTCGTGACCAAATCCCAACTTGCGGTATTTAGCCACGTACATTAATTTCTCCACATCTGCATGGCTGAATATACGATACCCATTCTGCTCATTTCTCTCAGCACTCAGATATCCCATCTTCTCATAGCGTCTGATAGTGTTTGTAGATACATCCAAAAGCCTGGAAAGGTCATTTGTATTATACTCCATACGCCTCACCTCCTATTGCAACAGGACCGGCTGTCACACAGCCGGTCTCATTGATTACAGATACTTTTTCAGCACATCCACTTTATCCAGTTTCTCCCAAGGCAACTCCACATCGGCACGTCCAAAATGTCCGTAGCTTGCTGTTGCACTGTAGATAGGTCTTCTCAAATCCAGCATCTTGATAATGCCGGCAGGTCTCAAATCAAAGTTCTCGCGAATCATCTCAACCAGCTTCTCATCAGAAAGCTTACCGGTACCGAAGGTGTCTACCATAATGGAGGTGGGACGAGCCACACCGATTGCGTAGGAAAGCTGAATCTCGCACTTCTCAGCCAGTCCGGCCGCAACGATATTCTTAGCCACATAACGTGCTGCATAAGCTGCACTTCTATCTACCTTGGTACAGTCCTTACCGGAGAATGCTCCGCCGCCGTGGCGTGCATAACCGCCGTAGGTATCTACAATAATCTTACGTCCGGTCAAACCGCTGTCTCCGTTAGGTCCACCGATTACAAAACGTCCGGTAGGATTGATATAGAACTTCGTATTCTCATCAATCATCTCCTTGGGAAGCACTGCATCAAATACATATTTCTTGATATCTTCATGAATCTGCTCCTGAGTCACCTTCTCATCATGCTGAGTAGAAAGCACTACTGCTTCCAGACGAACAGGCTTGTCATTCTCATCATACTCTACAGATACCTGGCTCTTACCATCGGGACGAAGATAGCCGAGAGTTCCGTTCTTACGCACCTCTGTCAGCTTCATGGTCAGCTTGTGTGCCAATGCGATAGGGTAAGGCATATACTCCTCAGTCTCGTTGGTAGCATAACCAAACATCATACCCTGGTCTCCAGCGCCGATTGCTTCCAGCTCGTCATCGGTCATGCCGGCCTCGCCGCTCTTCGCCTCCAAAGCCTTGTCCACACCCATTGCAATGTCTGCGGACTGCTTGTCCAAAGCAACCATAACCGCACAGGTATTACCGTCAAATCCCTTCTCGGATGCATCATAACCAATATCCGTCACAGTCTTTCTCACAATTGCAGGGATATCAATATTCGCCTTGGTTGTGATCTCTCCCATTACCAGCACAAAACCGGTATTAGTACAGGTCTCACATGCCACACGGCTGAATGGATCCTGTGCCATCAACGCATCCAGCACCGCATCAGAAACCGCATCACAAATCTTGTCAGGATGTCCCTCTGTCACTGACTCGGAGGTAAATAATCTCTTTTCTTTTTCCATTTTTCTCTCCTTTCACAAACAAAAAGTCCGCAATAATGCGGACTTTAATCATGTCAATAATCAAATCCACTTATTGTTCAAGGTAATCTCGCTCAGGTTGGCACCTTCCTTCTCAGGGGTTGCCGTGGCTTCACAGGTCCTATGTACCTCCACCACTCTGAATAAGTTGGAA
>CAYOGM010000059.1:0-15895 GCA_964403595.1 uncultured Acetatifactor sp. | reverse complement strand
GTGATGTTATTACCTTCATCAGTACAGAACCAAAGTCTCGTACTTGTAACTCCTATAGCAGTTACCTTTGCTGATTTAATTAATTCACCATAACTACTCCAACTTCTTCCTTTAGTAGAATCATCATATTCGCCGGAAATCAAAAGATACCCATTCTTATCCAAGGACCAATCCATTCCACAATATTTTCCAATTGCAATATACTCCTCTGAGCGCTTCAAAGTCAGAGATGTTTTGCATTCTTTTGGAAGAAAACCATAGAGTTTTCCAGTTTCGTCTACATATGCATTCTGTAAATCCACATTTAAAATTAGATTTTTAGGTGTATTAATTTTCTCGAGTTTTGTGGTATAAGCTAACATTCCTTCCGCATTAGACACTTGACTCATATCAAAACCACTTAAATCCAACTCCATCAAGTTCTCACAATTTATAAACATATAGTTCATATTGGTAACCTGACTCGTATTAAACTTGCTTACATCCACCATTGTTAACAAACAACAATTCTTAAACATATTTTGCATATCAGTAACCTGACTGGTGTCAAATTCACTCAAATCAACCTCTTCTAAATTACTCATATACGCAAACCAGCCATTTGTAGACTTTGCTCCTGCAACTGTAACTTTTGCACTAGTTACATTATTGCGATATGTCCCCCAAAATGTGCCCTTATTTTTGCTATCATATTCGCCTGCTATCGCCAAATGACCATCATTATCAATTGTCCACTCCATTCCATAATATAAGCCTGAGGCTATATACTTATCAGATTTTTGAAGTGAAATGGACTGTCCACTCTTCTTTGGCAATTTAACATAAACATTTCCTTCTGAATCCTCAAATGCAGTAGGCAACGAAACACTGAACTCAAGATTTTTAGGAGTTTTTATGTAATCCAAGTTTGATGAAAGCACTAAAAAGTAATTTAGATCTTGAACATTTGACATATCAAATCCACTTAAATCTAAACTCTCCAAGGCATTACATCCATAAAACATATAATTCATCACTTGAACCTGACTGGTATCAAATGTACTCAAGTCCAATTTCTTCAATGCACTACATCCATAAAACATTGCATACATATCTGTAACCTGACTGGTGTCAAATTCACTCAGATCAACGTCTTTTAATGCACTCATTCCATAAAACCAAGAATTAGTACTTGTTACACCAGTAGCCGTTACCTTAACACTTGTTATGGAACTTGAGTAATTTTGCCAAAAAGTACCATAATTAAAACCATCATATTCACCGGAAATATTCAAAACTCCAGAATTATCAATGTGCCATTCCATTCCATAATACTCACCAGCAACCATAACACTTTCCGATTTTTGAAGCAAAACTGACTCTGTCAAATTCATAGGAAGATTTTGATATATATTGCCCTCTGAATCTTCAAACGCACTCGGTAATGTCACTACTGTTGTTACATTCTTGGGCGCATTCACACTTTCAAGAGCTGTACAACCATACAATATATTTGTCACAGATGCCGCATTTGAAAAGTCAAAATTACTTAAATCCAAACTTTGCAAGCTTTTACACCCAAAAAACATATAACCCAAATCATAAGCTTTACTCGTGTTAAATCCACTTATAGCTAAACTTGTTAAACTGCTACAACCATAAAACATCGAACTCAAATAAACCACATTACTGGTATCAAAGCTACTTACATCTAAGCTAGTCAAACTGCTACAACCACTAAACATTGAATCCATATGGTTAACCTTACTGGTATTAAAATTGCTTAAATTCAGCTCTGTCAATTTTTCACAATTACTAAACATGGCATACATTACATCAACATTTTCTGTGTTAAAGCTACTCAAATCTAATGCCGTCAAACTGCTACAACCATCAAACATACAGCACATTGCTGTTACTTTACTGGTATCAAATTTACTTACATTCAAATTTGTCAATGATTCACAGCGAGCAAACATATACCCCATACCTTGTACATTAGCCGTGTTGAAATTGCTCAAATCTAAACTTACCAACTTGCTACATCCACTAAACATCATAGACATATCTGTAACTTTAGCAGTGTCAAATTTTCCCAAATCCAAACTGGTCAGACTGCTACAATCATAAAACATATAAGACATATCTATAACTTGGCTAGTATTAAACTCACTAAAATCTGTTGTTGTCAGGTTAGTGAAACTATGAAACCAATTACTTGTGCTCGTCACCCCTGTAGCGGTTACCTTCACACTAAGCACACTATCCGCATAACTACTCCACGAATCACCTACCGCAGATTCATCATACTCACCAGAAATAGTCATCGCACCGTTACTGTCAATTTTCCAATCCATTCCATAGTAAACACCGGTGGCAATACCTTCTTGACTACCATCCGTTGTTCCCCCATCAGTCGTACCGACATTTCCGGTATCCTTGGCACTGATGACATTACTTTCACTTGTGTCCTCAACAGACACAGGCACCGTTCCCGCCAACACCTGCATCCCTGTGCCATCAAACATCAAGGCAACACAAAGCATAGCTGCAAAGAACCGTTTCACACTTCTCTTTGGTCTTTTTAATGCATTCATTACACTTTTTCTCCTCTCATTTGTATTTTTTTGGTAATAATTACCATAAATTATACTCCTATTCTTTGCAAATGACAAGTACTTAACAAACAACATTTTACTTTTTCTAAAATATTATCCTACGCAAAAACGACTACCTTATTAAGGCAGCCGTTTTCCAAACATATAACCTATATTCACTTAGTTTCTGCAACCACAATCATTATCATAATCAGTATAATTGTAGTTATTTCTCAAAGAAGGCATTGAGTTGTCACAAGCTTCTCTTGCATCTCTTACATCTCTGAGAGCCTCCTTCGCCTCACGTACAGCCTCTCTGGCCTCATACTTCGCTTCCTTGGCTTCCCATACAGCTCTGACTGCTCTGCGCTCCTCAGCCTCATAATCGGACTGATTATTGCAGTCGCAGTCATGATGATGGTGGTGATGGCATCCGCAATCACTATCCTCATTGGCACCGCCTACATTCCCGCATCCGCAGTTATTACCTGCACATCCACCGCTCACACAACCATTTCCTTTACTGCAACAAAACAGTAACAATAAAATAATCCAGCAATTCATCTCTTTATACCTACATAAAATGATTTACTGTATTCTATTCCGTTTTCTCCATTTGTTGCCTGTCCCTTGGCATAAAGCATAATTTTACAGTAACTGTTCCGAGTCAGCCTCGAAAATACTATGATTTTTTCACCAATTCCTCACGAACCCGGCGATACATTTCCTCCTCGCCTTCCTCTGCAAGGGTCTTGAGCATACTTCCCAGCACTTTGGCAGTATATTCATGCATCGTCTTGGGATTCATGCTCTTCAAATAATATTCATAGGCAGCCTTGTCAGTATAATCTTTGCCCTTATACACCTTACAGGCCGCAATGCGGTCCATAATCATCTCCGCAATATATTTGTCCGGCATAGGCATAGGAACAAGTTCTCCGGGTGTAGCATTCTTGCTATAATCCATCCAATATTCATAATGATGCTTGTTGCGCCCCTTATGATGGAGCCATGCCGAGGAATAGCCCTTAGCCTCCCTCTCTGCGTCATTAGGACTTCTGTTGCCTTGATAGTGTCTGACACCTACCCAAAACTCTGCAGGACTGTACTTGGACATATCATGCAGAATGCCCTGTCTATAAAGTCCAACCTTAAAGCATCCTTTAGCCACCAGATATTTATGGTATGTGATTGTTTTGAAATGCTTCCATGCATTTCCCATAGATAATCTCCGTTCCTATTCCTAATTTTACACCCCTAAACTAAAACACGGTTCTGTCGTTGTAACTCTCTGCACCGGCAACAACCTTTATCCCACGTTTAGCAGTCCTTCCCGTCTGCTTAACATATTCTTCATCCGGCACACTAATATAAACCGCACAGCTTCTTGCCGGAATCTGTATCTCCGTGGTAACCTTGGTATCTTCTGCTTTATCTGTTTCAGCAACTACAGTCTTATCTCCAATCGCTTTGGAAACAGCTACATTTTCCTTATCTGTGCAATATTTCAACTCCCATTTCAATCCCTTGGGAAGCTTAGGCATGGCAAGTCTGCCATTCTCCCAATACATATTCATGGCAAGATAAAGAAAGGCATCCTCCTCGCCTCGGGTAAGTCTTGCATACTTGCCACAATACATAATGCCAATCTGACGATTATAACTGTCCGTTCTGGCCCTCCATGCACTCTCCCCATGATAAGACAAATCCGGATATCCGCAGGAAATATAATCCATAATCTTTAGTTCATCCTCCGGGCGCAAAATAGGATGAGCCTTTCTAAGAGCTATCATCTCTTTCCAAAAGGCATAGACCTCAGCATTCCGGTTTAAATCATTCCAATCAAGCCAGGTAACTGCATTATCCTGACAATAGGGATTATTATTGCCCTTTTGGGAGTTACCAAACTCATCTCCCATAAAAATCAAGGGAGTAGACTGGGTAAAAGCCAGCATAGTCATAGCATTTTTTATCTGCTTCAGGCGAAGATTCTGTACCCTTTTTCTTCTGCTGGAGCCTTCTTCCCCACAATTCCAGCTGTAATTAAAATCGTTACCGTCACGATTGTCCTCACCATTGGCCTCATTATGCTTTCTGTCATAAGACACCATATCCATCAAAGTCATTCCATAGTAGTTGTTTATATAATGAATACGTCCTGTCTTAAAAGGTATCTGGCGCATCTGGGGCAATACCTTATCCAGCATTCCCTCATCGCCCTTCAAAAACTTACGCATGGTGTACAAATAATCATCTGTATAAACCGCAAGATTGCGTCTTCCATGCACACCTCGACCATAAATTTTATCCGTATCAAAATAATAGTACCAAAGCTTGGTATCTGCCAGCATATCATCCGAAGCAATCAAATCAATGGGTAAATTTTCTCCCATAAGATGGAAGCCATCCACATGGTATTCCAGTACCCAGAATTTCAGAATATCAATGATTTCCACAGGTTTAACCGTCTTCGGAAAATAAAACTGCATGACAATCTCCATGCCCTCCCTATGAAAGGCACGAATCATCTCCTTAAACTCTGTGCAAGCATCTTCTCCTGCCGCGTAAGCAGCCTTAGGGGCATAATAATATCCATGCTTGTATCCCCAGTAATTACATTTTTTGGGGCAAAGCATATCCAGCTCCTTTTGAATTGCCACATTGTCCTCATTCTGACTGTTCATAAGAGTCGGACTCTGGGCACTCAGCATAGCCTTGCGCTCTGCTTCTGTAGGAATCTCAGCAAATTCATAAGCCGGCTGTAATTCAACCGTAGTAATACCGGTTTCTTTCAGATAAGCAAGTTTCTCTGCCATTCCCGCAAAAGTACCTCTGCCTGCCACCTTGGAAGAAGGATGTTGCGTAAATCCTCTCACATGGGCACAATAAATCACACTTTCCTCATAGGCAAGTCTGGGACGTTTATCTTGCTGCCAGTCAAAGTTGCCATCTGCAAGCACCGCCCGCCACTCTGACATTTTACGCTCCCTGCCAAATTTAAATTGACCTGCAAAGCCTCTTGCATAGCGATCCGGTATCATTTCATTTCCCTCATAAAACTGATAGGAAATCTTTGAAGCATCTATGTCTGTTATATATTTGCAATATACATTGCCAATTCTCTCATTCTCGGTAAAAGCAATCTTCGCCAGTCTTTTACCACTATTTTTGTCAAAAAGTACAACTCCACAGTCCTCTCTCTTAGAAACAAAAGAAAAACGTACTGCGCTGTTCTCTATGTGGGCTCCCAAAGGATATGGTTTTAAGCTGTTCATCGTAGGTGTTGTCATCCCGGCCTCCTAAATTTCAGATAAAAATATTATATAGTATTGCGCAAAAAATCACAAGCCATTATAATTGAGTTATCCAAAATACTTGCAAGTTGCATGAAAGGAGATTGCTATGGCAAATCAAAAAGATTACGAAGATGAAGAAATGACTGTAGAACTGGAGCTTGAAGACGGCACACTTGTAAATTGTGCAGTTATCACTATCCTCACAGTTGAGAAAAAGGACTACATCGTACTGCTTCCCCTGAATGATGAGGGCGAAAATGAAGACGGCGAAGTATGGTTCTACGGATACAGCGAGAATCCAGATGACCCTAACGAGGAGCCTGAACTCACTTATATCGCAGATGATGCAGAATACGAAAAGGTTGCAGATGCTTTTGATGAGTATCTGGACAACTGCGAGTTTGACGAAATCGTTGAAGAATAATTCGGTTTACACCGAACCTAATCTGAAATTCCCCTGCCTATTCAGGTGGGGGATTTTTATTCAACTATCTCTGATTATCCTTCCGTATAAGTTCTTTTATCGGATTCAAAAACCGACTCAAAACTTTGGGGCGTTCTTTGCTTCCTGTTACGCAGAGAAGCTCCAGCCGTTTTTTTGCCCTGGTCATTCCAACATAAAAAATACGACGCTCTTCTTCTACCGTTTCCTTATCCGGCATATTACCATGAGGAAAGGTCTTTTCATTACAATCCGGGATTATCACACGGTCAAATTCCAGTCCCTTGGAGGCATGAACCGTCATAAGATGTATGTGCGGCTCCTGCCTCACTTCACTACTAGCCACTTTCTCTCCGTAACCGTTCCGTCCTCCAATTTTCCCCAGCCTCTGTTCAGTTTTCTTTTGAGCACTGACCCATTCTTCCAAATTACAGTATTCCTTTGCCTCCTGCTTCAGAAAATCCAATAATTCTAACCACTCTTCCAGTTGCTCCCCGGACTTCGCTTTCTCTCGAAGATATTTTTCATATCCCACAGCCTTACAAAGATAAGTAACTGCCGGCCCCGGAGACATTCTTTTCAAAGCGGTTAGTTGTTGATTCAAGGCATCTATTTCTTGCATGGCACCACTATCCGTTGGCCGTCCCCGCCTTGCATAATTCATCCGAAGCTTCATCAAATCCACAGGATTCATCTCCCCCACAGCCTCCCTGTCCAAATAACGTACCGGACGATTCATAATCCGCAGAAAAAGTTCCCTGCTTCGCTCTCCTCTTGCAAATCGCAAATACGCCATGATGTCCTTAGCAATAAAATGGTCGTAAGGATTGCCTGTCTGCCCCCGCATGGAGAAAGGTATGTTCGCTCTTGTTAAAGCGGATGCTACCCGTTGCATCTGAGTATTGGTACGGAATAGCACTGCACAGGTCTCATGCTCTGCAGTACTCGTATGCATCTTATATGCTACATCCATTTGGCTTTTATGCTCTTTATCCCCAGATTTTATAAATTCCTTTAATTCTTCTTTAATCCATCCCAGCTGCTCAGATGCCTCCTGAAACACTTTTATAACCACACTTTCCTTACATTCAGCCATAGGTCCTGCTGCAAAACATTCCTTGGCAAAGCGTTCCTTATTTTCTGCAATAACCTTTTCCGACATCTTTACAATCATTTGCGAACTTCGATAATTAGCATTCAAAATCACCTGTTTCGCCCTAAAATCCTCCAAAAACCGTCGGACACATGCCGGCTTAGACCCTCGGAAACCATAGATAGACTGGTCATCATCCCCCACCACAAAAAGATTCCGATGCTTGTCGGACAAAAGCTTCAACACTTCATATTGCAGAGGATTGATGTCCTGCATCTCATCCACCAGAATATATGAAAATCGTTCCTGCCAGTATTTCAAGCATTCCTTATCTCTTAAAAACAATTCTCTGCACTCATATACCATATCATCAAAATCCAGACCACCCTGCTTACGCATACACTTGCGAAACTCCTCAAATATCTTCTTAAAATCATCCCTCCACTCTTCTGAAAGAAACTTAACCGCTGCTTCCTCATCTTCCGTGTTTTTATAAAAACCTATAGCACTAAGAAAATGCTCTACCTCTTCTTTTAGGGTCTCCATATCCACATACTTTTCCCTTCGAGAAGACACTTCTTTCAAAATTGTTATCAGGATATTCTTTTTCCGTGACTGGGTAAATAGTTGCGCTGAATTTGTAGAACCGAAGTAATCGGCTTCACGCAAGATATGATAAAAAACTGAATGAAAGGTGCCAAAATTCACTGCCAAATGCTCTCCAGCTTCCTTCACAAAACGATTTTGCATAGAAAGGGCTGCGTCCTTGGTAAATGTTACTACTAAAATTTCTTCCGGGGGAATTCGACGTTCCTTGATAAGATATAGAATACGATTGACTATGACGGTAGTTTTGCCGGAGCCGGGCCCTGCTAAGACAAGCATAGGGCCCTCTCCATGCATCACAGCCTGAAGCTGTGCGGGATTCATTTGATTACTGGGCATTCTCTAACAGCTCAATGCCCTTTCTGATACGATTCAGACTCTCCTCCTTGCCAAGTACCTCCATAATCTCGGTAGCGCCTGCAGGGGTCATCTGTTTACCGGAGACAGCGGTACGAATAGGCCACATTACATAACCATTCTTCACGCCCTTCTCCTCTACATATTTTGCAAGAGTTGCATACAGCCCGTCATTACTGTAATCCTCTTGCGCCTCCAAAACAGGAAGCAAATCTTTAAGAACTTCAAGTGAAGTCTCAGAATTGGTCTTCATCTTCTTGTGAGTATACATCTCTACACTATACTCCGGCATTTCCTCAAAGAAATCAATATGAGAAGCAATATCAGGGAACACCTCAATACGGGTTTTCACCATGTTCGCAATCTTCTTAAGGTCAAAATCCTTCTTAAGAACCTCCTTCAGATAAGGCTCTGCCATCTCATAAAATACATCAAAGTCCATTGCCTTAATGTACTCACCGTTCATCCAGCGAAGCTTCACGATATCGAATACCGCAGGAGACTTGCTGATGCGATGATAATCAAAATCCTTGATCAGCTCGTCCAAAGTGAAAATCTCACGATTATCCTCAGGACTCCATCCCAGAAGGGCAATATAGTTTACAATGGCTTCAGTCACAAAGCCCTGCTCAATCAAATCCTCAAAGGAGGAATGACCGCTTCTCTTGGAGAGCTTCTTGTGGTTCTCATCGGTAATCAGAGGCAGATGGATATAAACCGGGCTCTCCCAACCAAATGCATCATACAGTCTCTGATACTTAGGGGAGGAAGAAAGATACTCATTTCCTCTTACCACATGAGTAATATTCATGGTATGGTCGTCCACTACATTTGCAAAATTATAGGTGGGATAACCATCTGTCTTCATAAGAATCATATCATCCAGCTCTGCATTCTCTACAGTAATGTCACCATAAAGCTCATCGCGGAAGGTTGTGGTACCCTCATTAGGAATGTTCTGACGAATAACAAAGGGCTTGCCTGCAGAAAGATTGTCCTCAACCTCTTCCTTGGAAAGAGACAGACAATGCTTGTCGTAGATGCTGATTTCCTTGCCTTCTACCACCTCTGTCTTAAGGGAAGCCAGACGTTCCTTGTCACAGAAGCAATAATAAGCCTCACCCTTCTCAACAAGCTCCTTAGCATACTTCATATAGATACCGGTCTTCATACGCCCACTCTGAACGTAGGGACCTACACCGCCATCCTTATCGGGACCTTCATCATGAATAAGTCCGGTTTTCTCCAATGTACGGTAAATAATCTCAGTAGCGCCCTCTACAAAACGCTCCTGGTCAGTGTCCTCGATACGAAGCATAAAGTCTCCACCCTCATGCTTGGCAATCAAAAACTCATATAATGCAGAACGCAGGTTGCCCACATGCATACGTCCTGTAGGGCTGGGTGCGTATCTGGTTCTGATTTTCGTCATTTCTTCCTCCATTCCAAAGTATTTACATACTTCTTTTTATTTTAAATATTAATTCACAAATATAACACGAACAATTATACAAAGAATTAAGTCGCGTTGCAAGTTGTTTTCGCTTTCATATGGATTATTTAATCTGCATTTTCATCAGGTAGTGCCTTCGCTGCCGCTGCCTTAAACTTAGCAACTTCCTTTGTCGCCTGTGGAATTGCAATATTTGTACCCGCACCAGCCACACAACCACCGGGACAGGCCATACCTTCAATCAGACAGCCATTCATTTTGCCAGCTTTGGCTAGAAGTAGAATCTTCTTGCATTCCGCAAGACTTTCAGCATGCTCAATATGTACTTCAGTACCCGGATAATTTGCTTTAATATAATCCTCAATAGCCGAAGCCACACCACCTGCCACGCCATATCCTCTTCCGGCACCGGTAGCATCCTCCATGGCATCCATTGCTTTAATTTCTTCCAAGAAAATACCCTTAGCTTCAAACATACCGGTAAGCTCTTCAAATGTAATGACAAAATCCACATCGGAGCGCACCGTTCTTCGGCTTGCCTCCAGCTTCTTGGAAGCACAAGGACCAATAAATACCACTGAAGCATCAGGATGTTTTTCCTTGATAATACGGGCTGTAGCCACCATAGGCGTAAGCTCATGGCTGATTTTGTCAATGGTCTCAGGGAACAGATGCTTTGCCATAACAGACCATGAGGGACAACATGAGGTTAATGCAAATGCCTGATTGCCACTTGCAACCTCCTTCACATAATGCTCAGCCTCAGCCATACACCCTAAATCTGCACCAAGAGCCGTCTCATACACATCCGCAAAACCAAGCTCTTTAAGAGCTGTTTTAAACATTTCAGGAGTAACCTTAGGTCCAAACTGACCTACAAATGCAGGAGCTACCTGCGCAATAATCTTACGCCCTGACTGCATGGCACGAATCAGCTGGAATATCTGTGATTTGTCTGCAATTGCCCCAAAAGGACAACTGACCATACACATACCACAGGAGACACACATGTCATTATCAATAGTTGCCCTACCAGCCTTATCAGACTTAATAGCTCCAATGCCACAGGCATGCTTGCAAGGACGTTCCTTGTGGCAAATTGCATCATAGGGACAGACCTCTCTACATTTACCACACTTAATACACTTTTCCTGGTCTATTACAGATTTTCCATTTACCATGGAAATCGCCCCTCTGGGACATACTGCCTGACAGGGATGTGCCACACAACCCATACAGGAACTGGTGACTTCATAAAGATTCTCAGGGCAGGCATTACATGCCGAGGGAATCACCTGCATCAAAGGGGGTTCATAATATTTTTCATCAATATTACTCTCTTCCAACCCTTCTGTCAGATGTCCGGGACGCTCGCGGTTTTCAGGACGCAGACTCATACCCATGGCAAGTCGGATGCGTTCTCTGATAATCGCACGCTCCCTGTAAACATTCTCCCGATACTGAGAATGTTCATAATCCACCATTTTATAGGGAAGTGCCTCCATATCATCCTTTAAATTGGTAGAATGATATGCAAGATTAGCAACCTCCTTAAAAACCTTTCTACGGCTCTGTCTGACAGGTGTGTCAATTCCTCTCATGCTACTCATAGGCTTCCCCTCCTATTTTTACACATTTTTATAATGCTTTACCAACTCTTGATGAAGGTATCAATATAGTTATCCAGACATTTTCTGATTACTTCAACTGCTTCCTCGCGATTGCCCTTCTCATTTACAGCGGTAGTCTTGTTTTCAAGTGATTTATAAATCATGAAAAAATGTTCCATCTCATCCACAATATGAGGTGGCAACTCACTGATGTCATGATAGCAATTATAATTAGGGTCATCAAAGGGAACTGCAATAATCTTCTCGTCTCCCTTACCATTATCCAACATAGAAATTACACCGATGGGATATGCCCGCACCAGAGTCATTGGCTGAATGGACTCCGAACACAAAAGCAACACATCCAAAGGGTCTCCATCATCACCATAAGTACGGGGAATAAATCCATAGTTTGCAGGATAGTGGGTAGAGGTATGTAAGATACGGTCCAAAATCAAAAGACCGGTTTCCTTATCAAGCTCATACTTATTCTTACTACCCTTCGCAATTTCAATTACACAGATAAAATCTGTGGGGGTCACACGCTGAGTACTCATTGTGTGCCAGATACTGTTGTTAACTTCTTTCATAACGCTCCTCTAATCTGTACTTTTCTTAATTGAATTTTTTACATTAGTACCTCTTTTTCGTAGCCGAACCCAATACATAATCCAAGCCCCAGCAAAACCTGTAACTAACAAACCCTCAATTAGCAAATCAACTAAATATACAACTCCATATCCAAAATCTCCCGCGGCAAAATACAAACCAAATACTCCTGCCTCATTTAATATTACAAAAACAATTCCCGGCAGCAACA
Organism: uncultured Acetatifactor sp.; assembly: GCA_964403595.1. GTDB lineage: Bacteria > Bacillota > Clostridia > Lachnospirales > Lachnospiraceae > Acetatifactor. The sequence continues at coordinate 3,642 of CAYOGM010000059.1, read as the reverse complement.
ATAAAAGCGGAATGCATTTTACTATTATTCGTTTAGCCTTAATGCAAAACAGCCACTGAATAGAAAAAGGAATCAACGATATAAGCAGCCATTCATATACTATATCTAAACCAAACATAGCCTCTCCTTTTTCTTAATTAGCCGCGTATCTGTCCATTACCCTCCACAGTATACTTATAGGAGGTAAGTTCTCTAAGTCCCATGGGACCTCTTGCGTGAAGCTTCTGGGTACTAATGCCAATCTCTGCACCGAAACCAAACTCAAATCCATCGGTAAATCTAGTGGAAGCATTCACATAAACACATGCTGCATCCACTTCATTCAAAAACTGCTCTGCCACTTTTGCATCCGCAGTCACAACACACTCAGAATGTTTGGTATTGTATTTATTGATGTGGGCAATGGCCTCATCCACACTACTTATGGTCTTCATGGAAAGAATATAATCCAGATACTCAGTGCCGTAATCATCCTCTGTTGCAGGTACACAATCCGGTAAAATAGCACAAACCGCCTCATCGCCACGCAGCTCTACATTCTTTTCCCGAAGCTTTTCAGCCAGCTTGGGCAAAAATGCCTCCTTGATATCCTCATGTACCACAAGACTCTCACAAGCATTACATACACCGATACGCTGGGTCTTAGCATTATAGATAATCTCGATTGCCATATCAAGGTCAGCGGCCTTGTCCACATACACATGACAGTTACCGGTTCCGGTCTCAATTACAGGAATGGTACTATTCTCCACTACGCTGCGAATCAAACCTGCACCACCTCTGGGAATTAACACATCTACATACTGATTCAGTTTCATAAATTCAGCAGTCACCGCACGGTCTGTATCCTCAATGAGCTGAACCGCATCCTCGGTCATTCCACAGGCCTTTAGAGCCTCTCTTAACACCTTCGCAATGGCAATATTAGAATGAATGGCATCTCTGCCACCCTTCAAAATCACCGCATTACCGGTCTTAAAGCAAAGTCCGAAGGCATCCGCCGTCACATTGGGACGAGACTCATAAATGATACCAATTACGCCCAAGGGTACACGTCTCTTTTCGATATGCAAACCATTGGGTCTGTCAAAGCTTTCCAGCACCTCACCGATACAATCCGGCAACTCAACAATCTGCAAAAGTCCCTCTGCCATACCTACAATACGCTCAGAAGTCAGTCGCAGTCTGTCCACCAGACCGGGATGCATACCTGCCGTTTCACCTGCCGCAATATCTTTGGCATTGGCTGCAAGAAGCTCTGCCTCATGCTCCACCAAGAGCGCTGCCGCCTTCTTCAATACATTGTTTTTCTCTTCGGTAGTGGCCTTCTGTAGCAGATATTTGGCAGCAGCGGCCTTCTGCCCCATTACATTCAAATCTGTCATTTTCTATTCCTCCTAATTCGATGATAAAATTTAATAGTCAATCCGTGCACTCTTCAAGCAAAAGCTCTATACCTTCCTCGCCCATTATGTCCCCATATGACTTGAAACGCTCTATTCGTATATCTTCATCAGATACTTCAATTTCCCAACGTTCCCCCGGAATCGCAACATCTATCATAATATACTCATCATTACACTTATCTAGCTTATAATAAATATTTGCTTCTTCTAATGTATTCAATATTTTAATCAGTTTTTTCATTTTCTCACCATGTAACATAGGATAAAATATTAGAAACCATCTGACTGCTTCTACACACAAATCACTTGATAAGGCTTCACATCATGTTCATCGCAGGGCACTTCTTCCACCATCTGACACTTGTGTCCAATTCCGATGGTACGAAGTTGAAGTTCAGGCTTATCCTCTAAGAATCTGTCATAAAAACCCTTGCCATAGCCCATACGATTTCTAAACATATCAAAGGCCACTCCGGGCATAAGCATCAAAATCCTGACATCTGTTTCAACTTCATAAACATACCTTTCAGAATCACCTTTAGGCTCTCTGATACCCTTATATCCAACCTGAAGTTCTGACAAATCCTGAACTCTGTAAAAATTCATCTCATCCCCTTCAATCTTGGGAAGATATAACTTTTTGCCACTGCGAAGAGTCTCTGACAAAATCTCATCGGTACTAATTTCACTGCCATATCCTGCAAAACCAAGCACCACATTAGACAGATAATACCACTGATGCCCTAAAATACGCTCCGTAATCAGAAAAGCAGCACGCTTTTGCTCATCCTCGGATAATTCATCCCGAAGTTGCAGAACCGACCGGCGCAGAACCTTCTTAACACTATTTATTTCCATACTTTTCACCCAGATTCTCCGTGGTGCCATCTTCATTTTGAATGGTAATACTGTTAAGCTGTGCTCTCAGATTTCCTTTCACGTTCTCCACATATTCCTTGCGAAGCTGTGCCTGCTCAGCCTTCTCTTCCTCTGTCAAGCCTTCCGCCTTAGACTTATGATAAAGTTCATTAATACGCTTAATACGTTCATCCATGTTCATAGTTTGTCACCTCAAATTTTTCATCTTAATACATTTTCTCATATTCCTTTTCTGAAATGTGTTTCTAATTCATATCAAGTCAAAAGTATCTATAGAGAAAAATTACTGATTTGGAATCCCTTTTCATAGAGAATTAAGGGTTTTTGGAGTATTTAAGAACCAAATCAGTATCTATACAAAATAATATCCTTTTTAGAATCCTTTTTTTCGTAAAAATGGATTCTATTTCCCCAGTTTTTGTCTATAGATACTCCGAACAAACTTGAAACGACTAAAAGGTACACTATTCCGAAAAGGAACCTTCTCACAATATTCTTTATCCTATATTAGTCCTTATGTAAGTGCTCTACAAAGCTTGGCAAATCAAAGCCCTCATCCTTGTGAGCCACAAAGAGCGTTCCCTTATTCTCACCTGCGAGAATCTCATGGAGCACACCGATATCCTTGCTGTTGGCAATAATCATATCCACGTTGGAGCTTGTTGCAATCTTGGCTGCAATCATCTTGGTATTCATGCCGCCGGTTCCCACACTGCTACCGGTACTGCCCTTACCCATGTTCATGTATTCCTCAGTCAGCTCATCCACCTGCTCAATAAACTTCGCATCAGGATTCTTGCGGGGATCATCGGTATAAAGTCCATCAATATCAGACAATAAGATCAACAAATCCGCATCCACCAAAGCTGCTACAATAGCAGACAAGGTATCGTTGTCACCAATTTCAATTTCATAGGTAGCAACCGTGTCATTTTCATTAACAACAGGAATTGCGCCCATCTTAAGAAGCTCTCTAAAAGTATTATGGGCATTATAACGATTCAGACTGTCCACAATGGTATTCTTGGTCATAAGAATCTGTGCAGCTACTTGATTGTACTCTGCAAAAAGCTTCTGATAAACGGTCATCAGACGCGCCTGGCCCACTGCGGAGCAAGCCTGCTTAATTGCCAATGCCTCTGCATCGGTATTCGCCTTTATATCCTTCAAATTCACCGCCTGCCGTCCTGCCGCAATGGCACCGGAGGTCACCAGTACCACATCCTTGCCCTGATTGCGGATATCGCAAAGCTCACGCACCAGCTTTTCCATACGAATATAATCCATATCGCCCGTCTCCGGATGTTGGAGGGAGGAGGAACCGATTTTTACTACAATTCTCTTTTTATCTTTAATA